>JABHOG010000047.1 GCA_018694835.1 Planctomycetota bacterium | reverse complement strand
GTCGGGAATCGGCTCCACGTCGGGAATCGGCTCCACGTCGAGAGTCTGCTCCACGTCGGGAATCTGCTCCGCGTCGGAAATCTGCTCCGCGTGAGGAATCTGCTCCGCGTCGGGAATCTGCTCCGCGTGAGGAATCTGCTTCGCGTAAAGAATCTGCTCCACGTCGAGAGTCTGCTCCACGTCGGGAGTCTGCTTCGCGTGAGGAATCGGCTCCACGTCGAGAGTCTGCTTCGCGTGAAGAGGCTGCTCCACGTCGAGAATCTACTCCACGTCGGGAGTCTGCTCCGCGTCGGGAAGCTCATTCCGATCGAGAGTCCGCTGGACGACCGATCGAGTCGGATGGAACTACACGGCCCGCCAAATCCACGGGCGACGATGGTCGCCGCAGTAGAGATCCTCGTCGTGGCGACCGACGAGAGCCAGCGCAAATGGCTCCATCGGATCGGCCATCAGGTAGGCCCACCGATAAGCCCACCGATAAGCCCACGGATAAGCCCACGGATAAGCCCACGGATAAGCCCACCGATAAGTCCACGGATAAGCCCACGGATAAGCCCACGGATAAGCCCACGGATAAGCCCACGGATAAGCCCACGGATAAGCCCACGGATAAGCCCACCGATAATTCGAGGGGACGTCGGAAGCAGCAGTCGTCCGCCGCATCGTCGGCACAATCGGAACATGAAGAAAGCCCGCGCAAGCCTGTTCGGGATGGTCGTTCGACCGCCACTCCCGGTAGGAGAGGATCCGCGGCTAACGAATCGCAATCCCAGATCAGTAAAGATGCCGCCGAGTCTGGCGCACGCCGCTCGGCAGAGCCGTCGAAACGACCTTCAGAGAAACGACCTGCGGCGAAACGACCCGCGGAGAAACGACCCGCGGAGAAACGACCTGCGGAGAGACCACCATCCTCCGACTGGCCGAGTTACACCGACTCCAAGCGAGCGCCCGACCCGGAGGCGAAGCCTCGTTCGCCTGCGGCCGCAAAGCCTGCCAGCAAGAAACCCCGACAGGAGAAGCCTGCCGCTGCGGCACCCGAGTCCCCTCCGGCGGCCTCGACTCCGCCGCCAAAACGATCGGCTTCCAGCAACTTCAAACCCGATGATTGGACGATTCCGGAAGCATGAGCCCATCAGAAACTGCCACGGTGATCGATTCGACATCCACTCGTCGATGCATCATCGCCGCGGACTTGCACTGCGATGGGTCCGCGCGGCGGCTGGCGATGCTGGAGGCTCTCTTGCGCAGCTGTCACCAGCTGGATGCGAGTTGTTACCTCCTCGGAGATCTGTTTGACGTCTGGCTTGGACCGGGACAGTTGACTCTCCAGCAGACGCGTCGGGAGGTGGAAGCCTTGCAGCGTGCGGTGGCTGCGAACATCGATGTGGTGGTGATCCCGGGTAATCGCGACTTCTTGCTCGACGAAGCGTTCGAACGTGCCACGGGGGTGGTGGTCGGTGGCGATCATCTATTGCTCGAAACCGGCGATCAACGGTGGCACCTGTCCCATGGAGACCTGTTCGGTACCGCCGATGTCGGATACCAGCGCCTTCGCAAGATCTTGCGAAGTGGACCATTCCGCATGCTGGTTCGCCACATGCCGCTGCTGTTGTGTCGCGCACTCGCCACTTTTTTGCGTCGTCGCTCTCGCAAATCTTTGCAGCGCAAGGATCCTGCGCGGATCCAACCGGACCTTCAGTTGATCGGGCAACTGGTGGAGAGCGGTTTTGACCAGGTGGTGTGTGGTCACTACCATCGACCCAGTGAGGAATTTCTGGAGCGGGGGGGGAGTCGAGGAGTCTTCACCGTTCTCGAGGCGTTCGAGGATCGAGGGGCTCATCTCTTCATCGAGGACGGTGTGGTGGAACTCCGATACCTTCCGTCATGAGCCGTGCAAGAATGCCATCGGTGGCGCGGTACCGCCGATGATCGATCTCAAAGCTCCACCACTGGCGGTCATCGTCGCAGGACCGACCTGCGGTGGGAAATCGCACCTGTCGCAGAAGATCGCCGAGCAGATGAACTGGCCGGTACATGTGATGGACTCGATGAAGGTCTATCGAGGGATGGATATTGGCAGCGCCAAGCCGTCTGAGACTCTACGACAGGGGCGTCCCTTCACGATGGTCGATCTGGTCGATCCATGGCAAGAGTTCACCGTGTTCGACTGGTTACAGGCGTTGGCTGCGCAGGTCCCCACCGATCAACCCTGGCTTTTTAGCGGTGGCACCAGTTTCTATCTGCACGCCTTGCGAGAGGGGATCTTTGCCGGGCCCGGGTCCGATCCTGAGATCCGTCAGCGTCTCGCCCACCAGGGACTGACCTCACCGGCCGGTACTCTCCATCAGCGACTGGTGGAGGTCGATCCGGAAATCGCTCGGCAGATCCACCCCAACAACCACAAGCGCATCATTCGGGCGCTGGAGGTGTACGAGATCAGTGGCGAGCCGATCACCGTGTGGCACCGACGACGGGTTCCCATCATCGATGCCCGGCGGACAATCCTACTGGGGGTGCATCGTCAGCGAGATGAGATCCATCAGAGGATCGCTCGGCGTATCGAGGCGATGTTCGAGGCGGGTTGGGTGGCGGAGGTGGAGCAGTTACTGGCGAATCATGATCCTCCCTGGAGTCATACCGCCGCCCAGTCGATCGGCTACCAGCAGATTGCCATGGCACTGCGAGACGGGACCGATCCTCACGAGCAGTTTGAATCGATCCAGGTCAAGACTCGTGCGCTGGTTCGTTCCCAGATGGCCTGGGCTCGCAAGTTGCCCATCGAATGGTATTCACCCGAAGAGTCAGCCCTCGCTCTCGAGCGAGTGCAACAGGTGATGTCCGAGGTGGAGTCAGGAGGCGAAATCACTGCCGCTCCCGCCAGCCGATTGAAGTTGCATGAGAATCAGCAGAATCAGGACTGACGATTGTGCCGCGAACTTCTGTAGCTGGATTTCGCAACAAAAACCAGAGCTGAATAAAAAACCAGGCACGGATTATAAAACCAGGCACGGATTATAAAACCAGGCCCGGATGCTTGTGCACCCGGGCCTGAGTCGATCGCTACTGGTCGACGAAAACGTGCGACTAGTACTGTTCGATCGGACGGTCGTCGAGATCCCAGACGATGCGGTCGATGTCGGTGCGTGCAGCCCGCAGGTCATCGCCCATCTGACGGAAGACTCGCTTCCAGTACAGGCTTGAGGCCACGGTACTCTTGGGTCCCGAGGAACAGCCGGCGAAGGCCAGGGTCATTCCAAGGCACAGGAGCAGGACGAAAGTACGTGAAGTGCGACGATTGGAGTTAGGACTCATGGTCCCTCCCTCTTTTCTCTCTCTGGCGGCCGGACGCTGGACCGGAGTATACGGTCCAGTTTCGGCGGGTTTTCTTTCCGAGGCTCAATCGATACCGCTGAAGGCATCGCTAGGAAGGGAGAAGGGTAAGTGCCACCGGCCTCGATGTCAACGAACCCGATTCGGTCTCTTTGACCCCTGCGACTGGGCGGGCTAGGATCCGGGCAACAGCGGACCGGATCTCTTCCCACCGGGGGGGGGATGGAGCGGTCCGCGCCAGGCCGTACCAGGCCGCTTTTGGCTGCATCCGGCCAGTGATCATGCCTGGGCAGGGCCTGTACAGGCTGTACCGGAGTTGGAGACAGGGGGAATCGTGTCTGAGGAGCGGATCCGCGAGATCAAGATCGAGAAAATCCAGAAGTTGCGAGATCAGGGGATCCAACCGTATCCGGAGCGCTGGGAACGGACCCACACACCGGAGCAGGCATCTCGGCTCGAGCCGGCGGTGGCCGGAGTTCGTGTCTGTGGTCGCATCGTCAGCCGCCGAGATTTTGGCAAATTGACCTTCTTTGACCTGCAAGATGTCAATGGGCGCATGCAGTGTTCGCTTCAGCGAGATGGCATCGGCAAGGAGTCCTATACCGATTTCATCAAACTGGTCGATGTGGGCGATTTCGTCGGCATCGAGGGAGAGACCTACCATACCAAGATTGGTCAGTTGACGGTACGAGGGGCGAGTTGGGAGTTACTCGGCAAGATGTTGCGTCCGATGCCGGAAAAGTTTCATGCCATCTCCGATCGAGAAATCCGCTACCGTCGTCGCTACCTCGACCTGATTACCGACGAGCAGTCGCGCGCTCGCTTCCGATTGCGCCGCGATTTCATCCGGGCACTTCGTCATGGTCTGGAAGAGGCTGATTTTGATGAGGTCGAGACGCCGGTGCTGCAGACCAAGCCATCGGGAGCACTGGCGACTCCCTTCGAGACTCACCACGCAGCTCTCGACATGCCGGTATACCTGAGGATCGCACCAGAGACTTATTTGAAGCGCTGCGTGGTGGCGGGATTCGACCGTGTTTATGAGTTTGCACGGGTGTTCCGCAACGAGGGTATGGATCCCTCTCACCTGCAGGACTTCACGATGCTCGAGTATTACGCATCCTACTGGAACTACATCGACAACATGGACTTCACCGAGAAGTTGCTCAGTACGGTCATCGAGCAATGTATTGGATCGCTCCAGGTGCCTCATGCCGCCGGTGAGATCGATTTCTCAGGGCCGTGGCCACGGCGATCGCTGCTCGAGTTGATCGAGCAGAGTACTGGCATTGCAGTCGAATCCTGCCCCGATGCGGATTCGTTGCGATCGGCGCTCGAGGCGGCCGGAATCCACATTGATGGCGCGCCAAAGCTGGGTCGAGGCGCACTCATCGATCAGTTGTACAAGAAAACAGTTCGTCCCAGCATCACGCAACCGACCTTTATCACCTCGCATCCGGTGGACCTCTCCCCGCTGGCCCGCAGGAATGATGATGAACCGACCATCTCCGACCGTTTCCAGCTGGTGATCCACGGCTGGGAGGTGATCAATGCGTACTCCGAACTGGTCGATCCGATCGATCAGCGGCAGCGTCTCGAAGAGCAAGCCAAGCTCAATGCCGAGGGAGACGATGAGGCGATGATGATGGACGAGGACTATCTGCTAGCGATGGAGCATGGAATGCCACCCATCTCCGGCTGGGGGATGGGGATCGACCGCATCGTGGCACTGCTCTGCGGTGCCGAGAATCTGCGCGATGTCGTGCTGTTTCCGTTACTCAAGCCTGAAGAGGGCAGCGCCATCGAAGATGCGATCCTCGAAGCGGGCGAGGAGGCTCCCGCCATCGAGGGGGCAGGGGCCTGAGGGTATCATTCACTACTGTTGCCGCTGGAAGGGATCCCACCCTTGGGTTTCGCGCTGCAATGTTGCTCCGCCCAGTCGCACTTGCACCCGATCCGTGGTGATCGAGGCTTTGTCGGCGGAATCGATGACTCCAATCTGGTGCCAGCGCGTCGTATGTTGCACAGCGATCTCGGCAAATCGGTCGAGGGAGTCGGGCTTGATCGCCATCAGTAACTCGTAATCTTCTCCACCGGTTAGCACCTGGTCGGCAGTCGGGGCCAGGGCAGTGCCGACCAGCGCATCGATGTCGATGGTGGCGCGCTGGCCGCTGGCCTGGCAAAGGCGTTCCAGATCGATGTGAAGTCCGTCACTCACATCGATGGCCGCGCTGACGATCGGGCCATCGACTTGCGCCTCCGCCAGTGCCTGTGCCACCTCGAGGCGCGAGATCGGCGAACTCCAGCGATCTTCACCGTGGGGGGGGAGGTCGACTCCAGCGCCGCCAGCGATTTTTTCTCGTGCCTGGGCAGCCATGCCCGGATCACCGGTCACCAGCAGCAGATCACCCTCCTTGGCGCCGCTGCGGCGCCATTCACGTCCGCTCTGGACCCGTCCAAGGCAGGTACAGTGGAGCGAGAGGGCGCCGTCGCTGGCGGTGACATTGCCCCCCAGAAGGAGGATTCCCATTCGATCGCACTCCTCGTCGATGGCTCGCCAGAAACGATCCCCCAGTCGGCCAGGAAGGCGTGGTGTCGCGACCGATAGCAAGAATCCGACGGCGCGAGCACCCATTGCGGACAGGTCGCTGAAACTGGAGCGAAGCAAGCGACGCGCCAGCGTTTCATCATCGAGCCAGTGATCGAGGAAGTGCTGACCTTCGACCATCGCATCGACGGTCAGAACCGGAGAATCGGTCGCCAGCGGCGGGCCGATGGCAGCGTCGTCACCGGGTCCGAGGAAGGAGCGAGAGGGCCCACCGCTGCGCGGCAGGATGTAGGTCTCGATCCACAGCGATTCGTTCATGACGAGGATCTCGCGCCGTCGCCACCGGGGACAGGATCGGGAAATTCTTCCAGCAGTAACTGATCGATTTCGGCCTGCACATCTTGCAGCGCTTCGTCGGACAGGATTCCTTCTCGATAGGCATCTTCCACCGCAGATCTCTGACGATGGAGGAGCCGGATCACCACATCCCTGACCTGTTCTGCCGCGAACTCGGGGTGATCTTCCAGCACTTGTTTCAGATCTTCGCGAATCGAATCACGTATCGCCAGCAGGCGATCGCGCAACGACTCGATGCGTTGTGGATCGATCTCGGTACTGGAGACCGCATCGGCCAGCTCCTCGATGGCGGTCTCGACGGCGATCGAACGCGCTTGGTGTCGTTCCCAGCGTCTTCTCGCCTCGAGTGGGCGAACGATCTTGAGCCGTCTCAACAGCCACTTGAGCGAGGTGCCCTGGATCAACATCGATAACATCACGACCCCTGCGACGATGGCTTGTAGCCGAGGGGCGACGTCGATGAGGGCGGTCGAGCCGGTCATGCCGAGGGCCAGTGCTACCGGCACGGTGCCCTTCAGGCCGCCCCAGTGAATGATGTGGAGCCACGATCGCGGATAGGTGCCGCGCACCGCCTGATCGATACCGCCGATGGCGTAGGTCATCAACGCTCGCGCCGCAGTGGCGGCGAGCCAGACCAGCAGCACCAGGTGGAAGTTTTCCACCACCAGTACCGGATCGACAGCAAAGCCGATGGCGATGAATGCGAGCGAGTTGGCGATGAATGCGATCACCTCCCAGGTCAAGCCGAGGCTCAAGATGGCGGTGGCACTCATGGCGGTCTGGCGACCGACATTGCCGACCATCAATCCGGCAAAGACCACGGCGATCACCCCGGAAGCCTCGAATCGTTCCGCCAGCATGTAGGATCCATAGGCGAGCAGGATCGAGAAGAGCACCTCGATCAGATGCTCATCGATCCGTTCGATCAGCCAATTTACCAGCGAGCCGAGCGATAATCCCACCAGTGCTCCGACTCCAATCATGTGGATGAAGGTGAGCACTCCCTCAGCGACGGTGATCTCTTGCCAGCCCTGTTCCAGGCCTCGCATCAGCAACAGGTAGAACACCACCACCAGGCCATCATTGAACAGTGATTCCCCCTCGACGATGGTCGAGAGTCGCTTTTCGACACCCTGTTCGCGGAAGATCGCCAGTACGCTGACAGGATCGGTGGGACTGACCATCGCTCCCAGGAGTAACGACAGATCCCAGTCCCAGCCGGTCAATGAACGAATCGCCGCGGTGGTGAGCAAGATGCAACCGAAGGTTCCGAGCAGCGCCATGTTGGCGACCAGCGTGCCATTTTCCTTCAGTTTCGAGAAGGCGGTGTTCATCGCGCCGTCGAAGAGCAGGGGAGGCAACAGGATCAGCAGGATCAGTTCCTCGGTCAGCGCGAAGTGGCCGGCACCACTGGGGAGAGCGCCCTGATGGCGCAAGAATCCGATCGCTGCGCCGGCGACCACCAGACCAACGGTGTAGGGAATGCGCAGCCTACGGGTGACCAGAGCCACCAGCATCGCTCCCAGCAGTAGCAGCACCAGGTCATCGAGCAGTGGCAAGGATTGGCTCGCCAGGGCCAAACTGTGGACCGAGATCATCGAGACTCCTCCCGGCAAGAGAGTGCCCCGGGACGGCGCTGTGGGCAAGGAACCTTGCTCCAACGATCTCGATACGATCTGATGGAGCGGGGAAGGAGGCGCGAGTTGCCGCCATCAGTTCAATCGACCCGTCACGTGTGGAGGAGAGGTGTAGTTCAGCGCTGGCTGATCTGGCCCATCTTCTCGTTGGTGATCGGCTGCACCCCATCCATCCCGCTCGATCCGGCAGCGACCTTTTCGTCGAGGATCCTCGATGCTGGACTCGCCAGCACTGATCCCTGGGCTGGGGCTCACCTGATGCTGGCATTCCCCGAAGCGAACCGTCTCGCCGCAGTTCGGGCGAGGTGGATCGGACAGATCGAGGATGAAAAGGTGCAGATCCCGTTGCATGGTGCCGATGGTCACCGTGGTGAGCAGCACCCTCACCTGCTCCTTCGCACCGCTGCCTGGGTGCTCCCGTCGACTCACACTCCACATCTGAAGCAGCGAATTGAGCGTGCGCTGGCCGCCACGAGCATTCCCACCCATTGGAAGCAAATCAACGATCTCGCCTGGTTGGTCGAGGCGGCAGCGGTATTGAAACTGCCCGCCACGACCGCCACCGCAGATGCCGATCTTGCGACACTGGCCCGAACGCTGCTCGATGCGGTGGAACAATCGGACCGGGTCGTACACCGCTGCCTGGAGGAGGGTGGTCGTCCCGACGGATCACTGGGTCCGGAACAGTCTGGCACCTGGGCCTACACCTGTGGCGGATTGCACCTCTTCTCTGCGCTGGTCGAGTCGGTCGGAGCGGGCTATCTGACCGCTGCAGATCGACTGCGCTTGATCGATGGATTGTTACTGACGACCCGGCGCGTCTCCTGGGAACTGCAGTTTCGACTCGACGAGGAGCAGCGAGCGCTGGCGGCAGGAGTCTCCCCTCGCCGAGCGGCGCGCCACGCGCTGTTGGCGCGCATGAAATTGGCGGGGCATGGGCTCGACCTCTTCGGTCGCTGTCGTGCCCTCGGCCTGCTCAGCGCCCAGCAGGTCGAGATCGCTGTCGAGCAAAGCCTGGAGGCGGCGAGCCAGATCCAGACTCGCCTCCTCGAGGTGGTGGATCCGCAGGGGAAATTGCTCTCGGCGCAAACCGAGGCGCAGGATCGAGAGACCTGGGAACGAACTTTTGGGGATGGTTGTCACCTGTTACGTGGATTGATGATCTGGCAGAGCAACTCGGCTCGTCCTTGACCGGAAGAAGGGTCAGGATGGTGTTGAGTCCCTTGCTCGCGACCATCTTCGCGACCAGTATCAGCGCAGTTTCCTGACCTGGGCAGGACCAACCGGAGAGGATGACGATGGGTATCGGATCGAACAGGATCTCCAGTATAGGCACCTATGCGATGGCCGCCGTTCGCCAACGCACCGAGCAACTACGGGCCAAGGGGCTCCATCCGGTCGACTTTGGCATGGGTGATCCTTCGGCAGCGACTCCCGAGTTCATTCGTCGCGCCTGTGCCGAGGGGATCGAGCGACATGCCACCAGTGGCTATCCACCCTTTGCCGGTAGTCAGCCTTTTCGCCAGGCTGTGACCGATTGGTTTGAAGGTCGTTTTGGCGTCTCGATCGATGGAGAAACTGAAATCGTTTCGTCGGTCGGTTCCAAGGAATCGATTTTCCATCTGCCGGAAGCTTTGCTCAATCCTGGCGATGTGGCGATTTGTCCCGATCCCGGTTACCCGCCCTATGGCGGTGGAACCTTGTTTGCCGAAGGGGTGCCTTATTACACGGCGATCCAGAAAGCGACGGACTTCTTGCCGGATCTCGATTCGATTCCGGATGAAATCGCAGAACGAGCCAAGATCTTCTGGTTGACGACACCTTCGAGCCCCTCGGGTCGGGTCGCTTCGCCACAGTTTCTGAAACGGTGGGTGCAGTGGTGCCGTGATCGCAACATCATCGCCTGTAGTGACGAGGCCTACTCCGAGATCTACTTCGACGAGCCGCCCCATTCGGCGCTCGAGGAAGGCAAAGAAGGAGTGCTGGTCTTCAACTCTCTCTCGAAACGATCAGCGATGACCGGATACCGAGTGGGGTGGGTTGCCGGTGATCCTGAAGTGATCGCGCTCTATCGTAAGCTGAAGGCCAATATCGATACGGGAACTCCCTGGTTCATCCAGGAAGCCGCCATCGCCGCTTATTCGGACGAGTCGCATGTGGTCGAGATGAGAGCGGGCTATCGAAAGCGACGCGATCTGTTCGTGGCGGCATTTGAACAGGCCGGACTGCCAAGAAGTGAGCCGGAGGCGAGTCTCTATGTGTGGCAAAGAGCGCCGGAAGGAATCACCAGTACACAGCTGTCGGAGGCGTTGCTCGATGAAAAGATTCTGGCCGTGACGATCCCTTCGGCGGCGCTGGTCGGGGATCCGGATCAACACGGTCCGGGGGAGCAATTTGTTCGTCTCTCGATGGTCGCGACCTGGGAAGATAGCGAAAGAATCGCTGCCGCCATCTCGCAACATTTAAAACTGGGATAAATAGATTCGTGACGAAATCTCATTCAAGCATGCTTCCGGTCCGAGTGATGGTTCATGACTCGATGCAAGAGGGCTACATTTATCAGCGGACAGTCGCCGTGGGGAAGAAGTTCGATCCTGAATTTGAACCGGAACTGACACCTCGACAGATGCTGGAACTGGGGGTTTTCGGTGGCTGTTACATGACCGATTGTCGCGACGAGTTCCCGGACTCGTGGTTTCGAAAGGCCAAGTTGTCGCCCGGGATTCCCGATCCTCAACTCAATTTTTTCAAGATTCGTGCCTCGCAGCCTCTACGCGAATGGTATGTCCGTGGCTGGATAGATGAGAATGATCCGCGCGGTTGGTTCCAGTGGTATTGCAGGTACTACATGGGGCGTCGTGGCGAAGATGACGCCCGACAGATTCGTCGTTGGCGACAGATGCGTCGTCATCGTAGTCAGGTGGTCAAGAACTGCGGCCCGGGAGACCTGGATTGTCGTCCCCGCCAACGACAGGCACTTCTTCACTGGGCCTATGATTCGCGCCAGTTCTGATGGAGTTGGAGCCGCAACTCAGTGATCGGGTTGGTCCTTGAGGGTCAATTGGCGCAGCAATTCGCGGCTCGCTTCCAGTACTTCTGGGTGTGCTAGCGGTTCGAGCGAGTCGAGTAGTTCCTTCAGTTCGGACGCTTTTACGCCGGTTCGTAATGCGCCGCGAAGATGGGAGTGCAAGGGACTCATTCGCCCCTGTCCGATCAGCGATGCGACCGCCAGTGACTCGATCTGCGCGGCATCCAACCACGAAGAGTCCATCACCGTCCGGTAGGCGAACTGCTCGATCCAGGTTTCGAGGTCGGGGTGTCGCTTTCGAAGTGATTCGAGAACTCGTTCTCGTGCAGTACCGTAGACGCTGTCGAACAGACCTGTAGTCCTTGCTGAAGAAGTGGGGCGTTGTGAAGATGCCGTGGGGAATCGCTCTCGAAGCCAGCCGAGCGCTTCCACCGCAGCAGGGAAACCACTGTAGGGGATCGACTGAAGAATCGTTTCTTCCACTTCTTCGGCGGTGTGCTGCTGAAGAGACTGAGACAGGGCGGTCTCGACCGCCAGTCTTTCGGGGGCAGCGAGGGCAAAGGATAAGTGGCAGCAGCTCAGGTTCTTCATGTAAGAAGAATAGTCAGCGATGCTTGCCACATCCAGAGTCGTGGATCCCACTTGCTGAAGACACTTCCGCGGTTTAGTCTCATCGAACCGGCTGGGGTAAGAGGGGGAATGAATGTCGAATCCACATCGTGAAGTTCGGATTGCATTCATCAACCAAAAGGGTGGTGTCGGCAAGACGACTCTGGTCCTCAACTGTGCGGTGGGTTGGGCGAAACTCGGCTTTCGCGTGTTGATGATCGACCTCGATCCCCAGGCGCACTTGACTCTCTCCCTTGGCGATTCTCTGGCCGAGGGCAGCCTCGAGCGAATCGAGCACAACACCATCGAATCGGCCTTGCGACGTGAGAAACCACTGTCGGAGTGTATCTTCGAGGTCGTTGGCGAGGGGGTGTCACTGGTACCGTCCCATATCGACCTTTCAGGTGCCGAGGGGGAACTCTCGCAGGAACTAGGGCGCGAAATGTTGCTTCGCGATGCTCTCGACACCCTCGATGTTGAGTTCGATCTGATCCTTCTCGATTGTCCTCCCTCCCTTGGCTTGTTATCGCTCAACGCACTTGCCGCAGCGGACGAGGTGGTCGTACCGGTGCAGGCGGAGTATCTGGCATTACAGGGAATGGCTCAGTTGATGAAGATCATCACGCTGGTCCAGGAGCGGCTCCATCCCGGTCTCCAGTGGAATGCGGTGGTGCCCACTATGGTCGATCCTCGCACGCGACTGTCGCGCGAGGTGGTCGAAGAGCTCCGACGCCATTTCCCCGATCAGGTGACCCGGACGCTGATCCCGTCACGGGTCAAGGTGGCCGAGGCGCCATCTTTTGGAGTGTCCATCTTTGGTCATGACCCGCACGGCCCTGCTGCCGGTGAGATCGAGGATTTGTGTCAAGAGCTGGTCGAGCGCTTATCGCTCACCCTGGCCGAGCGAGATATCGTCATCTGACCCTTCAGTTGCCGCTTCGGATGACCGAAGAAGTGGTGTAGAGACTCACACACCACCCGGAACAGATCAGTCAGGAGGCCACATGGCCAAGTCGCTCAACCAAGAAGAACTCGAGTTTGTTCGCGCCATCGAGTCCTACAAGAAGCAGCACGATAAGTTGTTCCTTTCCTGGACAGAAGTGCTCGGAATCGCCAAGGGACTGGGGTACAGCCGCCCGGTCCAGTCACGAACCGGATCCGCTCGCTGCGGCGGCGTATCGACATCTTCCCGCAAGAGCACCAGCAAGGCAGTGGCCAAGTCAGCGGGCAGCAAGCAAGCGTCCTGAAGAGGGACTCCCACGTAATCCATCCCTGATCCTCTGGATCGTTTCAGGCGCCGTTGGGTGCCAGAAGCGCTCCAGAGGCTCTTTTTAGCCCTACACTGTCGATTTCGGTAAGTCGTTACCTTGGCAGGGGAAAGGGCAATTCTGCTCGTTGCGGGAGCGTCCACTGCGTGCTAGCCTCGAAGTCACAAACCCGTATGTCACAGGGGTCTACAGGATGAACCTCTGAATTCAAGGTGGCACGATCTCAACGGTCGATGGGGCGGGTGTTTTGTGGAAGTAAGGAGCTCGCTCCATGAATACCATCACCAAGCGTGATCTGGTCCAGCGCATCTCCGAAAATACCAAAGTCCAGCAGCAGAAGGCCAAGGAAGTGATCCAGGGTTTTCTCGATGAAATCATCAAGGAACTGGCTTCCGGGAATCGTCTCGAGTTCCGTGACTTTGGCGTCTTTGAACCCAAGTCAAAGGCGCCCCGCACCGCTCGGAATCCGCGCACCGGTGCCCGCATCCAGGTGCCCGAGAAGGTCACGGTCAAGTTCAAGGCGGGTCGTATGATGAAAGAAAAGATGCAACCGGCTTCCGAGAACGAGTCAGACCCCTCCAGTCCTCCTGCGCCTCCGGCTGTATAGAGGGTGACACCGGTCGAGGATCGCCCGCTGATTCCCGAGGTTGACGCTGCGGGAGCAACAGGTGTGACTCACCCCTGGCGTATATCTCTCTCATCTCCAGACATCGATCACCATGACCGTGCTGCCGTCGATGCGGTTCTGCGGAGTGGCCGACTCGCTGGCGGTCCTGCCATCGGGCAACTGGAACAACTCGCCTCTGATACCTTCCGTCGACCCACCGTCTCCTGCAGTAGTGGCACCGCAGGTCTGATACTGGCCTTGCGTGCACTCGGTGTTTCGGGGGGGGAGGTGATCACTCCGGCTCTCGGATTCATCGCTACGGCCCACGCCATTCGTGCCGTCGGTGCCACACCGCGCTTCTGCGATGTCGATCGCGAGACGCTCTGCGTCGGCCTCGAGCAACTGGAGGCGGCCTGGAGTGATGATGTCAGTGCGGTGATTCCCGTCGATCTGCTCGGAGTCCAGGTGCCCATCGACGCCATCGTCGAGTGGGCGAAACAGCGCGCTGTTCCGGTCATAGAAGACGCCTGCGAGGCGCTCGGATCTCGTCACGGTGACAGTCCTTGCGGCGCTGCCGCGGATGCCGCTGTGTTCGGGTTCTACCCCAATAAGATCATCACGATGGGCGAAGGTGGACTGGTCAGCTGTCGCGACCAGGCGCTCGCCGATCGCGTGCGCCAACTGGCCAACCAGGGCCGCACCGCTGGCGGCTTCTGCTTCGAGGGGGAGGGCTACAACTTCCGTCTGACAGAGATGCAGGCGGCACTCGGTGCCAGCCAGTGGCTTCGACTCGATGCTCTGATCGAACGCCGTCAGCATCTGGCCCATCTGTATCTGGAGCGGATCGAATCGATCCCGGGAGTCGTTGCTGCGCCGGCGCCGACCAGTTCCGGCGCCGGAGACCGCCGCAGCTGGTTCGCTTTCGTCGTGCTGCTCGAAGATCCCCGCTGGCGTGCTCCATTGCGTGAGGATCTGGCCAAGCACGGCATCGAGACCGGTCTCTACTTCCCCTCCATCGCTACCTTTGCTCCCTACGATGAGTCTCCATCGGCTTCACTTCCCGTGACCGAACAGATCTCGCCAAGGATGCTCGCCTTGCCGCTGCATCCTCGACTGAAGCCGGCCCAGATCGACGAGGTGGTGGCGACGCTGGAGGAATCGTTGGGTCGCATCCGGCTCGAGGGGTGACATCTTCTGAATCCTCACGAAGTGGCCAACCTGCCCTTGTTCCGTCGGCGCCAAAACGCCATCCTGTGCTGCTGGCCCGTCGAAGAGGCCACACTGGAACTGGACACAATTGCAACGATGAGGGATCGGTGGGTCCTTAGCTCAGCTGGTTAGAGCGACGGACTCATAATCCGTTGGTCGCAGGTTCGAGTCCTGCAGGACCCACACCTTTATCCCCTGACCCCGAAGTGGGATTGCGGAATAATTCGGTGGAGAATCTCCTTCAAGAGTTCCCGATTTCAGCGAGTGCGTGCTCGCGTACTCTGAAACAAGAGGTGTGTCGGCGATGCGGTTCTGGCTGTTCTGTTTGGTCTCGATGGGCTCGACCCTTTCGGGGCAAGTTGACCCCTGTGCACTCAGTGGCACCTTCATCGAGAGTGGGCAGGCGCTCTCGTCGGGCAATACCCAGTCGGTGGCCCTGGGAGATCTCGATGCGGATGGAGATCTCGATCTGGTGATCGCGAACTGGGGTGAAGGCAATCTCATCTTCCTCAATGTAGGGGACGGAATCCTCCTCGACAGTGGCCAGGCACTGGCCAGCGGTGATAGCGGTTCCGTGACACTCGGCGATCTCGACTCCGACGGCGACCTCGATCTGGTGGTCGGCAATAGTGGCCAACCCAACCGGATCTATTTCAATGACGGAGACGCCCTCTTCACCGATAGCGGTCAGGCGCAGGGCTCTGATCTGACCTTCTCGGTGGCTCTCGGGGATCTCGACTCCGATGGCGATCTCGACATGGTGGTCGGCAATGTCGACGGCCAACCCAATCAGCTCTATCGCAACGGCGGGGACGGCTTCTTCGCCGACACCGGCCAGTCGCTGGGTTTCAGTTTCAGCTACAGTGTGGCACTGGGAGACATCGATGCCGATGGCGACCTCGATCTGGTGGTCGGGAATTACCTCGACCAACCCAATCGAGTCTATCTCAATGATGGTAACGGCAACTTCTCGTATACCGCTCAGGCACTCGGAAGCAACTCCAGCGTCGAAGTGGTGCTGGCAGACCTCGACTCCGATGGCGACCTCGACCTGGCGGTGGCCAATTACTTCGGTCAGCCGAACCTGGTCTATCTCAACGATGGAACCGGTTCCTTTCTGGACAGTGGCCAGCGGCTCGGCTCCTCCAACACTCTCGCGCTGACCAGTGGCGACATCGATGCCGATGACGACCTCGATCTCATCTGCGGAAACCTGAATCAACCCGATCGAATCTTCGCCAACGATGGAAGTGGTACCTTTTCGGGCCGTGGCCAGCTTCTTGGATCATCGAGCAGCCGAGCCGTGGCCCTGGGAGACCTCGACGGTGACGAGGACCTCGATCTGGTGGTGGGGAATCTCAGCGTTCCCGATCAGATCTACCTCAACCAGTACGGCGGGCCCGACTGCAATCAGAATGGGATTCCGGATGAGTGTGATATCGACAACGGAATCGGTGACTGTGACGGAGACGGGGTGCCAGATAGCTGCCAACTTTCTGCCACCACCGATCAGAATGTCGATGGGATCCTCGATGTTTGTCAGAGTTTCAGTCGCGGCGAGTGCAATGATGACGATTCCATCTCGGTGGCCGATGCGGTGTTCCTGCTCGCTTACATCTTTGTTGGGGGAGCCACTCCGGTCTGTCAAGACGCCAGCGACGTCAACGACGACGGATCGATCGATGTGGGAGACGTCATCTACCTGCTCGCCTATCTCTTCAGCGCCGGGCTCAATCCGCCGGCGCCGTTTCCAGGCTGCGGAGTGGATCCGACCGGGGATCCGCTCGAGTGCGTCAGTTTCGGAATCTGCCCGTAATCGGCTCCGCCCTTCATCCCGTGCCGGATGGGCGGCGAACGGCTGCTCGTCATCGGCGATATCCGTGCGTCGAGACGGATGGATGCGATGAGGGACCAGACGATTCTCGGTCTCTTCCACGGTGCCAAACTGCGTGAAAGCTGGCTCACGATGGAAGAGTGGGAAGAGAGCCCGTCGCAGAGATGACCAGGCCGTAGCCACCGTCAGTATCGGTCCACTACGGCTGGGTGAAATGGCGACCAGCGACGGTCTGAGTGCTGCCAGACCTGGCAAGGAGCGATGAGTTGTGGATTCCGCTCTGACGATTCCCTACCTGTGTGCTGTTGGCAATTGTCATTCGATCACCTATCTTCCTGGGTAGGGCATGACGAAGGACTTGAGCGATGAATCGTGCGACAATGGCGGGGGAGGCCTCATGAGCGTTCGATACACACTTTTCGCCCTACTGACGGCGGCGCTATTGCCCGCAACTGGCCAATCTCAGCAGGCTGCCATCGAATTTGCCCCGCCCGTATCGGTCGTGATGGCGGACAAGGTCAATGCCGTCAAGATGGCGGACGTCGATTCCGATGGCCACCTCGACATCATCGCCTTGCAGGGGGAGCCGGCACTCACTTCGGGGATGTTCGTCGCTCTCGGCGATGGCAGCGGTAATTTCGATGCCCCCGTCTTCAACGCGATCTCCATCAACTGGCCCTGGGCGATCGATTTCGGCGACATCAACGAGGATGGAGTCATCGATGCGGTCGTGACCGATTTCCTGAGCGGCCAATTTGCCTACATGGAAGGAAACGGCGACGGAACCTTCAGCGAACAGCCGAGGTTGGTGCCCGGCTGGGGAGGCGGAAATCCGCAGGTACAACTCGCCGATATCGACGATGATGGGCACCTCGATGTGATCGCCGTCGAATTGTTCGGTTCGCGGTTACAGGTGGCATGGGGGACAGGAATCGATGATCCGCTGGCAGCGTTTGACGGTCTGTCGTCGATCCTGCTGACGGGATATCCACTCAGCTTCGATATCGCCGATCTCGATGGCGATGGCGACCTCGACCTGTGCTGCGGTTTCAACGCCGGCAGCGGAGGTGGGGTTGCGACCAGCCTCTACCAGGGGAGCAGGACCTTCTCCGCCGAGGAACGCGAGATCGGCGGGCTGACCGAGTCTCACTGGTCGACGCTGGCCATCGACCTTGATGGCGGACTTCCCGAGATCGTGTCGATCGAGGAGGGGCTGGGTAACCTTGGAATCTTCACGCTGAATGCCGGGATTCCCCAGGCCGGGATCCCGATCTTCACCGGAAACAATCAGCGCCATGTTGCCGGTGGGGATCTCGACCTCGATGGCATCACCGACCTGGTGATCAGAAACTTCGCCTCCGGCGGGTTTCTCATCCTGCAGGGTATCGGGGCCTTGGAATTCCTGGATGTGTGGACCCTCGACGGATCGGTGGCCTTCTCTGGGCTGGAACTGGTGGATGTGAATGAGGATGGAAGTCTCGACATCGTTGTCGGCAACTACGACCAGTCGACCGTCTCCTACTACCTGAATCTGACTGTGATCGGAACCTTCAGGCGCGGCGAACTCAACGGCGATGGCAACACCAACATCGCCGATGCCGTGTTCCTGCTCGCTTACCTCTTCAACAATGGGTTCACCCCGGGTTGTCTGGATGCCGCCGACACCAACGATGATGGGGGGATCAACATCTCCGATGCGGTGACCTTGCTGGCGGTTCTCTTCAGCGGGGCCCCGCCACTGCCGGAGCCGGTCGGCTCGTGCGGTCAGGATCCGACCGATGATGCGCTCGAGTGCGAAGATTCAGGAGATTCCTGCCTGTAAGGGCGATGGCCGCCGTGCCAGATCGCATCGACCCCTTTCACCGCATCTACCCCTTCCACCGCATCGGTACCCAGGCAGCGCCCACTTCCATCTGCCGAGGGTAGGCTCCTCGCCCCTCTCCAACCGAACGTCGTTGGGCCCGTATTTGGGCTCCAGATGCTGTTAGCAGCCCTCATAGATCCTTTTTAAAATAATCAGTCCGGCCCCCCCGGTGAAGCGGATCACCCTGTAGCGGGCATGAGCCTGCGGGGTCGCCGGGACTCGCCTCCGGTGTGTAAGTGGACAGAAAGTCGGTGAAACATGACAGCAATAGTCAAACGCTTCGGAGTCTGGGGTCTGATCTTCTTCACAGTGAAGGGCCTCTTGTGGTTGGCAGTGCCGAGCATGGCCGTGTACCTCGGAATCGGTGGCTAGCCGCGCCGATTGGGTTCCTCGAAAGTGGCCTCCACGCCCTCTCCTGTCGGGTTTCACGGCAGTCGAGGGCGCTGGCAATTGAGGGTGGAGGTCAGTGGATTCCACTGCTGGCAAATACCGGTAAATGTCCGTTTCCTGCCAGTTACCTGCGATTCAAGCCGATCACGAGCGCATCTCTCGATCGAATCTCACGATCCACTGAAGTTTTTCGGTCCGGTGATCCCAGCGGTACGGATAGACAGGTAGCGGGCGAGAGCCCGCAGGGAAAGCGGGCCCGCATACCGCGACTTTTCAGCAAGGGTGGTGACTCATGACAGACCTCAAGCAAGACGAGATCAACCGAGAGACGATTTCCGACCAGAAGCCAGATCAGCCGAAGAACTTGCGCGCCGATGCTGTCGCCAGCGACAAGGAAGAGATCACCTTCGCTCAACGTCTCCGGACCGAGACTGCCCAGGCTCACCGCTTCGTCGAATCTACCAACTTCGTCAAGGGGATCCTGAGGGGCGTGATGGATATGGAGAGCTTCGCCAACATGCAAGCCGGGATGTACCTGGTCTACGATGCGCTGGAGGAGGAACTCGAGCGCCACAAGGACAATCCACTGGTCAGCCAGATCCACTTCCCCGAACTCAGCCGCAAGGCGGTCCTCGAACGTGACCTCGAGTTCCTCTACGGCGAGGACTGGAAGAATCAGTTGCGTATGACTTCTGCTCGTAAGGAGTACATCGACCGCATCCATTGGCTGGGAGAGAACGATCCGGGACTGCTGGTGGCTCACAGTTACACGCGTTACCTCGGAGATCTCTCCGGAGGACAGGTGATCTCCAAGATCGCTCGTCGTTCACTCGGCCTGGAGGGTCGTGACGGCCTGCGCTTCTTCGATTTCGATGAGATCGAGAAGGCCAGGATCTTCAAGAATGAATACCGTAATCGCCTCAACCAGTTGCCGCTCACGGATGAGCGTAGCCAGCAAATCATCGACGAGGCCAAGCAGGTATTCGCCCTCAACCAGGGCCTGTTCGAGGAGCTGGAGGGGAGCTGGATTCGCACCCTCGCGAACTTCCTCCCCATGCGTTCTAATAGGCGAAAGGGTGCCTAGGCTTCAGACCAGGAGAATACCAGATGGACATCGTGAGGATGGGCGGCGAGACCGCTGCGGATGATGCGGACCACGGCTTCGACCCTGAGACCTTCAAGGAGTTCATCTCCTTCGATGTAGGTGACGGCGAGCCGATTTTTTACCACAGCGTCGGGAAACTCTATCGCCAGCCGGGTGGGGAAATCATCGCCGGCGTCGAGGCGCTGGTGAGTAACCGACTGGTGATGTTGGAAGGGAACCAGGCGAAGGCGGTGTGTCGGACCCTGGTGATCTATCGTGATCCAGACACTGGCGAGATCTTGCAGAATGAAGATGGTAGCCACGTCATCCGCGAGTATCCCTACATCGAGGCCCTGTTCGAACTGAAGGATCGCCACATCGTGATCCATACCGAGGGCCTCAGCGGACCCCATCAGAACGGCCACTACGGTCTGGCAAAGGTCAGTAACGACAAGGTCTTCGCACAGCGCTCCGGCGACACCACCTTCTTCTACTGGACCCTCTACGGCGAGGTCGAGACCCCGATCGGCAAGGTCTGGTTCAACGAGGCTTACAACGGCTCGACCGCTCCCGGGGTGGCCGATGTGATGGTGATGAACCGCTACGGTACGCTGCCGGCCTTCGCAGGCATGGGGGACGGCTTCATGCAGACCACTGCCGCACGTATCGACTCCTACGAGCAACTCCCCGAGCATCTTCGCGAGTATGTCGCGGAGTTCGCGCCTTCACACTGTGCTCCCCCCGCCGACGATGCAGAGATTGAAGCTCTCAAGGAGCAGTACCTCGGCGACAACCCTCCCGAAGCGCCGAAATCAGCGCCCCCCGAGAAGTTGAGCAAGGAGCAGATCGCAAAGATCGTCGGCGGATATTTCTCGTGCCTGCGCAACATGCAGGTCGACGAGTTGCTCGAACTCTTCAGTGAAGACGCCTTGAGCTGGGATCCGGTCGGCACACCGCCGTTGCTGGTCCGCGACAAGTCGACCAACTACTTCAAGGCGCTCTCAGGCTTCTTCGAGAAGATGGCACTGACCGAGGACGACATGTTCGTGGCGGGGAACGAGGCCGCTGTCCGGTGGACCGGTGTGGCAAAGTTGCGCACCAAGGACAAGGAACTGACCTTCGAGGGGGTCTCTGTCTTCACCGTCAATCCCGATGGATTGATCTCCAGCATTCGTTCCTACTGGGACAAGAAGACGCTGATGTCGAGTCTTTGAGGAGAAATACCATGAGCGAAGCTGCCGATGATCCAGCGATGGTAGACCCGGAAAAGTACGCTGCCGTTGCGGATAACTTCGTCTATGTCCACCGTGCCCTGCGCCGGGATCTGGCGCGGATCATCGCCGGCGGAGACGAACTGTTCGCCAGCGACTTCCCGCGCTTTGCTCGCATCCTCGAGAAGCACTCGGAACTGGAAGACACGCTCTTCTTCCCTCCTCTGGAGCAACGCGCTCCCGGCTCGACCGGTGCCAGCGTCGACCAGCACCGTCAAATCGAAGCCCTTGTGGCCACTCTATCGGGCGGCAACTCGACCGACATCCAGAGCGACCTGGCTGCTCTCCAGCAACTGCTGCTGACTCATCTCGATGGAGAGGAGCAGCAGATCATGCCGGCGATGATGAAGCACTTCGAGGCGGCCGAGATCTGGGCGCTCGACGGCAGGATCATGGAGTTCTGCTCGCCCGAGTTCATGCAGGAGATGATGCCGTGGTGGTTCACCCACATCGATGCCGCGGATCGTGTCTGCGTGGCCCAGAACATGATCGCTGGAGTTCCCCCGGAGTTCCTGCCGATACTCAGCCAGTGGATCGCTTCCGGTCTCGGGGAGTCGGAGTGGAACCAACTGGTCGGGTCAGTGCCCGCCCTCGCCACCACCGCCTAGGCAACCACATCTTCCAGAGATGGTCACGACCGATCAAAAGAAAAACCCCGCAGGGTCCTGAGACCCGGCGGGGTGATGTATTTTGAAATGTGGCCAGGGGCGGAGCGAACCGCCGACACCTGTATTTTCAGTGAGAGGCTATGGACTCCAATCTGAGACATCGTACAAGTTCCTGAAGGTCCATTTGCCATCGATTCGTAGATTCTGAAATGCGTATTGCACCGCCTTTTTCCCCTCGTTATTGACGATTTTTGGGTCGGCTTCCGCATCGAGCAGCAACTGTACGATGATGTCTGGAGTAATTTGATTGCGCCACGCAGTTCCTGATTCATGTGAATCGGTATTTGCTGCGAACATGAGAGCAGTCCAGCCCTGGTCATTCGTTGCGTCAAGATCGGCTCCTCGGTCTATGAGGAGTTGAACCACTTCCGGCGTCCACGAATTTTGGGCCGCATACATGAGGAGTGTGGAACCTCTGGAGCAGCGAACTTCAGGATCGGCGCCTTTTTCCAGCAGATATTCGAACCCCTCGATATTCACATCCTGAGCCGCCAGCATCAGTGGCGTTTCACCCGCATGACCGACCACTTCCATCTGGGCTCCACTGTCCAGGAGGTACTTCAATTTTGTAAGATCAGAATGATGCAGACTTGCCGTTGCGCACATCAATGGTGTCCAACCTTTGTTGTTTCGCGCTTCGAGATTTGCGCCTTTCTCCAGCAACAGGTGGACGGTTTCGATGCCGGAGGAATGGAACATCGCGGACATCAGGGCGGTATTTCCCAGGTGATCTTGCGCTTCGATCTGAGCACCTGCGTCGAGGAGAATCCTGACCTCTTCTGTTGCACCTTCCCGGTAACTGGAAGCTGCAATCGACAGAGGTGCATTCCCGTACTGATCACGGGCTTCAAGCTCGGCACCCTGCTCCAGAAGGAACAGTAGAATTCCAGGACTCTGTGAGTCGATCGCAGAGATCAGCACAGGGCATCCATCTATTACGGAATCAACATCTGCACCCGAATCGAGGAGTTTCTGAAGATCCTCAGGGGACGTGCCCATCCGCCCCAATGCTGCATGCAATTGGGCATCGAGTGTAGGGGGCAAGATTGGCGCGGTGATGAGGGCTGATGCCTGCGAGGAGTCCTGACCCTCAATAGACAGCAGCGGAGGAGACCCTGGGGATGGATCATCGACAGGAGGGAGTTTCCCGACCCAGAGACCCAGAAGAAATGTTGGAATGAGGAGAGCCAGGAAGAAGAACGGATTTCGAGACATGGACATCATTTCAAGGCACGAGAGGCACGGCGAACCTCTCTGAACAGATCCTACGCCAAGATCTGCACATTGCCTCCACCTTTTTTTTGCATTGAATGATGGGGGAGAATGCAGTGGATCGCGAGCGGTCTCGATGAGACGGAGTGGAACCAACTGGTCGGGCAAGTCCCCGCACTGGCCGCGACCGCCTGAGTCGCGTCTGCAGTTCTATCGCTCCGGTGAGAAGGGCGCGGTGGGATCCCGCAGCATTGCCGATTCGAGCAGGATATTCCCTTCCTCACATTCTTTTAGAATGCCGTCGATAAAACAGATGTCACCGGGCTTCTTGCTCTGTGCCATCGCGGGTAAACGGCTGAAATCGCAACGGATCCCGTTTCCAAGATGGATCCATCCGGCTTGCGGGTTGCTGACATCGATCACGGTCCCTTTGATGGTGATTTTTTTGCCCAGATATTTCTGTCCTAGTGCAGCCACATCCTTTTCCAGAAACTGCGCCGCCGGCTCCCCATAGTCCATCTTCAAGGCCTGGCACCCGACACTCAGGCTGACCAGGATCAGGAATGACATCATCAGTAGCGTAATTTTCATGGCGAGATCCTTTCGTGAAGTGCCTCGGCCTAAGGGTCTGGAATCGATTTTATTCGGAGTCACTCTGAAGGACAACGAGGAGGCGAAAGGAACTCAGCTCACTCCAACGACTTGTCGTGGAGGTTCCAGTAGGCCTTTGTTCCCACCAGCATCTTGTTCTTCTTGGCATGGTCGATCGCCTTCTTGCCATCCCTTGCACCTGGGGAGGGGGTCAGCGCCCTGGTCGAGGATTGCCTGAAAGATCTCGGGGCTGGAGGAGTAACGAGCGGTGTACATCGATAGGAAGGAACCAGGGCGCTGCAGTTTTAGCACGGACCTGGTGCTCATAGTTGGGAGTCAGAGGTGACGCAGATCTGGTCTGCAGTGATGGGTCGGAGATGAATCCACTGCTGGCCATCTTCCTATAACCCGTGGAGGGCCGGAGATGGTCCTGTCGAGGCTCTTGCCACCACTCTCGGTTGCGTCACTTGAGGTCGAACTGCAGGATCTGGTGG
Organism: Planctomycetota bacterium; assembly: GCA_018694835.1. GTDB lineage: Bacteria > Planctomycetota > UBA8108 > UBA1146 > UBA1146 > QNYK01. The sequence continues at coordinate 78,490 of JABHOG010000047.1, read as the reverse complement.
AGGGTAGGTGCCCCCCCGATCTGGAGCCACTTCCTTGACCCGTTTGGTAGGAAGACGCACGGTTGCGGTATAAACTTGATCCTCAATGGTGAGGAAATAAGGATGAACAGTTCCAGTGATTATGTTCAGCGGCTCGGAGGATTACTCTTCGGAGCGCTGCTTCTATGCGGTTGCTCTTCGGAGAAACCGGTCCCAGCGCCCTCCACCGCGACTGAATCGGCGCAAAATCCGGCGAAACAGGGTGAAACCCTCACATTTGGAATCGTTCCCCAGCAATCCGCATCCAAACTCGCAAAACTGTGGATGCCCATCATGAAATTGGTGGGTGAAGATGCCGGAGTGAAACTGGTATTTCAGACCGCCAAGGATATTCCTGAGTTCGAGAAGCGCTGTAAAGATGGAAGTTACAAGATTGCCTACATGAATCCGTTTCACTACACCCAGTTTCATGAGGATCCGGGTTTCATCGCAGTAGCCAAGCAGAAGGGCAAGAAGATCCAGGGCATCCTGGTGGTGCACAAGGATAATGAAAGCATGGATCTGAATGACCTGGCTGGTAAGACGTTGGCATTCCCCGCACCGGATGCGTTTGCGGCGACCCTGCTATCCACCAAGGAACTGAAGGCTCGGAAAGTTCCCATCGAGTTCCAGTCGGAATATGTCTCTTCCCATGACTCGGTCTACCGGAGCGTTGCCCAGGGGTTGTATGTCGCAGGTGGTGGTATCATTCGCACCTTCAATAATGTCGACCCGCAGGTGTCGTCCCAGCTGATACCCATTTACCGCACAAGAAAGTACACTCCCCATGCTTTCGCCATCCATCCCAGTGTCGATGCCAAGACAAGGCAACGAATTGCAGAAGCGTTGATTGGTCTCGGGCAATCGGAGGAAGGGCGAAATTTGTTATCGACGATCAAGTTTGATGGCATCGAGGCGGCCGAGGACCAGGAGTGGGATATTGTTCGTGGTCTGAACCTGCCTCCGATCGATTTCAACGATTGAGGGAACCCTCTACAAGCGCCTGAAAGAGTGGGATATGTCTTTCCGTCTCAAGACCGTACTTGGGATTGCCATAATTGAGGGTTTTCTGCTGATGCTACTGGTCTGGAGTAGTAGTCAGACCCTCGAGAATTCAACCTTCAGGGAACTGGAGAAACGCGGGTTCACGGCGGCGGATATGATCGCTGCAGCGGCCAAGGACGCGATTCTAAGCAACGATCTCGGGAGGATCAATTCGATAGTAAAAGCGATAGTGGACACTGAGGGCATTGTCTACGCACGGATCCGTACCAATCTTAACCCCGGTCTCACCCCCAGCGAGGAATCCGCAGGAGACCCCAAATATCTAACGGGGGATCGGGTAGAGGATCAAGATGTTGAACACGTCGATGATGGTGTCTACGACGTAAAAAAGGAGCTGACGGAATTGGACGAAGTGGTCGGTTCCATCGAACTGGGCATCTCTACCGCCGAACTGGAGATGATCCGTGAGCAGTCGTTGCAACGACTCGCCATGATCGCTGTGATCGAGATGCTTCTGGTGGCTCTGTTTTCGCTGGCTCTAGGGAACTACCTGACGGGTGAACTGGCAAGACTCGAAACAGCAGCCCGTACCGTTGCGGATGGTGATCTGGGCCACCAGGTGGACGTCACCGGCACCGACGAGATCGCTCGAACCATCCGCAGTTTCAACGACATGTCTCGTCGGGTTCAGGGTTCCTACCAGGAACTGCAGCAGAGTGAAATCCTGTACCGTTCCAGCCAACAACGCCTCGATGGGCTGGTGGCTTCGCTGCTGGAAGGTGTTTGCCTGCTCGATGATCAGCAACGAATACGCTTCATCAATCCGGCGGCAAGAGATCACCTGCTGAAACTGGGTAATTCGAGTGTCGAGATTGGAGCCACGGTGCAGTTTCCCGATTTGAAGCGGGAGCAGGTGATCGTCGACAGTGGATTGGCGGCCTTCGAACTGACCACCACCTTGAATGACATTCCACATATCTTCGAATTGACATCTCGCCTGGTTCCAAACCAGCAGGACAACGAGAAGGAGTATGTGGTGGTGATGCGAGATGTCACCGATCTTCGAAAATCGCAAAAGGCTCTCCAGGAACATCAACAGATGACCACGGTCGGACAACTCGCTGCCGGAATCGCTCACGACTTCAACAACATCCTCACCGTGATCCTGGGCTACAGCGAACTCACCTTGAATTCTGAAGAACTACCGGAAGTGGTGCGCGAGTACTCCAATCGAATTCTGCTGCAGGGCGAGCGAGCAGCCCAGTTGATCCGGCAGATCCTCGATTTCAGCAGGAAAGTGGAGTCGGAGAGTGAGCGAATCGATCTCGTGGAGTTTATTCCCGAGACGGTTCAAATGCTTCATAGCGGTGTTCCCAGTTCGATTGAGGTCAAACAGCATTTCGATGAAGGAGTGGCCCACATCGAGTTCAATGCGACCAAACTCCAGCAAGTGCTGGCGAACCTGCTGCTCAATGCGGCCGATGCATTGCCCGATGGCGGCACCATCTCCATCCGTACGGATCTTTTGAAGATCGGTGAGGGAGACTCGCAGTGGGGGGAGTTGGCCGTGGGAGATTGGGTCAGGCTCAGAGTCGAAGATGATGGGGTTGGGATCCCCGCTGGAATGATCGATAGGATTTTTGATCCCTTCTTTACCACCAAACCGGTCGGAAAGGGAACAGGCCTGGGACTGTCTCAGGTTTACGGCCTGGTAAAGAGCCATGATGGCATGGTGAATGTTGAAAGCGTGCAGGGGGTTGGTACCACCTTCACTATTCTCTTCCCCGTATGTGAAACTGTCGCTCATGTACCACGTCAGGAGTTGCCGAAGATCAGGCGATCCGCCTCGAGTGCCGGTCCAAAAACCATCTTGCTGGTGGAGGATCAACCCGAAGTGCTGAATGCTCTCGAGTTCATACTCCACTCACTGGGCTTCCAAGTTCTTTCCGCCATCGATGGAGAGAAAGCGGTTGAAGTCGTCCAGAAGCGGGGCGATGAGATTGACGCGGTACTCTCCGATATCGTGATGCCGATCCTCAGAGGAGACCAACTGGTCGAGAAACTGCTCGAGTTGGGTTTCGACAAGCCGATTTTTCTGATGTCGGGCTACTTCCCCAAGGAGATCAATCTGGAGGACTTCAGCGGGTCCATTGCGGGGTTCCTGCAAAAGCCAATTCGTACCGAGGAACTCAAGAAATTGCTTTCTGTCTTGCTGGAATAGGATCCAGCGGAAACCTGATTCGAAAGCCTGGGAACTTTCTCGCCGGAGGTTTTTGCGGGTCTATCTTCTGACCTGCAAGATGCGACCAGGCAGTCAAATGAACTGGCGGGATTCTCACATCCTGCCTGTATGGAGAAAGACTGATGGATGGAATTTGGCTGGCGGAAGGCCAATCGACCCTTCGCGATGATCTTCCAAGGCTTGAAGTGCCCGCCGATGAAGTCCGCATCCGCCCGACCCTGATGGGGGTGTGCCGTACCGATCTGGAGTTGTTGGCGGGGTACTACCCCTTCACTGGCGTTCTCGGTCATGAGTTCGTTGGCATCGTCGAGGAGGGGCCCACCGAGTGGCTCGGACAGCGAGTCGTGGGCGAGATCAACGCGATCTGTGGCCGCTGCCCGTCGTGCCAGTCGGGGCGAGGGAACCATTGTCTGGAGCGCACTGTCCTCGGCATCGTCGGCCGCGATGGTTGCTTCGCCGAATCCTTCCTGTTGCCACAACGAAACCTCTGGATCGTTCCCGATGGGGTGCGGGATGAGTGCGCAGTCTTCACCGAACCGCTGGCAGCGGCGATGCGGATCCCCGAGCAGGTCGATCTGTGTCCTGGCGATCGTTGCCTGGTAGTGGGCGATGGACGACTGGGGCAGTTGGTGGCCAGGGTCTTGGCTCGAAGGAATCTCACACCGATGGTGCTGGGGCGTCATCCGCGAAAATTGTCTCTGCTGGAAAAGTACCCGATCGAATCGACCATAGATGCGGCGAAGATCGAGGCCGGAGGATTCGATGTGGCGATCGAGTGTACCGGGAATGCTTCAGGATTTGAGGCTGCACGGAGGGCTTTGCGACCGCTGGGGACGCTGGTGATGAAGAGTACCTACACCGGACAACTCCAGTGCGATGCCTCTGCGCTGGTGGTCGATGAGATCCAGTTGGTCGGTTCTCGCTGCGGTCCCTTCGCCCCAGCACTGGCCGCACTCTCCGATGGTAGCATCGATCCTCGCGACCTGATCGACGACGAGTTCACGCTGGAAGATGGAGTTGCGGGGCTCCGCCGAGGGGCTGAGCGTGGAGTGCTAAAGGTACTCCTGCGGCCTTCTTGAGCCTTTTCAGGTAGTTCCAGGCCTTCTTCACACTGCTTTCGGTTCGAACCAAAGTGGACCAGCCGGGGGATTACATCGGATGCTTCTACGGAGAGATTCTCTGGAGGGAGTACGCCATGAAAATTCGTCCATGGAAACGCCTGGATGACCCGACCGCAACCTCACCGAGTCGCGTGCTCGAGCTGTGGGAAGTGACGTTGCAAGATGGCGAGAGCACTCCACTTCTGCAACACGCAACGCAGGAGGAGATGGTGATCTCCCTCGAGGGGCGTGGGCTGGTACAATTGAGAGAGCAACAGGTTGATCTGACTCCCGGTAATGCCGTGGTGGTTCCCGCCGGTACCCCTCACTCCATCCTCAATCGCTCCGGTCTGCCGCTACGCGGCCTGACGGTGGCGATCCATCGGCCGAGCCTGGTCACCAATCAAGCCACCGAAAAGGTCACCGCAGGGGAACTGGAACGGTTGATTGACTGTATTCCCGATCAGATCGATCGTCCGACCAGCCTCCAGTTCATCATCCAACTGTTCGAGACGGCAGGACAACTGTCGGAACAGATCGATGATGCCATCGGACTCGACACCGAGACTGGATTACGGACCCTCGAGGCGATCGAGGAGCAGGTGATGGACGCGGTGCTGCGCATCGCGCACTCCTATGGCGGCGGTTCCAACCTGTTCCCACGCCGCTTCTAGGACCTTCCGGGTTCGAGATCGATCCAGGATTGACGCAAGCCACCCCTTATGGCTGATTGTAGCGGTGTCCGTATTTGGGCCCGAGATCCTCTTTATTGGCCCAAACCACCGGATACGCTGCTTTGACAGCGCACCTTCGTCGGTGCAGAATGGTGCCGGAGCCGGTGTCCCCGGGATCCACCCGTAATCCTCGGCGGCCTTCTCGAAGATACCCCACCGGTGGTGGAGGTTTCGCGAAGGAATCAATCGTGCGAACCGCAGTGTCGCCTGTCCGACGATGGTTTGCAGCGATGGTTTGCAGCGATGGTTTGCAGCGATGGTTTGCAGCGATGGATTGGGTGGCGATATCCCGGGGTACGGTAGTCCTGTGTGGGTGGAGTGGTTGGATTCCTGCAAGGAACCCTCTTAGGTGATTCTTCTGGTGAAGTGGACACATTCTTTGATGCGAGTGACAGCCTGGCCGTACTCCTTTTCGAAAGCGAGCGGCGCTCCTGCGGGAGTGAAGCCGATGAGAAGTGAGAGGAAGCGCACCGTTTCCGGTGCCATCACCCTGCTACTGTTCTCCATCCTTGCTCATGGGGTGGTCGGATGCTCCGCATCCTCCGATCGATCGATGTTCTCTTCTGCAGTTCCTTCTGCATCTTCGAGATTTACGTCGGGATCCTCCCGAGCCGCTCCAGTTTCTCCAGCGCAACATGCCAGGGCTCAGGTGCAATGGCTGCGAGCTCGTTCTGGTCAATTGTCCGACCAGCAACTTTACCTGCTCCAGCAAATCCCCTGGAACTCCGGTTCGGCAGTGGATCAGGCGCGCCAGCGAATGCTCGAGCGGGGGCGAGACGGGGCTTTGGTCGAAAAAGAGTACGGTCGCCAGAGAATTCTCGGTCGGCCACGAGTGATGGACTCCGCACGCGATCAACTTGGAAGCAGAAAAACTCGAACTGAAGAAAATCGAACAGGTAATACCGATGAAGAGGCAGGGGCCTCTTGAATCGGAAAATGGAACTGATGGATATGAAACGAACCACTGGCAATAAAAATTCCAGGGGGAATGACGCCCACCGGTGATCGCCGGAACCCCGGGCGAGGATGGAGGAACGAGATGGTAGACAAACCGAGAAAAGCACGCGCTTCCGCAACCAAGAAGTCGGCAGCAGCGCCTGAGTCTTCACTGACCGATTCGTTGAAGGGGCTCGACGCACAGCGCAAGCAAGCGCTCGATTTCGCCCTGCAGCAGATTCACAAGAAATGTGGCCAGGGATCGATCATGATGCTCGGGGATCAGGAGTCGAGAAGAGTCGACGTGATCCATACCGGATCACTGTCCCTCGACAAGGCGCTGGGAATCGGTGGATTGCCCCGTTCCCGTGTGGTCGAGGTGTACGGACCGGAGTCCTCCGGAAAAACCACGCTGACCCTGCACGCTATCGCCAATGCTCAGAAAAATGGTGGTGTGGCGGCGTTCATCGATGCCGAACATGCGCTCGATCCCACCTATGCCGAGAAATTAGGAGTGGACCTCGATCACTTGCTGGTTTCACAGCCCGATAGCGGCGAGCAGGCTCTCGAGATCGCCGAGATGCTGGTCGCCTCGAGCGCGGTGGATATCGTGGTCATCGACTCGGTGGCCGCACTGGTTCCACGTGCCGAGTTGGAAGGATCGATGGGAGATGTTCATGTCGGTTTGCAGGCGCGCTTGATGAGTCAGGCGTTGCGCAAGTTGACCGGAGTCATCCACCGTTCCAAAACCACGGTGGTCTTCATCAACCAGATTCGTGAAAAAATCGGTGTCATGTTTGGCAGTCCTGAGACCACCTCCGGTGGCAGGGCGTTGAAGTTTTACTCGTCGGTTCGTCTCGATATTCGCCGGATTGGCGCCATCAAGACCGATGGCGATATCAGTGGGAACAGAACCGTTGTCAAGGTCGTCAAGAATAAGATGGCCCCACCCTTCCGCAGGGCCGAATTTGATATCGTGTTCAACGTGGGGATCTCGTACCACGGAGAACTGGTCGATCTCGGGGTGGAAGAAGGTCTGGTGAGTCGAGCGGGAACCTGGTACTCGATGGGCAAGGAGCGGATCGGTCAGGGTCGAGAGCGAGCCGTCCAGTTCCTGCGTGATCATCCGGAACTGACAAGCCGCCTCGACGCCGAACTTCGTCAGAGATTTTTCGGGGATGGCCCGGCGGCGGCGACAACTCCGTTTGCTACCATCGACACCGCCGATACCGCCGATACCGCAGATACTGCCGATCCGGTCGATACCGCTGATCCGGTCGAAGCCTAGAAGCGGTGGTGCGGAACGGGTGCACTGGAGAGTCTCGGATGCGTCGTCGTGACGCATGACATGGAGTGGAACGAAGAGTAGGGAAAGGGAAACGATGTTTCCAACCAAGAGCCTCGCTCTGAAGACATCGAGTTTACGACAGGAGCAGGATTCTGTGAATTTAGAAACTGTGAATTCGATTCCTGTTCAAGCGAATGGCCGTGAACGTGGCACGATGCTGCTGATCGCGCTGGCGGTTCTCACTCTGCTCTCCATCATCGCGGTGACCTTTGTCGCCCTGATGCGCCTGGAGCTGAAGGCGACGGAAAATTTCCGCGATCAAAACAAGGCGTTCCTGCTCTCATCCTCGGCGGAGTCCGAGGTGATCTCGATGCTTCGAAGCCGACCTTTCTGGGAGGGGCACGTGCGGAACGATAGCTCTCGTTCTCCCTGGATTTACGGGATCACCGGAGGGGACGGTCGTTCACGAATCGGTGGAGTACTGGACCTGCGCGAAGCGGAACCGGATGAGACATCCCTCGGGGATCAACTGACTCGTGGCTCATATCCGGGAGTTGCAGGAAGTCAGGACGGCAAGGATCGTTTCCGAATCAAACTGATCGACACTTCTTCTCAGATATTTCTCAATGGTGAGCAAGATACGCTGGCGCAGATGCTGACTAACCTGGGGATGGCCCTCAAGTCGGATGTTCGTTACGGAGTGAATCCACTGTGGAGTGGTCCCAATGAGTCGGGAAAGCAACTCAACGGCGAGGAGTTGATTGTCTTTCGCAATCGACTACCCGGTGGCAAGTTCTCCTCCAAGTCGGAACTAGCCGCTCTGATCGGTCGCGAGAATATGTTGCTGCTAGCAGACTTCGTGACCGCTCATGCCTGGGTCAATCCATATACCCAGAGGTCAGGTGCCGGTCGTGAAGTGATCAATCGAGTGGGGGGGCAGTCCAACAATGGCGGCACTGCTGGAACCACCGGTGTGAATCGCAGTTTGCCGCGGGATCCACGCAATCAGCAGGTGACCGGGGCTGCCCAGGTCGTGGGGGAACCGCGAGCCCCCATCAATATCAATACCGCATCGGAACCGGTCCTGATCGCCACATTGATGGGCGTGGGAGGACGTCGTGCGTTTCCCTACATGAGTATCAACTCCCAGTCGCTGGAAAGCGGTAACCAGGGGGCGATCGATTTTGGTGGAGGAACCCTGGCTCCGGTCAAGGAAGAACTGTCGTTGCAACAGACACCCGTCTGGGTCTACTCCCGGCCACTGACAGTAGATGTGGCTCGCAAAATTGCACTCGCCATCATCTCCCAGCGCAAGGTCAGGGCTTTCAAGACCTGGGTGGCTCCCCTCGGTAGTGGTGACATCGGATTCGAAGACTTCATCAATCGTCTTCCCTCTGATATTTTCCCATCCGCGGATTCGGTCTGGGTGCTCAATCCACAGTCCACCACCACGGATAATCAGATCCAGAAGATCAGTGGTGGTACCGGTGGCTCGTCGAGAATGTGGGTGGCAGGAGTCCCCCAGGTGGAGCGTGGTACACGCAATGGTGTCTCATTGCCGACCGATGCAGTCAACGCCTGGTACTACGACATGATGCGATCGATCGTGATTGCCAATGCCAATCCAAATACACGCATCAACAAGGTCAATCCAAACGCTCCAGCCTACCGAGCGATCGACAAGTCGAACCTGGTCAAGTTTGCTCCAGGAAACGACAAGAGTGACGTTCGTATGGGGCATACCACAGAGTTCTGTTTTGACAGCAAGGGAATCTTCGAAATCTCGAGCATTGCGGAGATCACCGGTGGCGGAAATTCGAGTGACGATGTCTTCTCGGAAGCGCAACGTCGTAGCATCGTGAAACTCTTCGATGTCTACCATCACACCACTCAAAATCAGTTCGAAAGTCCATTCCGAGCGATCGGAAAGTCCAGTTCCAGTCGAGGAGGCGCTCGAGAGTATGTCACCAGTTGGCCCGACCCGCTGGACGCGCTGCATCCAGATCACTTCACCGGTTCGCATCAGGATGGTCGTATCGAATTGTCGGGTGCCATCGACGCACAGATGCAGGTTTCAGCACCTTCGGCTCGATTAGCTCGGTGGTCGGGAGACGCCACTCTTCGACTCGCGCACACCTTTCGTTTTCGAGACGAGGCTTCTCTTCGGAATCTGGGCAACTTGTTGCGTACCGCTTCCAACCCTCAGGCCAAGTTGAAGGAGTTGGGGAAGGTGCTCGATGCGAGCTACAGTCAGAAGGGCTCTATTTACAAGCAGCGCTATTCCAGGGAAGTCTGGGGAGCCGCGGACAGTGCCATCGAAGACGAGAACATCGGTGAACCGTTTGTCGATGAAGCCTCTCAGAATTCTGATTTGATGCCTGACGGTATCAACAGCAGCATTTTCCGAACCTCGGCATTGGGAGGCCGTTTCCTTCGCCTGCCAGCTCAGCGCTATCGTCAGAATCCTGCCGATCAGGGCGCCGCCAACAGGAATTACAACAACGACATCGGAAACATGCCCTACTACAACGGGGCGGTCTCCTTCTGGGTCAAGTTGGAGTTCAACGGCGATGATCCAACCTTTTCCGGTTTGATCGGGGCCACCCAGGTACAGACGGATGTGGGACAGAAGCCGACCGATTCGGAAGGATCCCAGTTCTGGATCTGGAAGAACACGGAAGGACAACTGAGAGTTTCTCGCCTCTACTATCACCAGGCTTTTGCCAAGGGATTCACTGCCCAGGCGATCCCACTCATCGGGAATGAAGATGCAGTCGAATCCGGGAATGAAGCGGAAACCGATCCGCAAAAGTACTGGGCTCGCAGTGATGTGGTGGTGGATATTGAGAACTGGAGAGCGCACGAGTGGCATCATCTTGCGATCTCGTACGATGATAACTCTCCCACCAACGGAATTCGTGTCTGGGTTGACCACTCCACTGTGGATGCGGTCAATCACAACATCGGTGAAGGAATGTTCTGCGCCCTCAATGAAGAGGAGCCGAAGGATCAGATCCAGGTGGGTGGATTTTACCGCGACCAGGCGGTGTCCACTGAGGGACTGTTCAAGTTTGGCACCAACTTCGACCGCCAGGGCACACTTCGCTCCCCTTCGATCAAGCGCGTACTGGCCAATGCCACCATCGATGAGTTCAGAGTCTACCTCGGGCAATACACCCAGGACGACAGTCGCAAGAAGGGCTACTACTCTGATCAGGAGGGGATCTACACCAACGCATTCATGGTGCCGTTTCCCGATGGAATTCAGCGGATGCGTCTGAGAAACATGACATGGACACTGTACGCACCGAAGATGTACGCCAAACAAAGTGTCCAGTGGGCCGACGAGACGATGAGTGTTCTCAACGTCGATGGGCAACAGAGTTCAAGACCACTGGGGGATCCCGGAGGTGGTATCCGGGGAGAGGGAGGGCGTAATAACCTGCAAATCGCGGGTCGCTGGCTCTACCCGACTGGAAGCCCGGACTTTGTCAATCGCTTCAATATCGGCTTCCTCGGTTACGAATTGCGGATGCGAGCGGGGACTGGCCAGGGACCCTATGCAGGAAAGGCTCTCGTCACTCCTGCACTGGACGATGTGACCCTTTCAGTGTATCTCCCGTCGGCGGAATACTTGCTCACCGAGGTGAGCGACTGATGTCTTGGAATAGGATCGAGAGTTCGACATGATGAATATTGTTCGCTCAAAGTGGATCCTTCGGGGACTCTCCCTCGGAGCGGTTCTGGTGCTTTCACTGGCCCTACTACCTTCTCTTGCCCAGGCTCAAGGTGAGGGTCGTGGACCCGGAGGAACCGATCTTCGACTCTTTGAGTTCACCAAGATCGAAGCGACCAAGTTGGACAAGAGCAAGGTCTACACCCTCGTGATTCAGGCGAAGACGCCCAAGATTCCGGTGGGAACCAAGATCGATCTGTTGCTGACCTGGCGCAGTCAATTGATCCAGACCTTCACCATCACTGTTCCTGCGAACAAGCGGATCCGTGAAGAACTGAAGTTGAAGGCGCTGGAACCCACCGCTGACAAGTACATGTTCCGTACAGTGATCGATCCCAAGAAGCAAAGCGGTAAGGCCAAGAAGGAACTGGAGAAGGAAACGGAACTGTTTCCGGTCATCTCTGCCCCATGGACAGAGTTTCATTTTGATTTCCAGTTCGTGATTGGCACGGCACAAGAGATCGAAGTAGCACTGCGGCAGACCCGCGAGTGGTTCACAGTTCGTTACACCGAGATGGCTACCCTCGACGCAAAGGTACGCAATGGAGTCAAGGGTGTAGAAGCAGCTACCGATTACGTCAACTCCAAGGGCGAGTTTGATGAGAACAAGTGGCGAGACTTCATGGACAAGAAGGTGATCGGGCGGTTGGTGGAATTGCAGGAGGAGATCCGCAAGGGATTTCAAGAGCCACGATTCGTGGCGCATCGCCTGGCACTATCGTATCTGCTTGAACTATCGGTGGCGGTGGGAAAACGCAGCACTGTCGAATCGAAGAAACTGTATATCGCGCAGGGGTTGGCGGCTTCTAGCAGTGATACCAAGCCTGAGAAATTGGAAGTCAAGGTTCGCTCTGGCCGCCGAATCCCAAGAAGTTCAGATCTCAATGATCTGGTGATGAAAATTAACAAGATGATCGGGCTAGGTCCCGCCGAGGAGGAGGATCAAGGATGAAAACCATCATGATTCCGCGGCTGTTATTGATGTCGCTTTTGGCGTTGTTTCAAGGGGAAGTACTGCTCGCACAGGATGATTCTGGTCCACCCAAGCCTGCTCCTACCTTCATCGAACTGATCACTGTTCAGACCTCGATGAAGAAAGATGTCTGGCAGTTGAGAGTGGTGGGAAAAGCTCCGACCCTTCCAGCGAAGTCTGTCATCGGTTTCGAAATCCGTTGGCGTACCACCATCGTCTATTCCTTCAATGTGGAACTCGATGGGACGCGCCGGATCGACCAGATGATCGAACTGAAGGGGTTGAAGGGCTGTATCTCAAATCTTCAATTACGTTCAGAGATTCGACCTCAAAGCCAGCCGAGAGAGGTGCAACTGGAGATGGAGGCGAATCCAGCGATGTACCCGGTGGAAACCGCGCCCTGGAAACAGTCCTTCTGGAAAAACAAGTTCGATCTGGGTTCCGCTCGGGAGATCGACAAGGCTCGACTGGAGGCTCAGGAATTTTTCTTGAAGAAGATCAAGGACGGGTTGAAGTACCAGCGCATCTTCGAAGACGCTCGCAGTGCATCCCTCGAATCCACTCGGTTCCAGCAGGGTGGGAAATTCGATCCCAAGAGTTGGCAAAGTTTCTGCACCAAGGATGTGCGAGATCCAATTCGGAAATTGCAAACTGAGATGAAGGAGGCGTCCAGGTCGCTGACGATCCTACCTCACTCCCGAGATATGAAGTATCTGGGCGAGATCATCAACGCCATCGCCAAGCGGTCGTACGATCGATCGAGGAGTCTCTACGGTGAGCTGGGGCTCTCTGCGGATTCGAGTGATCTGAGTCCAGTCAAGATTGATATCAACTGTCGTTCGACCAAACTCAGTAGTCTGCAAAAGACGGTCGAGAGGTTGTGCGAGAGCCAGAAGATTGAAATGTCGAAACTGTCCTCATGAAGGAGTTCGATTTGGAGGTCGATTCTGGCGATCGGATGCTGGCTCGAACCGCCGCGAACCGGGCGGTTCTGGAACGGGTCCAGGGGAGTGGATTGGAAGGCCGGGAGGGGCAGCCACTGGCTCCGATGATCCGGGTGAAATCTGGCCACAGTGACTCGGTGGGGCTGGTGCCGCGGATTGATGCTGGATTCGATTCTGGCCATCGGTTCGCGATGCTGGGGGCTATTTTTCGCCCGATGCGGCAGTTTTTTCTATGGACCTTTGACGGCGATGAAGAATCTGAAATCTCGCCCGAAATGCGAAGCGGAGATTCGGACTCACCAGGCCACGAATGACTCGCGCGGTTTGCAGGGGAGGCGTGTGCCTCGGGGTCGGGGCAGGATCGTCTATCTTTTCCGAGCGACTGGATCCGGGCCTCCGACTTAAACCGGTGCACCTATTGATCTGGTGCACCTATTGATCTGGTGTTGATCAGGAACTCCCTCCATCGCATTTCAGGAGCCAACGGAACCCTGTCGGAATTTGTGGATCAGTGCTGGGGGAGTGGCGAGGTGGCGGCGCTGAAATCTGCGAACGCGCATCGATGATCCACGGTATTCTCGAGTGAAGTCTGCGGGCTACTGCTGTTCCAGCGACTCACTGATGTTGTAGGTCTCTTGGTAAGTGCCAATATCTCCTCGACAGATTTTTCCGTCAAACTGAATCTGCGATGCTCTGTCGTAGACTCGTTGTTTCGCATCCTCCAGCGAATCTGCCAGTGCCGTGACTCCCAGAACTCGTCCTCCCGAAACGACGCAAGTTGCATCCGGCCCAGTAGTGGTGCCCGCATGGAACACCTGGATGTCGTCATCGACGTCACTGAAGATTTCGCCCTCGATGACCTGGCCCTTGCGAGGGGCCGCAGGATAACCGTCGGAAGCGAGGACCAGGCACAGGGATGGACGTGGATCCCATGTGACCGACGCCGAGGAGGGGGAGTGGTCTGCGGTGGCTTCGAGAATATCGGCGAAATCGCTGGTCAGGCGAAGCAGCACTGGTTGTGTCTCGGGATCACCGAGACGGCAGTTATACTCGAGTACGCGTGGACCAGATTTTGTCATCATCAACCCGGCGTAGAGCACTCCCGAGTACTCGATCTGATCCGCCACCAGCCCTTCCAGGGTCGGCTCGATGATGGTCCTACGAATCGTGTCGAGGTCGCCGGACCCGATGACGGTGCCAGGACAAAAGGCCCCCATCCCGCCGGTATTGGGGCCGATGTTCCCATCGAGAAGTGGTTTGTGGTCCTGAGCCGTGGGCAGCAGCAGTGCATCGGTACCATCGACGATGGCCAGAACCGACACTTCTGGACCATGCATCCTCTCCTCGAGGACCACTACCCGACCACTTTCTCCAAAGGAACCTTCCACCAGCATCGCAGTGGCAGCCTGTCGTGCTTGCTGGCGATCCTCGCACACGATCACCCCTTTGCCCGCGGCCAGGCCACTGGCTTTCACCACTACTTGCGGGGGTAAGGCATCGAGGGCGGCTTCGAGATCGTCGATATGGTCGATGGTGCGATGAATTGCGGTGGGGATCTGGTGTCGATCCATGAACTGCTTCGAGTAGGCCTTGGAGCCTTCCAGGCGTGCGGCAGCGGCACCGGGACCGAAGGCTGCAATCCCAGCACTACGGAGGCGGTCTGCCACTCCGGCGACCAGCGGCGCTTCAGGGCCGATCACCACATGGTCAATCTGTTCCGATTTACAGCGCTCGATGAAGGCATCGATCTGAACGATCGGATCGATCTGGTTCCAGCAACGACCGAGGCGCGCGGTGCCCGGATTTCCGGGGCAGGCGATCACTTCCGTGACTCGCGGTGAGCGCGCCAGTTGGAGACAGATGGCGTGCTCGCGTCCACCGGAACCGATGACAACAACTTTCACGGCGAGTCCTCCGACGGGTTGGTTTTGGTCGAATGCATCTTGAAATGAGTCCATGGCCGCAATGAGAGCCATGCCAGCATCACGATGAAACTGGGGATATTCCAAGGGTATGAAGAGACGGCGATCAGATCAACCAGTGGAAGGCCCATTACCAGGGTAATCGTACAGTGATGCACTGCCACGCCCCGGCGAAAGGCGAATGCGCCTCGTAGCCACCAGAGCAGCAGTAAGGCACTCAGGGTCCTCATGAAGAGATTCAGTCCCAGCTCCAACTGGTGGAATGGGATCGAGATCAGTAACGCCACGAAACCCACCAGGAACAGCCTCCGGTTCAGAGTTCGTTGGGTGCCACTTTGCTCCGCCTCGGAGAAGTATGTGATCGCTGCAGTGAACGCACCGATGTGAATCGCATGACTCCAAGCGTGTTCGATCAAGCCCGAATAACTGGCTGCCAGCATCACGATGGAAAATCTAACGCCACCCATCGCGAGTGGGCCGAGGATGGGCACCTTCTTCAATCCCAGGTCGTACAGCAGTACGCAGGCGATGGCAGTGAATGCGTGAAACCTGGTGGGCTCTGGCATCGCCATCGTCAGCCCGGTGATGGCGATCGCCAGCAATCCTAACGCCCATCTTGCGGCGGCCACGGAGAGATCTCCTGACGGAAGGGGTCGATGGGGCGCCAGTTTTTCATCGATAGAGCGATCCGCGAGGTCATTCAATCCCATACCGAACATGTACAGCGCCATCGTCCAGCAGATCAGGATGCACCAGTCATCAGCGACCAGGTTCCAGCCACCGATGGCCGCCCCTGCGACCACATTGGAGATGGCTGTAGGGGACAGCCGTAGGCGGAAAAATTTCAACCACGGAGCCACAACCGACCTCACCTTCAAAAGGATCTAGCGGAGTCGCAGCAAGTCATTGTAGGTGACAAAGAGTGCCAACGAGATCAGTAGAAAGAAAGCCACCATGTGCACCGAATTTTGGATTCGATCGGAGACCGGGCGTCCTCGGATCCCTTCGATCAACAGGAAGAAGATGTGTCCGCCGTCGAGGATCGGAAACGGCAGCAGATTGAAGACTCCCAGATTGATGCTGATCAACGCCAGCAGGAATAACAGGTTGCCGATTCCAACCTCGGAGACCTTGCGCCCCAGGTCGATGATTCCGACCGGTCCATTGAGGTTTTTGCCATGCACATCACCGGCAAAGAGTGCCTTGAGGGTGAGGAAGATCCGACCACCCCAGATCCATGACTGACGCCCGCCCTGAACCACCGCATCCTGTATCGAATGCTTCTCGGTGAATTGACGAGCGGACATGCCGATGCCGAGTGGTTCCAGCAACACCCGTGGGGTCACTGCGAGCTGTTGTGATTGCCCTGCTCGGTCGGTGAACTGAATCTGAACCTCTTCATCGGTGCTTTTTTCGTCGGCGCCGTGGATGGCGCCGACCAGGTCATTCCAGCGATCGATCCGGACACCGTTGATCTCGTCGATGATGGCACCTGCCGGTATGCCGGCGATCTGTGCCGGAGATCCGAACAGGGACCGACCGACTCGAGCTGGAGTTCCCAGAACCAGCCCGAGAGATATTGGATCTCCTTCATGGGTCATTTGGCGGGCTTCTCCACTGGCATCGATCCATCGGATGGGTGTGGGGGATTGGATGTCGTCATCGATGTAGTCCGAGTCTCCGACCAGGCGGTTGCCGATCGATAAGATTTCCGAACCCACATCGATGCCCAGTGCTTGCGCTGCTGGGGAGGTCCGTATCACGGTTCTGATTCCTGAACCGATGATCAACTCCTCGCCGATCCAGTTTCGCATCGATTCGCTCTGGACACTGGTTTCAGTGCCGTCGCGAGAGATCAGGATCATCTCGACATCGGAGTCTCCGACCAGTTCCCCGATGGTCAAGAGGTCGAGAATCTCGATGGATTGTGATTTTTGATCGTTTGGCAGTCGCATCGAGACCAGCTCGTCTCCGAGTCTGAAACTCTTCTCGGCAGCACAGCCGGGTTGGATCGCCATCACCGTTCTGGAGCGTGGGACCACGCCGATTCCTCGACGTGCAGTGGTTTCTGATCCATTCTTTGAGGTGGCGGGTGGGGCGAGGTCAATGGTGGCGACCAGCGACTCGTCTCCGCGCAGGATGTCGAGGCTCAACTTCCCGGCAGCGGTGGTGTTTCGCAGGTTCCACAGAGCCATCAGGGTGCGGTCCGCAGAGAGCCCGTCAGCAGTGACAGCGACGGTAGGCTGTAACTCGCCGGCCCAATTATTCGACGGGATCGCGAGGCGTACTCCGCGTAATCGGTCTCCGACTTGAAGACCCACGCCTGCCGCAAGGCTGTCCGGTTGGACCATGCCAATCTTGTCTGAAATTGCTGGAACAATGCCGATCCTGAATCGTCCTGCGACAGGATCCCATTGCGGGTCGATGGAGAATTCTTGTAGCTGGTTCTGCCGGTCGACGGTCAGTGTGACAGGTTTCGAACCGGCCAGAGCGATGGCCGTTGCGACATTGGAGTAATCGCTCCACGACTCGCCGTTGACCTTCTTGATCAGATCTCCGGAACGAATTCCAGCGGACCATGCGGGACCTTGTTGCGTTGCGCTGCCCACGATCGGAGCCTGTTGCTTGACACCCGCGGTAAAGGCAAAGATGAAGAGCAAGAAACCAAAGATCAAGTTCATGGTGGCGCCTGCAACGAGGATCAGTAATCGGCCAGGAATCGGCTTTCGATGAAACTCGTCATCGGAGTCTGTGCGCTTCTGGCCCACTTCTTCCCCGGCCATCTGCACATAACCACCGAGTGGAATCAGACCGATGACATATTCGGTATCACCGTACTTGAATGCGAGGAGTCGGGCTTTCCAGCCGAAGATGGTGGGTTGGAATCCAACCGCAAAGGTCTCCACGCGAACGCCGACAAATTTGGCGGCGAGGAAGTGACCCAACTCGTGAATGAAGATGAGGAAGCCGATACCGAGGATGGCCAGCAATAGATTCAAAGGTACCAACTCCTGACTCGTTCGCGGGTTTCGCGATCTGTTTCGATGACTTGCTCCAGGCTGACCAGATCTTCTGGCGAATGCTGCTGGAGTGCTTTTTCTACCAACTGGTAGATCTGCAGGAATCCTACACTACCGGAGAGGAATCCTGCGACCGCTTCCTCATCCGCAGCGTTCAAAACCGCACCGAGTGTTGTACCCGGATGGTCCATCACCACCTGGGCGATCTCTAGCGCCGGAAAAGTGGCTCCGTCGACCTGTTCAAAGGTCAACTGGCCCCTCTGGATCAGGTCGAGCGGCCGAAATTGCCCTGCAGCACGAGTCCCTTGGTGCAGAGCATGGCGGATCGGAACCCGCATATCCGGCTCTCCCAGGTGGGCGATGCTGCTGCCGTCTTGATACTCGACGATGGCATGCACGATCGACTGCGGGTGAACCAGTACCTCGATGCCATCCGGGGGAAGGCCAAATAGTTCCCGCGCCTCGATCACCTCGAGCACCTTGTTGAATAGGGTCGCGCTATCGATGCTGATGCGCGGCCCCATCTTCCAGGTCGGGTGCTGTAACGCCTGCTCGATGGTCACATCTTTCAATTGATCGCGCGTCATGCCACGAAAAGGCCCACCGGATGCGGTCAGAAGGATACGTCGAATCGTTGCGGGATCTGAATCTGCGATGCATTGCATCACTGCGGAGTGTTCGGAATCGACCGGAATGATCCGGGCTCCGCTGGCGCTGGCACAACTCTTGAGGAGAGACCCTGCGGTGACCAGTGATTCCTTGTTGGCCAGGGCCAGATCGATCCCCGCCTCGAGAGTTGCGATGCTGGCGCGAAGGCCCGCCGCACCGGTGATTCCGTTGAGTACCAGGTCCAGATCCAACTCGGCGATGGCACTGAGTTGGTGCTGTTCTCCCACTCGCAGATCGGTGCCCTGTACGCCCGCAGTTTCGAAAGCGGAGAGGTCATCGGGATCGATGACCACGCAACATTCCGGTTGTTGTTGGTGGACCTGTTTCAGCAGTGGAGCCACACGTTTTCCAGCGGTCAGTAGAACCGGATGCCACGGCTCCTGCGCCTCTGCCATCACCTCGAGCGCTTGGGTGCCGATCGACCCGGTACTCCCGAGGATGGCGATCCTGCGCTGCGTTGTCTTTCGGTCACGGTTCATGACGATCGTCTCCGCTCTTGTCACAGGGTAACGGAAGCGTCATGCCGTGGGCATCGAGGATCGAAGATCATTGGATCGGTAACGCAGTGAAGGGGCGATCAGTGAATCCTTGATTCGGTGCGATTGCTGCGGTAGGCAAGGGGGCAGAAGTCTGGTTGGAGGAAGCCCTGCTCAGAGAACTGTTTCGTATCCCCACTCCGTTTGGTGAATTCCCGATCTTTGGTTACGGGGCGATGGTGCTGCTCGGGGTCCTCAGTGGCCTCTGGTTGCTACGAAGGGGGGCCCGACGCCAAGGTCTGGACCCTGACTCTCTCTCGGACCTGACCGTCATGCTGGTGCTGTGCGGGATCATCGGCGGCCGTATCTGGTACCTGATCCAGTTCCGCGAGAGGGTCTACGCCGATGGCGATTGGCTCGAAACCTTTCGACTGTGGAATGGTGGCCTGGTGTTGTACGGGGCCATCGCAGGCGGTTTGGTCGGTTTCTTCCTGCTCCAGCGGCGCTCCCATTACGGTCCATGGCGCCAACTACTGGATCTGATCGCACCGGCACTGGCGCTCGGCATCGCCTTCGGTCGTCTCGGTTGCTTCCTCAACGGCTGTTGTTTTGGAGGGGTTTGCCCCGCCGATTGGCCACTGGCAGCGATCTTTCCTCCAGGCAGTCCACCGTCGCTGGCCCATGGCGATGGCCTACACCCCAGTCCCAGCTTGCATCCGACGCAGATCTACTCATCGATCCAGGGAGCGATTCTGGCTCTTCTGCTATGGCTCGCAGGGGGGCCGCTGGCGGCTCGACCGGGCCGTACTTTCGCCCTTTTCCTGGGGCTCTATTCGATCGGTAGGAGTCTCGTGGAGTCGATTCGCGACGATCATGGCGTGGTGCAGGGAGAGTGGACCGTCTCTCAATTGGCATCGATTTTGGCGTTCGCATTCGCCATCTGGTTGTGGACCACGGCCCCCAATATCGAGCGCCAGCCCAACCCTGATCAGGGATGATGCTCATCAGTACCCAACTCCCCAATTGCATTGGAGTTGGAAATCGTAGAAAATCGGAATTCGCTGTTGATGTTCCTGTATGGATCTGTAGGATCCCCTTTCTGCTCGTGGTTCGCCCTTCGGGACACTCCCAGGCAACTCCAGACCAGGCCGAAATGAGATTCGTCTCAGATCGGTTCACGGTTTCGTTTTGACTGAGGGGTTTGTTCCCGAATCGAATTCGCGAGTTTGCTCTTTGAAATATCGGGCCCGTGACGCGAAGAAGGTCACACACCATGCCTCCCCGGGTGTGGTGTGATCATGACCTGAACGCAAGTTCAGTGAATTGACTAATTTGTAAATTGACAACTAGTGACGCGATTGACCGGCTGGGTGTTCTTCGATCTCGCCTTAGTGCGGGTGAGTTGAATAAACTGTCGGTATGCCAGAATAAAACTGAAGGGTTTGATACTGGCTCAGAACGTACGCTGACGGAATGGATTAGGCATGCAAGTCGTACGAGCGAACTCTTCGGAGTGAGCGAGTGGCGAACGGGTGAGTAATGCGTGGATGACCTACCCTGATGAGGGGGATAACCATTCGAAAGGATGGCTAATACCGCATACGGTCCTTCGGGATCAAAGCTGGCTTCGGCTGGCGCTTCAGGAGGGGTCCACGTGCTATTAGTTTGTTGGTGGGGTAACGGCCTACCAAGACTATGATGGCTAGCCGGCCTGAGAGGGTGTCCGGCCACACTGGGACTGAGACACTGCCCAGACTCCTACGGGAGGCTGCAGTCGAGAATCTTCCACTAATGCGCGAAAGCGTGATGGAGCAATTCCGTGTGAGCGATGAAGGCCTTAGGGTTGTAAAGCTCTGTTGGAGGGGCGTAATCCCCGGGAGAGAATATCTTTCCGGGTTGAACTCCCCTCGGAGGAAGCAGCGGCTAAATTCGTGCCAGCAGCCGCGGTAATACGAATGCTGCAAGCGTAGTTCGGAATCACTGGGCATAAAGGGCACGTAGGCGGCCCGACAAGTCAGTTGTGAAATCCCCCGGCTTAACCGAGGAACTGCAACTGATACTGTCGAGCTAGAGTACGGGAGGGGAGAGCGGAATTCCTGGTGGAGCGGTGATATGCGTAGAGATCAGGAGGAACGCCGGTGGCGAAAGCGGCTCTCTGGACCGTTACTGACGCTGAGGTGCGAAAGCTAGGGGAGCAAACAGGATTAGATACCCTGGTAGTCCTAGCCGTAAACGATGGGTACTAAGTGGGGGGGCTCCCAAGGCCTCCCTGCCGGAGCTAATGTGTTAAGTACCCCGCCTGGGGAGTATGGTCGCAAGGCTAAAACTCAAAGTAATTGACGGGGGCTCACACAAGCGGTGGAGCATGTTGTTTAATTCGATGCAACGCGAAGAACCTTACCTGGGCTTGACATTCATGTGGTACCAAACCGAAAGGGGCGGGACCGTCTTTTGGCGGAGCATGAACAGGTATTGCATGGCTGTCGTCAGCTCGTGTCGTGAGATGTTGGGTTAAGTCCCTTAACGAGCGCAACCCTTATCCTTAGTTACCAGCGAGTAAAGTCGGGGACTCTAAGGAGACTGCCGGTGTCAAACCGGAGGAAGGCGGGGACGACGTCAAGTCATCATGGTCCTTACGCCCAGGGCCACAAACGTGCTACAATGGTCGGTACAAAGGGCAGCGAACCCGTGAGGGTAAGCAAATCCCAAAAAGCCGGCCCCAGTTCGGATTGAAGGCTGCAATTCGCCTTCATGAAGTCGTAATCGCTAGTAATCGCAGATCAGCCATGCTGCGGTGAATGTGTTCCTGAGCCTTGTACACACCGCCCGTCAAGCCACCCAAATGGTCCGCACCCGAAGTCGCTACCTTAACCAGCTTGCTGGAGAGGGGCGCCGAAGGTGAGGGTCGTGAGGGGGACTAAGTCGTAACAAGGTAGCCGTAGGGGAACCTGCGGCTGGATCACCTCCTTTCTAAGGGATAACTTGGACCACTGCGATGGGTGACCATCTAGTGGAACGCTTGGGGACTTTCTTTCAGTTGCGGGCCCAATTTTAGATCCGGTTACAACTCACGGGTCCACTCAGGACGTCTGTCGTGTGAAACCAGGGGCTTATAGCTCAGCTGGTTAGAGCGCATCCCTGATAAGGATGAGGTCGGTGGTTCGAATCCACCTAAGCCCATTCATTCGACCCCTTTGTGACGAGGAACTGCCTGGCAGAACCTCTCATGACGTGATTTGTAACCTGCTAGTGAGGGGATGTAGCTCAATCGGGAGAGCGCTGCCTTTGCAAGGCAGAGGTTAGGGGTTCGATCCCCCTCATCTCCATTCGTGATCGATCTTTGAAAATTCGGTGGTTGGTCAATAATGAAATATGAGCGACATGCTCTGCAATTTTAATTTGATTTGACAAAACTCGAGAGCGCATAAGCAATCTCCGGATCACAGGAGACCCGTGCGCGCCGTTCGATTGCGTCATGGCCCGGCTTCATCTGGGTGTGGTGTAATGGGAATGCGGTGCAAACGAGAAATAGTGGTCAAGCTACGAAGAGTGCATGGTGGATGCTTTGGTGCCAAGAAGCGATGAAGGACGTTGCAAGGCTGCGATAAGCCTCGGTGAGCCGCCCAGCAGGCTATGACCCGGGGATTTCCGAATGGGGAAACCCCTTGCGTCGAAGGCGCAAGACTCAGCCCTGAATACATAGGGGCTGAGAGCGAACGAGGGGAACTGAAACATCTAAGTACCCTCAGGAATAGAAAGAAACCTCTACTTCCTTAGTAGCGGCGAGCGAAAAGGAACCAGCCTAAACCGGTGCGATGTCATAGCCTGGAGGCGTTGTCGTATCGGGGTTGTAGGAGCACCTAGTTCGTTCTCCAGAACGAGCAGGAGGTTACAAAATTTTTATCTAGTCGAAGGACCTGGAAAGGTCCACCACAGATGGTGATAGTCCAGTAGACGAAAGATAAAAATCCTCCTGGTGATTTCCTGAGTAGCGCCAGTCCCGTGGAACCTGGCGTGAATCTGGGGGGCCCACCCCCCAAGGCTAAGTATTACTTGGCATCCGATAGTGAATAGTAGCGTAAGTGAAAAGTGAAAAGTACCCCTGCTAGGGGAGTGAAATAGTACCTGAAACCATGCATTTACAAGCTGTGGAAGCTCTATGGCGTTTACGTCACGGGCGACCGCGTACCTTTTGTATAATGGGCCGGCGAGTTACAGTCTGATGCGAGGTTAAGTTCCTCAGGGACGGATCCGAAGCGAAAGCGAGTCTGAACAGGGCGTTCAGTACCAGGCTGTAGACCCGAAAGTGAGTGATCTATCCATGGCCAGGTTGAAGCGGGTGTAAAAACTCGTGGAGGACCGAACCCACTTGCGTTGAAAAGCGAGGGGATGAGCTGTGGATAGGAGTAAAAGGCTAATCAAACTCACAGATATCTGGTTCTCTCCGAAATAGCTTTAGGGCTAGCCTCGGGTGATAGCCGTTGGGGGTAGAGAGACTGATTGGGGTTGTGGGGGCTTCCCGCCTACCCGCCCTAGCCAAACTCCGAATACCAACGGTCGTATCCCGGGAGTCAGACCTTGGGGGATAAGCTCCATGGTCGAGAGGGAAACAACCCAGACCGCCAGCTAAGGTCCCTAATGTAAACTCAGTGATGAAGGAAGTGTCGGTGCTAAGACAGCCAGGATGTTGGCTTAGAAGCAGCCATCATTTAAAAAGTGCGTAATAGCTTACTGGTCGAGCACCTTCGCGCCGAAAATTTACGGGGCTAAGTTTACAACCGAAGCTGCGGGATGTTTTTAAACATCAGTAGGAGAGCGTTCCATACAGGCTGAAGGGATACCGTGAGGAGTCCTGGACAGTATGGAAGTGAGAATGCCGGCATGAGTAGCGATAAAATGAGTGAGAATCTCATTCGCCGAAAACCTAAGGTTTCCTGGGCAAGGCAAATCCGCCCAGGGTTAGGCGACACCTAAGGCGAGGCCGAAAGGCGTAGTCGATGGACAGCAGGTTAATATTCCTGCCCCACTCGCGTGGACGGACAGTGGTGACGAAGGCCGAAAGAGGATCGCCCGGGTGATAGTGGGCGTTTCTGGTCTGAGATCTGCCGTAGGTAAATCCGCGGCGCTAAGATCAAGGTCCCGGATGGAGCTCTTTTTTGAGCGAACTCCTCGGAAGGACTTCCAAGAAAACCCTCGGTTCGGTTGAAGCGTGAGTGATCGTACTAAAACTGACACAGGTAGGTGGGGTGAGAATCCTAAGGCGCTCGAGAGAACCCTCGTTAAGGAACTCGGCAAAATGACTCCGTAACTTCGGGATAAGGAGTGCCCCTCTGGGTTATGCCTGGGGGGGTCGCAGTGAAGAGGCGGTAGCGACTGTTTACTAAAAACACAGGTCTCTGCTAAGACGACTAAGTCGACGTATAGAGACTGACGCGTGCTCGGTGCCGGAAGGTTAAGGGGAAGGGTTATCCCTCGGGAGAAGCTCAGAACTGAAGCCCCGGTAAACGGCGGCCCTAACTATGAGGGTCCTAAGGTAGCGAAGTTCCTTGTCGGGTAAGTTCCGACCCGCACGAATCGCGTAACGACTTCCGCGCTGTCTCAACGAGGGACTCGGCGAAATTGCAGCAGCGGTGAAGATGCCGCTTACCCGCGACTAGACGGAAAGACCCCGTGAACCTTTACTGCAGCCTAGTATTGGGCTTCGGTTCAGCATGTGTAGGATAGGTGGGAGACGTTGATGCAGCAGCGCTAGCTGTTGTGGAGTCATCCTTGAAATACCACCCTTGTTGTTCTGGAGTTCTAACCCTGGCCCGTGAATCCGGGTGGGGGACAGTGCTAGGTGGGTAGTTTGACTGGGGCGGTCTCCTCCTAAAAAGTAACGGAGGAGTCCAAAGGCATCCTCAGTGCGGTCGGTAATCGCACGTAGAGTGTAAAGGTATAAGGATGCTTGACTGCGAGACTTACAAGTCGAGCAGGTGTGAAAGCAGGGCTTAGTGATCCGGCGGTCCCGTGTGGAAGGGCCGTCGCTCAACGGATAAAAGGTACTCCGGGGATAACAGGCTGATCTCCCCCAAGAGTTCGTATCGACGGGGAGGTTTGGCACCTCGATGTCGGCTCATCGCATCCTGGGGCTGGAGAAGGTCCCAAGGGTTTGGCTGTTCGCCAATTAAAGCGGTACGCGAGCTGGGTTTAGACCGTCGTGAGACAGGTCGGTCCCTATCTGTCGTGGGTGTACGAGATTTGAGGAGATCTTCCCCTAGTACGAGAGGATTGGGGAGGACGGACCTCTGGTGTTCCTGTTGTCGTGTCAACGGCATCGCAGGGTAGCTACGTCCGGGAAGGATAAGCGCTGAAGGCATATAAGCGCGAAGCCCCCTTCAAAACTAGATCTCGCATGAGACTCCTGGAAGACCACCAGGTTGATAGGCCGGGTGTGTAAGCACAGCAATGTGTTCAGCTGACCGGTACTAATAAGTCGATCGGCTTGACCGCTATTTCTCTTTTGCACGAGCACGGGCATCTACTCGATTCAGAGAGTGAGAATGTACGCTCGAGCAGAGTCATATCGAATCATGTCAATCATATTTGAGGCCAACCACCAATTTAAAATCACGCTACGTGTTGTTGCGGATTCGTTTTTACGGAGCCGACAACTTCACGAGTAGAATTTCTGGGTGACCATAGTGGAGGGGTCACACCCGTTCCCATTCCGAACACGGTAGTTAAGTTCTCTACGCCGATGGTAGTGGGTTAAACCGCGAGAGTAGGTCGTTGCCCAGTTTTGAATTTGCGGGTTGTCGCGTCTTCGGACGTGGCAGCCCGTTTTTTTTATGGCTACCCGGCTTGGATCTACTCCGAGGTTGGCCACTGGAACAGTCCATTGAAGCTGTTTACTGGTGCCACTCGAACCATTCGATGAAAGATGGATTCGGTCAGGGGCGTCGTGCGTCTTCCGACCGTGACTTCGTAAGCTCTATTTCTTTTTCTTTTCGAGGAATGCAGTCATCCGCTCCATCTTCTCGGTGGAATCGAAACAGATCGCCTGGTAGCGACACTCCAGCTGGTCTCGTTCCGCTTCGTCCAGATCCGCCGCTTGATTGACCGCGCTCTTGGCCAGTCGAACCGCACCAGCGGCATTCTTACAGATTTTCCGGCCCAGTTTCCTCGCCTCTTCGAACCATTGGTCCTGCGGGGCGACTCGATTGACCAGACCCCACCGCTGCGCCTGCTCTGCATCGATGATCTGACCGGTGAAGATCAACTCTCGGGCATGGCCGAGGCCGATCAGTCGAGCCAGGCGATGGGTTCCTCCTGCCGCCGGAATGATGCCCAGGCCCACCTCTGGTTGTCCAAACCTGGCATTCTCGGAGCAGACGCGAAGGTCGCAGGCGATCGCCAGTTCGCAACCTCCACCCAGTGCCCAGCCCTGGACCGCAGCGATGGTCGGGGTGGGGAACTCGGCGATGCGGCGGAAAATCTGCTGATTGACTCCCTCGAGAGCATCGGCGGCGCGCCGTTCACGCAGTTGTGCGATGTCAGCCCCCGCGACGAATGAATCTCCGGCTCCTCGAAAGATGAGGCAGCGGACCGTGGGGTCGGTTTCGAGCGGTTCCAGTGCCTGATGGAGGGCATCGACCATCTGCTGGTCGAGGGCATTTTTCTTGTCTGGACGGTTCAGGGTCAGGATGACCAGGCCGTCGATCTCTTCGTCGGTGTCGATCAGGACTCTGGGCTGTTCATTCATCGATCATTCCTTCCACGGTGTGATGACGATCTTGCCACACGATTCGCGAGATTCCATCCGTTGATGAGCGGAGTGAATCTGCTGCAGTGGGAAGGTCGAATCGATGACTGGTTGGATCTTACCCTGCTGTTGCAACTTCAGCAGGCGAGTTAAATCCTCACGTCTGCCCATCGTGGATCCGATGATCTGCTGGTTTTTGAAGAAGAGACGATTCAGTTCCACCGTCACCTGTGATCCCGATGTGGCACCACAGGTGACGAGACGGCCGCCACGGGCCAGAGCTCTGAGGCTGCCTTCAAATGTCGATTGCCCGACATTTTCGAAGATCACATCGGCGCCGTTCCCGTCACTCAAACGGATGACCTCTTTCCACCACTTTGGATCGGCCGGATCGACGCTGTGGGAGGCCCCCAGTTTCTCGGCCAGTTGCCGCTTGGCTGCGCTGCTGCCGGTGGCGATGATGCGAGCTCCCAGCAGTCGGCCCAGTTGGATCGCCATCGTTCCGACTCCACTGCCGGCGGCGATCACCAGCAACGTATCGCCCGCTGTCAGTCTCGCCTTGCGAAGCATCGACCATGCCGTCAGAGCCGACAACGGCAATGCGGCGGCCTGTTCCCATGAGATCCCCTCGGGACGATCGAGCAGTTGTCGTTCAGGCACGACGATGGTCTCGGCACAGGTACCATTCCGAGTTTCGCCGAGGATTCCGTATTCGGGGCACAGCATGTCATCGCCGTCACGGCAACGGACACAGAGGCCGCAGGAGAGTCCCGGGATCAGCACCACATCTCGGCCAAGCCATTTCTGCTCGGCTCCTTCTCCGACCGCTTCGACGACTCCGGCGCCATCGCAACCTGGAATCAGTGGCAGTGGGAACCGATGGCCAGCGACTCCCTTCCGTACCCACAGATCAAGGTGATTGAGTGCCGATGCGCGCAGGCGTAC
Organism: Planctomycetota bacterium; assembly: GCA_018694835.1. GTDB lineage: Bacteria > Planctomycetota > UBA8108 > UBA1146 > UBA1146 > QNYK01. The sequence goes on along the minus strand of JABHOG010000047.1, from coordinate 50,738 downwards.
TCGGACCTCACCACTCGCGGGCTGTTCGATCGGTACCTGTTCGAGCAACAGGTGATCGAGATCTCCATGTTCTCGGACCTGTGCGCAGTGCATCGTCATGATCCTTCTTCCTACAGCGCCACGTCGTCGCGGCCGACCAGGCCAGGACGTTTGGCCCAACGAGGTTCCCGTTTGGCGAGAAACGCCTCTACTCCCTCGGTCGAGTCGGGATGAGGCAGCACCTCGGACAGGTAGTCTCGTTCGATCTCGAGTAATTCGGTGGCGAGGCGTTTTCGACCGACTCGGTGAAGTTGCCGAATCGTGATGGCCAGGATCGCTGGACTGATGCTGGTGTAGCCAGCGATCTCGGTCTCGATGGCGCGGTCGAGAGAGCCATCATCGGCGACCTCATCGACGATTTGCGACCGGGCCATCGAATCCGCCGTGGCCGCCTGACCCGAGAGCACCATCCGCACCGCTTGACCATAACAACGGCGTTCTAGCAGTTGCACGATTCCTGCGGGGGGATAGCAGCCCAGATGGATTTCAGGAAATCCGAGCAGGCTCGATCGCTCCGCCAGGATCCGATCACAGGCCAGAGCCAGTTCCAGGCCACCTCCGAGACAGCGCCCTTCGATGGCGGCGATGACGATGGCATCGAGTTGGTAGATTCGCCGGAGGCAGTCATGAAATGCGGGAAGCAGCGCTGGCATCTGATCTGGAGTGTGCTGAGAAATGTCGGTTCCGCTGCAAAACTCCTGGTGGGCCCCGCGGATGACCACGACGCGGGCGATGTCATCGTTGCGGATCAATTGTAGTGATTCATTGAGATCTCGACACATCTGAAGATCGAGCACATTGAGTGGGGGAGAATCGAGGGTGACGGTGCTCACCATCAGTTCACCTTGCGATTGAGTCTCGACAACGACTGGCACTGATTTTCTCCCTCTTTAACGACCCTTGAATTCTGCAGGACGCTTCTGCTGGTGGGCGGCGATCCCTTCGCTGGCGTCTTCGCTGGCGAACAGACGCTGTTGCAGTTCTCTTTCCAGTGCGAGCCCCTCATGGAGACCCATCTCGAGGCCACTCTGGATGCTCCTCTTGATCAGTCCTACGGCGAGGCTTGCCCGTTGAGGTGGACAGTAACTGCAGGCGATCTGATGGATCGCAGACTGGAAATCCTCTGCCGGGAGGATCCGGTCGATGAGACCGGCTTCCACGGCGTCGTCGATCTCCATCATCCGGCCATCGATACACCACTGCATCGCTTTCGATTTCCCGATGGTTCGGGCCAGACGCTGGGTCCCTCCGGTTCCTGGCAGGACGCCTAACTGGACCTCGGGAACCCCGACCTTGCCCGATCCTGCGCAACCGATGCGCAGATCACAGGCGAGTGCCACTTCGAGCCCTCCCCCGACACAGTGGCCTTGGATCTGAGCGATGACCAGCTTGGGCGTTTGCTCGAGCCGTAAAAGCGTTTCGTTGGCGTGGAGACAGAAGTGGTATTTCCACTCGGGTGTCACCTGTTCCAGCATCCCGATGTCAGCGCCGGCACAGAAGAATCGGTCTCCTGCACCTCGCAACACGATGACATGTGTTTCCGGGGAAAATCGTGCGTCGATCACCGCCTGATCCAACTGCTTCATCATCTCGTGAGAATAGCAGTTGGCGGGGGGCTGACTGAGGGTCAGGTATCGAACCGGCCCCTGCTGCTCCACCGTGACCAGCGAGTCGTGGGGAGAAAGGGGTTCCTGGTCATTTCTGGTCATCGGGGCTCCGTCCGGATCTGCTCCAGTGTTGAGGAACTGTCGTGTATCCTGCTCTGGTCGGGAGGGTCGCATCTCTGGTGGTTCGAGGCAACCGCACGTCTCAAGGCTCAGCCTCTCGATGGCCAGTAGTGTGGCCGAAGATATTCAAATGGAAAGGGTTGTCGATGGTACGCCAGATCACCGTGATCGGAGCTGGAACGATGGGGCAGGGGATCGCCCAGGTCACCTCGATTCACGGCATCTCCACAAGACTCTGCGATGTCTCTGCCGAGGCGCTGGCTGACGCCAGTGAGCGGATCGAGGCGAGTGTCGAGAAGGGGATCGAGAAGGGCAAGACTCCCGCCTCGGCGCGCGATCAGTTTCGCCGATGCTTGACCACCTCGACCGACATCGAAGAAGCGTGTCAGGAGAGTGATTTCGTGATCGAAGCGGTGCCGGAACTGCTCGATTTGAAGGCGACTATCTTTGCTCGGGTAGAGCAGGTGGTGAGCTCCGATGCCATCCTCGCCACCAACACATCCTCCCTGCCGATCACCGATTTGGCTTCCAGTCTCCAGCATCCACAGCGCTTCGTCGGAATGCACTTTTTCAATCCAGTGCCGATCATGGCACTGGTCGAGGTGGTTCGTGGTGCGGCCAGTAGTGAGTCGACGGTCGAAGCGGCCGTGTCACTGGCGGTGGCCCTGGGGAAGGAACCGATCGTGGTGCAAGACTCCCCCGGATTCGCGACTAGCCGGTTGGGGTTGGTGATCGGGCTCGAAGCGATCCGTATGCTGGAAGCAGGGGTCGCTTCTGCCGAGGAGATCGACAAGGCGATGGAATTGGGGTACCGCCATCCGATGGGACCGTTGCGGTTGACGGATCTGGTGGGACTCGATGTGCGCCTCGCCATCGCTGAATATCTACACCAGGAAATTGGCGAGCAATTCCGCCCTCCAGAACTGCTGCGACAACTGGTCGCCGAGGGGCATCTGGGCAAGAAAACCGGGCAAGGCTTCCATCACTGGAGTTGACCGGCCTCGGACCCTTGCAGAAATCTGACTATCTTGTGTTCTGGACCCCTTGAGGACGATGCGCTGCCCACAGGATTGACTTGGCCCGGGCACTGAGTAATGTTGATGGATGAAGAAGACCCCGCCTGGGTGAGAGTTCCAGTGGATCGGCCGAACCTATCGATCGGCCTTGGGAGGGTGATGAGATGAAATTCAATTATTTGGTGACACTGCTTTGTTTGGCCATGGCCACATCGATCTGTGCGCAAGAGACCGCAGTTTCCTTGACCGGAGGGTCGGGTGTCACCGGCGAGGCGATTCAATCGCATCTGCTGCTCGACTCCAGTGTCGTGGTACAGGGGTGGTCGATGGGGGTGTGTCACGATACTGACAACCTCGAATTGACCGCCGCTCAAGACGGTCCCACCACCGCCATCATCAATGGTGGCGGCGCTCCAGACTTCAACGAGATGAATATCTATCCCGAAGGATTGACGGTTGGAGTGGTGATCTCCTTCGTCGGCAGCGCCTCGCTCGACCCGGGAACCGGTTATGGACTGCTCGATATCGATTACCTGTTGACCGGAGTGGCCACTGCCGGGGGCTTGCCCATCGATGCCGAGGTCGCTTTCTGTGGCACCCTTGGATCTCCTGCAGTCGATGTGGTGATCGTATCGGGAGGGGCTAGCCTGACCCCGGATCAGACGCCCGCTAACATCCAGATCATTCCGCCACCGGACTTCTGTCTCGACCTGGTGTGCCAGGGTGGAGTCTCCGATTCGATCCTCAGCTGGAGCGAATGCACTCCTTTTGACTATGTACTGGTCCACCGAGATGGCGATCTGATCGCCATGCTGGATCCGGGAGTAACCGAGTATGTCGATGCGGATCTGGCACCGGGTTCCTACACTTACTCTCTGCTGGGTGTGGTCTTTCCCGATCCTGTCAGTAACCCTGAAGTGGTCAGCGCCATCTGTAACACCTCGATCATCCCGGTCACCGCCGAAGGGGTCACTCCGACAGTCGGGCACTACCTGGGTGGAGTCGATGTACAGGTGACAGGATCTGGATTTCTCGCGGCGTCCGATACCGAGGTCACCATCGACGGCGTGGCTCTTCTGGGCCTGGTCGTGGTCGACGACAACACGGTGACGGGCCTATTGCCGTCATCGATCAATGGAGTGGGGTCGGTCGATGTTCGTGTCGCCAATTCGCTGGGCGAAGCCACCTTGCCGGGAGCCTTTACCTACGGATTTATCCGTGGAGTGGTCAATGGCGATAGTCAGCTCGACATCGGGGATGCGATGTACCTGTCCTATTACCTCTTTTCTGGCGGAGACGCACCGGCATGCCTGGAAGCGGCCGAGGTCAATGGTGACGGTTTGATCGACCTGGCCGATCCGATCTACGTCGTCACGTACCTCTTCCGAAGTGGTCCGATGCCGATGACACCATTTCCAGAAGCGGGGCTCGATCCGGACCAGGCCAATGGCTACGGCTGTAATCCCTGATCTCGAGCGGTTTTTCTCGACGATGGACGAGGTTCCGGGGACATCGCGTGGGCCTGCGATCGGGACTGCGAGCGGGAGCGATTTTCTCCGCTTCGCCATAGTTCACGGTCAGATTGACCCTTTCGTGACCACCCTGTATCCTTCCTGACCAGTCCGATCATCGGCCGCCGAGGGCACCGATGTTGCGAGACCAACAGTGATGAACAAATCGGGGTGTGGCTCAGTTTGGTAGAGCGCCACGTTCGGGACGTGGAGGCCGGAGGTTCAAATCCTCTCACCCCGACCAGAAATCTTCGGCCGTGCAGCAATGCTGCACGGCTGCTTCCCATCCTGGTCCGTTGTCTTCTGCAGCCTCCCGCTGGGGCAGACCATCGGTTACCTTTTCTGAATCCTGAAAGCGGAGGTCTCCCAATGAACCATGAAGTGGCCCTGGAACGTTACGCCGAGTTGATCATCCGAAAAGGCTGCAACATTCAGCCGGGGCAATCGCTTTACCTGGGTGTGGACGCTGAATCGAGAGATTTCGCCATCAAGGTGGTGGAGGCGGCCTACCAGGCGGGGGCACGATTTGTTCATGTTGACCTGGGAGACGATCGTATCCAACGTTCCCGCATCTTGCATTCGCAACAGGAAGAGTTCCTCGACCATATTCCCCGTAGTTTACCGGTCCGCTTTGATGAGGCGGTGGAAGAGCAGGGAGCGATGTTGCGCCTGGTCGGTACTTCCGATCCAGAAGCTCTTTCTGGTCTCGATGCGGATCGAACCAATCGCTGTCGTATCGCCGGGCACAAGGCAGCAACACGCTTTTTCGATGATGGAATTGGAAGATCTGCAGTGCAATGGTGTGTCGCTTCTGCGGCGACCATCGGCTGGGCGGAATCGATCTTCGATCATCTCGATGGAGTGGCTGCCAGGGACGAACTCTGGAAACAACTCCTGACCATCGTACGGGCTGATCGCGAAGATTGTCTTGGCGCGTGGGAAGAGCACAATCGACAGCTCAAGAGTCGTGGAAAAGCACTCAATGAACTGAAGATTGAACGGCTGCGGTTCAACGGGCCGGGGACCGATCTGACCGTTGGACTCTCGCCAGCCGCTCGCTTCGAAGGCGGTGGTGCCATCAGTCAAAGAGGTCAGGAATTCATTCCCAATCTTCCCACTGAAGAGGTCTTCACCACTCCCGATTACCGCATGACCGAGGGCACGGCACAGGTGACGAGACCTTTCCTGGTCAACGGGACTCTGGTGGAGGGACTCAATCTCGAGTTCAAAGGTGGAGTTCTGAGCGATTTCAGCGCAGACAATGGTGGTGAGACCTTCCGCGCCTACATCGACAGCGACCCCGGGGCCAGGCGACTGGGCGAAGTGGCTCTGGTGGGAACCGATTCACCGGTATTTCAGAGCGGCCATGTATTCCGCGAAATTCTGCTCGATGAGAATGCTGCATGTCATGTTGCGGTAGGCAATGCCTACAAGACCTGTCTCGAAGGTGGAGTGGAGATGACTCCTGAGCAGTTGGAGGCGATCGGTTGGAATTCTTCGACCGCTCATACCGACATGATGATCAGCAACGAGGAGGTGAATGTGACCGCGGTCACCACTTCCGGTGACGAAGTGCCTTTGCTGGAGAACGGGGCCTGGGTATCGCAATGAGCAGGCGCATCGTCAAGATCGAGGCTGCTCCCCTTGATCTTGAACTGAAGGAGCCATTCGTCATCTCAGGTGGCGAATCGAGTCGAGTCGATCTGACATTGGTGCGAATGGAATTGTCGGATGGGACGGTGGGGCTTGGCGAGGCGGCTCCCTTCCCCGCCTACGATGGCCAGACCAGGACGGCGGCGCTGGAGGCGCTGGCGAGAGCCGCACCTGCCCTGATCGGACTGGACCCTCTCCTCTCTCATCGGATCCAGCAGAGTACCATCGAGGCGGCTCCTGGTTCCTCGAGCGCCCTCTGCGCCGTCGAGATGGCGGCGCTCGATGGATTTACTCGTCAGCAGCAGTGTTCGCTCCATCGCTTTGTCGGCTCAGCCAACGCTTCCCTCGTCACTGATCTGACCATCGTCGCGGGAGATCTCGACCACGCGTCTCGATCTGCCAGAGAAGCGAGCGCCGCTGGATTCAAGACACTCAAGATCAAGGTGGGGCGCGACGGCTTGGATCACGATCTGCAGCGGCTCGAGATGATCTCGCGCGCGGCACCCGACTGCGGACTGGTACTCGATGCTAACGGTGGCTACGAGGCGGCCGAGGCGCAGCAACTGATCGAGAAATCTCTCGCCGATGGAATCCCGATCCACATGCTGGAGCAGCCGGTGCCACAGGAGGACGAGACGGGAATGGCTCGATTGACCGCCCTCGGTCAGGTGGCGATCTGCGCCGATGAATCGTGCAGGAGCGCTGCCGATGCGATGCGTATCGTTCAGCACCGATTGGCCAATGTCATCAATATCAAGACGCAGAAGTGCGGCGTACTGGAAGCGATCCGAATTCATCAGATTGCCACCGCCGCAGGACTTTCGCTGATGATGGGCGGGATGGTCGAGTCACTGCTCTCGATGTCCTTCTCCGCACACCTGGCCCGAGGGCTCGGTGGGGTGCGCTGGATCGATCTCGATACACCGCTGTTCATCCGGGAGCATCCTTTTGTCGGTGGGATCGAATTCGATGGCGAATCCGTTACCCTGGATGAACAGAGATCAGGTCATGGTGTCGATTTGTCACCTGGCAACGATGCGTTTCCGGCGCTGTCCTGGAAAACACTGGCCGAGGAGAATGTCACATGAATCTGCTAGCCCTTTCGCTATGGATGTCGATCTTGTCGCAGGATCCTGTAACAGTGGATCCGGTTTCGCAGGAAGCGAAGAGCACCACGTCTCGCCTGGAGGCGCTGATCATCTTGCAGGAAATCTCCGGACGACCCGGTCGTCCAGACCAGGAAACAGAGATACAGCAGATGGTGCTGGCTTCCGATCGTGTGCTGCTGGAAGACCGACAGCGTGGCCTGTTTAACATCTTGCGTCTAGATGGGGATCAACCGCTACTGAGAGAAATTTCCGCGGACCGTTCCGTCTATCGTGAAAGCTCCGATCTCGGGCGGATCCAGAAGGACCGGTGGATCCAGGAGAAGCAACTGGAACTGCGTAGTCGAGATCTTTCCACGGCAGAACGAGAGCAGTTATTGAAAGCGAGCCACCTGCGACTGTCGGAGAGTGGCGAATTGATCCGGGAGATTCGCGTCGAACAGTCAGAAACCACCGAACAGCGATTGGGTCTTCCGGTACGATCGGTTCGGATCTACGAAAATGATCGATTGATCACTGACTTGCTGGTCGCGGACCTCGAGATGCCCTTTCCTCTGGCCAAGTTTCATCGCGCCAGTGGAGCCTTCGGAGCCGAGGTCCAGGGCGCACTGGAGAAGATCGAAGGGCTTCCTCTGGAGGGGGTCATTCATGTAGTGACTGCGACCTTGTCGCATCCCCTCACCTTCAAGGTCACCCAATGGGATCGACGATCGGTACCTGCTTCGTTGTTCGATGTTCCCGCTGGATGCGAGAAACTGGAGGAGAGTGCTTTCGTTCATTGCCCGATCTGTGGCCAACAAGTCGAACGAGAAGCATCCGCTGCCCGGGCACGTACCCGGCAAGGGGATTGGCTCTTCTTCGATCAGCGAGAGTGCTTCCAGAAGTGGCGAGTGGCTCGAAAGAATAAATCTTCGGGTCAGCGCTGAACTGGTGCAGGGCAGCTGTTCCTTGGAGCGTGGTCAGGATTCGAGTGCCTCGGTCAACTGGTCGAGATTGACCGGGTGTGACTCGAGCGCCTGGCGGACGATCGACCCGATTCGTTGCAGAGCGGCGTTGTCGACTCCTTCGACGCGCACCGTCAGATTCGCCGTCGTATTGGAAGCACGGATCAGCATCCATCCATCATCGAAGGAGAGCCGGACTCCATCGAGGTCGATCAGGGTGCCACCGCCGGGATCCTTCCGAAATTGCTCCACCAGCGCGGAGACCACCTGGAACTTGTGTGCCTCCGAGACCGGAATTTTGACCTCCGGGGTCGCCTTCATCTCGGGAATACCGTCGAACAGGTCGGAGCATTGACCACCCTGGGAAGCGATGATCTCGAGTGTCAGTAAAGCGGCAAAGAAGGCGTCGTCGAAGCCGTCTCCGCCATGCTTCACACAGATGTGCCCCGACAGTTCGCCCGCGAGAATCGCTCCCGTCTCCTTCATCTTTTCCTTGATGATGGAGTGACCCGTCTTGCTGAGTATCGGTATTCCTCCGGCCTTTTTGATCAGATCAGGCAAGTAGTCGGAGCATTTGACATCATAGATGATCTTGCCCCCTGGGACCTGGGCGAGCAGGTGGCGGGCGAAGGCGACCAGTAAATGATCAGCGGATCTCTTCCTGCCCTTCTCATCGATCACTCCGACTCGATCGGAGTCACCGTCGAAGCCGAAGCCACACTGGAAATCTCCCGCCGCAACCTTGTCACATAGATTCTTCATGTAGCGAGGAACTTCCGGGTCGGGAAGGTGATTGGGAAAGGTTCCATCGGGCTCGGGGTAAAGGGCGTCCACCTCGATCCCGAGTGCTTCAAAGAGTGGAATGGCGACAGGCCCTGCCGTGCCATTGCCGCAATCGATGGCGACCTTGAATCCGTCGGGGAACTGGAAGCGCTCGGTCCGGTTGGCGATGTAGGGCTGGATGACTTCGGCTGAAGTCGCCTGGCCTGGTGTCTCGACCGCACGAGCATCGTTGGCGATGTTGCGAAGGGTCTGCAGTTCATCCCCCCAGATCGGCATCACACCGCGGGTGATTTTCAGCCCGTTGTATTCGACTGGATTGTGGCTGCCGGTGATCATCACTCCGCCATCTGCACCCAGGTGCTGGACTGCCCAGTAGAGCAAGGGAGTCGGAACCTCTCCCACCTCGATGACATCGAGTCCTGCTTTCAGCAGGCCATCTCGGACTCGGGCGGCGAAGGGCGCACTGGAATCGCGGATATCGTGACCGACGGCGACAGAGCGGCTCCCCTCGGAGGAGAGTAACTGGCCCAGCCCGAGTCCAATCTGTTCGACGATCTCCTCGGTCAGGTCTTCTCCAACGATGCCACGGATGTCATAGGTTCTGAAGATTCGCTCGGGAAGTTCCGCTGGGTCCATGATGACTCTCCTTTGCTCAGATCATGAAGGAAATGGGGGGGCGGTTGCAAGGGCTCCCGCTGTCCAGACGTGGATTGTTCCGCTATCCTCTCCAGCAATTCTCCAGGTGGAAATAGAGGTGGCATGATCTTGCGATCAATTCAAGGCTGGCTGGTGCTGATCAGTCTCTGGTGTGGGGTTCTCGTCCAGGCAGATGATCATCTGGTGGTACTGCACGTCAACGACATGCATGGACAGTTACTCCCTCGGAAAAGTGGTGAGAATCTCAGTGGCGGAATGGCCGGGATGGGCCAATTGGTCTCGTCGGTACGCGACGAGGTGGGTAACGAGAATGTGTTGCTGCTCGATGCTGGCGACTGGTTCCAGGGAACTCCAGAAGGCGCCAGCGACGGCGGCCTTCAGATGATCCGAGCGATGGAGTGCCTCCAGTTCGATGCCATGACCCTGGGCAACCACGATTTCGATTATGGAATAGACAACCTGCTGAATCTGATCAATGCCACGACCATTCCGGTGATCGCATCGAATGTGACCGAGTCTTCGGGACGCCTACAACAGGTGGTACTGCGTGATCACATCATCGAGCGCGGTGGATTCCGCGTCGGATTGATTGGAATCTTGACACCGGACGCGCCCAACATCATCGCTCCTGTAGCGGGCAAAAAGTTACAGGTAGCCCCGCTGGCTGACGCGGTGAGAAAAGCGAGAGATCGCCTCCGGCAACAGGGTGCCGATCTGATGGTGGTTCTCTCTCATAGCGGAGTGAAACTGGAAAGAGCGCTCGCCGGAGAAGTCGAGGGTCTCGACCTCATCGTCGGCGGGCACTCCCATACCCTGGTTGATCCACCCTGGATAGAACCGGTCCATGGCACGGTGGTGGCCCAGGTGGGAGCCAAGACTCGCCATCTCGGGCGCGTCGAATTCACACGCAAGGGCAAGAGCGAGTCCGTGGGCCACAGGCAGACCTTCACCGTATCCACGTCGGTGGTGGCTGTCGAAGCCCTCTCCGTTGCGACCGATCAGAAATTGGGAGCTCTGCTCGCTGCGGTGAATGCCACGGTCGGCGAGAAGATGAATCGCAAGGTGGGAGAATCCCCGGTGGCTTTACACAGTGGGGGGCACAAGGAGAGTGGAGCGGTCTCCTCGCCACTGGGTCGCTGGATCTGTGATTCGATGGCGGAAGCGGCAGGTGTCTCTGCTTCTTTCCACAATCATGGTGGAATCCGTGACGACTTGCCTTCTGGAGAAGTGCTGTACCGCGATCTCTTCGAGATCTCGCCCTTTGGCAATCGCGTGACGGTGGTGACCTTGACCGGCAAGCAGTTGAAGCAACTGGTCGTTCAGTCCCTCACCACCGAGGGAAGAGGGGTCGACTTCCACGGAATTCGGGTGCAGGTGGCAGAGGCGGACGGAGGTCCGGTCGAGGTCGACCAGATCCTTCTCCAGGGCGCTCCCATTACCGATCAACAGCAATTTCGCATCGCCACCAACGATTACCTTGCCAGCGGTGGGGATGGTTGGGATCTGCTGGCTGCCGCTCCCAAGGAGGATGGTGGATTGTCGGTGCTGGAAGCGACCGAGCGGGCGCTGGAGCAGGCGGACTCCGCCGATCGGATCTATGCTTCCATCCAAGCTGAGGTTTACATCTCATCAGCGTCCGATGGGGGAGAGGGGGATCACTGGCTCGATCGTGCCCGCAGCCTGCTGGGCCTGCTGGTTCTGGTCGCACTCTGCTGGGCGATTTCGACCCGTCGTGCTGAAGTTCGCTGGCGTACGGTGTACTGGGGGGTGGGGCTGCAACTGCTGCTGGCGTTGGTGATCCTGCGAACTGATTGGGGCACTTCCATCACCTCTGGTGCCAAGGAGATCTTCCAGGGGATCCTCGACTTCTCCCAGGTCGGGACCGCCATGGTCTTCGGTACCTTGGCGTCGGCGACCGGTGTTGGATTCCAGCTGTGGATCGTCTTGCTCGGAACCATCATCTTTGTCTCGGCATTGATGGCGATCTTTTATCACATCGGTTTGCTGCAGGTCGTCGTGTGGCTGATCGCTCGTTTGATGCAAATGACGATGAAGACCAGCGGTCCTGAATCTCTCGCTGCCGCAGCCAACATATTCGCCGGGCAAACTGAAGCACCACTGGTGATCCGCCCTTATCTGAAAACGATGACTAACTCCGAGGTGATGGCACTGATGACTGGAGGCATGGCGACCGTGGCGGGGAGTGTTTTTGCCGCCTATGTCAGTCTCGGAATCGACGCCGGTCACCTGCTGGCGGCCAGTTTCATGTCGGCGCCTGCGGCCTTGGTGGCGGCCAAGTTGATGGTCCCCGAGAAGAAGGATCTAGGTGACCCCACAGCGGCCAAACTGGAAATCCACCGCTCCGACTCCAATCTGCTCGATGCTGCCTGTCGAGGAACCAGTGAAGGGTTGACCCTGGCACTCAATGTCATCGCGATGTTGATCGCATTCGTGGCCATCGTGGCACTGGCCAATGCATCACTCGCCTGGTTGACCCAGCACATCTCCTACTGGGCACTCTCCTTGGTAAATATGGTGAGCCAGGGAGATCACGCCGTGCTGGCGGAATCACCCTACTTCAACCTACAAGATGTCTTCGGGTGGATCTTCTATCCCTTTGCCTGGTTGCTGGGGGTCGACTTCAAGGATGTGCCAGCGGTCGCTTCGCTGATCGGAATGAAGACGGTGCTCAACGAGTTCGTGGCCTTTATCGAACTCTCCGGGGTCGACACCCTCAGTGAGCGCTCTCGAGCCATCACCACCTATGCCCTTTGTGGATTCGCTAACTTTGCCAGCGTGGCGATCCAGATCGGTGGAATCTCATCGCTCGAGCCTTCCTTGCGACCGCGCCTCTCCTCTTTGGGATTGAGAGCATTGGTCGGTGGTACCGTCGCAGCGCTGATGACCGGTTGCGTTGCCGGAATCGTCATGCCGTGACGGAACGATTCGATGCCCAGGCGGCTTGTCGGTGGATTCGCGATCAGTGGTGCGAACTGGCACCCGATGGTCTGCAGGACTGGTCCGAGGTCGGTCCCGATGTCGGTATCGTGCTCGGTTCGGGGATCCAGTTTCCCGCCGATGGCTGGACCGAATATTGCCGCGTCGCGGTCGGTGACATTCCCGGGATGCCATCGCCCTCGGTGGCCGGGCATGGGGGTGAGTGGATCCTCGGCGAGGTCGGAGGATCGACGATACTTCTGCTCGGTGGTCGGGTTCATCTGTATGAGGGATACGATGTGGAAGAGGTGGTGCGGGGAATCCGCGTGCTCGCAGCTCTTGGTGCCCGAGGGTTGATCCTGACCAATGCCGCCGGTGGCGTCCGTGAGGGCTGGAGTCCCGGACAAGTGGTCGCCATCGAGGATCATATCAACCTGCAGGGGGTGACTCCGAAGATGGGAATCGAGGCCGCTTCGAGGATTCGCAATCAGACCGGTCTCTTCGACCAGCACTGGATCGATCGAACCGAGCGGTGCTACCGCAACGATTCCAAGGCTGGAGCGACCGATGGTTTCCCCCGTGGAAATTACGCAGGTCTGCCTGGACCCACCTACGAGACCCCTGCGGAGGTACGGATGCTGCGCAAACTCGGCGCAGACCTGGTCGGCATGTCGACCATCCAGGAGGCGATGGTGGCGGTGGATTGTGGTCTTCGTGTGCAAGGGTTTTCGCTGGTGACCAACCTGGCGGCGGGGATGTCGGGGCAGCCGCTGAGCCATGAAGAGGTGATGGAGACGGGGCGCAGATCGCGCGGACGATTGTTGAGAATCGTCGATGCCGCCATCTCTACGCTGGACCCCGATCCGTCGCAGGTCAAGCCCGGGTAATGTCTCGTCTCAGTCGATGCTCAGTAGTGCGTCGAGTGCCACCTCGACGCAGCGATCTTCCAGTGCCGGTTTTTCCGCGACCGGGACAAACTCATCGTGATGGCGACGGCCAAAGACGGTGCAAACGCACCCCGCTCTCCAGCCCTTCACCGAGGCCAGCGTGAAGAGGGCCGAAGCCTCCATCTCCATGTTGGCGACACCGATGCGGGCCAACTCCTCGATCACGTCGGGGTGGCGTGGGGGAAACCCATTCACGTTTCGTCCCTGGGCGCCGTAGAAACCGGGTGCGGTGGCGGTGATCCCGAGGTGGACCGGGTACTCCTTCTGGCGCGCTTGCTGCAGTAATGCCTGGATCACATCCGGATGAGAGACGCTGGGGTAACCCTCGGGAACGAAGGTGGTGGAGGTATTCTCCATCCGAACCGCTCCCCAACTGACCACCAGGTCGCCCAGTTGAATCTTCGGGTCGAGACCGCCACAGGAGCCTGCTCGGATCAGTACCGGGTCGTCGACGATGGCGGCCAGTTCTACCATCGCGATCTCGATGTTGCTGGCGCCGATGCCGGTGGCCATCAGGGTCACCCGCTCACCACGCCATTCTCCGGTGATGGTCAGATATTCGCGACAGCTCCATTCGCCCTCGATACTATCGAGTCGAGCGGCGCTTCGTCGTACTCGTTCGGGATCTCCGGCGAGCAAGATTTTTTCAGCGGCATCTCCCCGGGAGAGACCGATATGATACTGGCGATCGGTGTCGTCTTGGTGCTGGGACATCTGTTCCTCCAGGTCATGTGGATGTTCGACCAAGATAAGCAACTCGAGCCGATTCATCACCCATAAGCCCATATTCATCCAGATCCTAGGCGATGGAACTGAAGAAGGAGGCATGATACCTTGAGAGTGCCCGGAAGGTGGCTTCCTGGGCCCGTACTCCGATCCAGTTCCGATCGCGAGTCTCATTCGTCAATAGAGCACCCCGCCAAGGGTCCCCATGGAGGAATCATGATCTACCAAAATCGTTCAACCAGAGGTTCACTGGCTCTTCTGTGGATCACAATGGTGTGCGGAATCTTTTCCTTCGCCGTGCTGGATGCGACCAGTGCTCCCGATTCCAAAGAGATCAAGAAACTGGCCAAGAGTTTTCGTAAAGCGGTCCAGGGCGATAATGCCGATAATGCCATCGATATTGCCCGGCAGATCGCTGCCTATGGCACCGAGGATGCGGTCGAGACGCTGTACGATCTGGGCTTCAAGGATGGACGGAATCCAACAGTCTACAGCACCATCTGTGAGGAACTGTCTCGCATGGATGGTTGTGTCGATTTCATCTCCGAGCGATACACTAAATTGCGCAGCAAAAGCGATTTCCGCGAGCGCGTCTACCTGACCGACATTCTCTCCTTCCCCACCAACAAGCGCGGGAAGATCAATGACGAGATCATGAAACTGGGCAAGCAACTCCAGGATATCGAGAATGACGGATTGCCCCCCGGTGCTGATCCAGGAATTCCCGATCGGTTGAAGCAGCAGCAAGAGGCACTGAAGAAACAATTGCAGCGGCTGCGAGGGATCGACAATGACGCCGCCTTGAAACTGCTGTGCTCCTTCCTCGAGGATAAATCCCCCTTTGTCCAGGGAGCCGCGGTGGAAGGTTTCCGTAAGAGCCAGAGTGCCATCGGCGTCGAGCCGATGATCAAACTACTGGAGAAACTGGTCAAGAAACGCAAGGACGTGCTCTACCACCAGGTGCGAGATTCACTGTGGGAGTTGACCGGACAGGACTTCGATCTGATCGAGGAGTGGCACTCCTGGTGGGAGCCACGTCAGGACACCTTTGACCCGATGGAGGAGACCCACGACGGAAAGACCGGAGTCAAGCGCAAGCGCCGTGGAAATGATCCCGAATTCTGGGGCGTTCCTGTCGAATCAAAGAACATCGTCTTCGTCATCGATACCTCCGGTTCGATGCGGTATGTCCACAAGGATGATATTCCTGGCCTCGGTCGAGGCGATGGCTCCGATGGAGGAGGTTCCTCCGGTGGTGGCCAGATGACCCAGGAACAGATTCGCCTCGCCAAGTTCTGGTCCCGGATGGAGATGGCCAAGCGAGAATTGCGCAAGGTACTGAAGAAGATGTCCAAGGATGCCGCCTTCAATTGCGTTCGCTTTGACACGACCGTCAGCAAGTTCAAGAAGAAGGCGACTCCCGCCAGCACCGGCAACAAGAAGTCGGCGTTGAAGTGGGTCGATGGAATCAAGCACAACGGCAATACCAACACCCTGGATGCACTGGTCGAGGCGTTCATGCAGGATCCACGAACCAACACGATATTCTTCCTCTCCGATGGACTTCCATCGAAGGATGGCAAGGTGAAGGACCCGACCAGTCCGATTCTCGACAAGGTTTTCGAGTTGAACCGGTTCCGCAAGATCAAGATCCATTGTTTTGGTTTTCACCCCTTCACCCAGGGGGGGCAACAGATGGGGGATCTGGCCCAGGCCAACAGTTGGTTGAAAAGGCTGGCTGAGGAGACTGGCGGGACCTACACCGACATGAAGGTGGATAACAAGTTGAATCCCGATAATCCCGGAGACTGACCCTTTTCTAACGGTTCACCATCGACAAGCCCCTGCTACGGAGAGTCCGTAGCAGGGGCTTTTTCGTCGCTATCTCGTACGGTACGAGAAGCACCATTCGAGACGCACGGTATTGTAGGTGCAATGCTAGTCGCGGATGATGCGGATCATCGCCCAGTTGGCGCGGTCGAGGATGTGATGTCCAGGACCGAGGTCGACCCTCAGCGTGAACTTCTCCGCCCCCTTCAGGTCGATCCGGAAATCGACGCCAGGATCTTTCCAGGACAGGGTGCCACCATCAAACTTCTTCACTCCATCGACCAGGATGGAGAAGTCGGCACAGCCGATCCCCGGCTCCTCATCCGGCGGACGACTGCTGGCATCGATCCCGGCGATTCCGACCAGGGTGCGATCTCCCTCTTCGACCGAAAAGGTCAGATGGCTGCGGGAATGGACGCCGATTCCTGAAGAAAATCGTCGTGCCCCGATCTGCAGCGGCTGTCCCAGTACATTGAGATCTTTCCGCCAGGTCCATGGGAACCAGTCCGATTGGGGAAGTCCTTCATCGACTTTCAGCGGTGGCCGCTGGGTCAGGGGGATGATCCGCTCCAGTTCAAAATGGATCTGCACCACCTGAGAGTTAGGGATGGCGAGTTCCTGTCGATCGGACTGTCGCAGTCTCAGAGAAGTCGGATCCAGTTGGAGGAGTGCGCCATAGATCTCGCTTCCTGCGACCGTCTGCACTCGCACCGGCAACTGATGGTCGGTCGGTGGGGGGCGATCTGTGGGGATCTCGATCAGTCGGAACGCAAACAATTTGGACCAGGGAATTGTCAGCGGCCCCAGCGAAGGATCATCGAAGAGCACTCCTTCGACCAGCAGCGACTCGAGGATCCCGGTCAGCAGCGCCCCATCACTGGTCAGCAACTGGTCAGAATCGGCGATCGGATCGGGGAAGGGCGTCGCAGGAGATTGGTGGGTCCGGTATTCCGCCAGATCTTCGAGGGAGATAGTCATCGGTGCCGGCAGTGAGGGGCTTTGCCACTGGATCGTTTCTCCACTGGGATCGCCGTCTCGCTGTAACTCTCCCCTCCAGAGGGTTCCATTTCGCAGCAGGATTTGCTCCCTGGGCTGCCGTTGGAACTTGTGAGAGGGGAATCGAATCGACAGGATATCGCGCATCTCGACCGTACTTCCGGCCACTTCTATGCCCGTCAGGTCGCCACTGAAGGTCGGATGGGGAGCTTTGATCTCGCCCAGGACTGTCTCGATCACCACATCCATCCCACCGACCTCGATCCCGCCGACATCCGCTGGCAGTGAATT
This sequence comes from Planctomycetota bacterium, assembly GCA_018694835.1. Classification (GTDB taxonomy): domain Bacteria; phylum Planctomycetota; class UBA8108; order UBA1146; family UBA1146; genus QNYK01. Next base: position 33,575 of record JABHOG010000047.1, on the reverse strand, counting down.
GGATAGAGGGGACGATGGATCGGGTGACTCTGGACCGCTTGGATTCAGATGGCTTGGTTCCGAAAATGACGAGGATCCGTGAAGACCCGAATGGGGGAGGATCAGGCCAAGAGACAGCACCAATTTTCTGGCTGCGGCCCAATTCGATCTAGCTACGTTTTTCATCGACTCCCTTCCCGAGGATGTCGTGGAACTCGAAGGTGGGACCTTGGCCTCCATGATGATGTCCGATTCGCAACAACGCAACGCACGCTTCTTGACCGACTCGCTTTGCTCACCTATTCTCCCTGAGGTACATGCCGTGAGATCATAAGGGGGAATCTTGAATCGTAGAGATGAATCGAGCATGTTCGAAGTGCTGCGTGAGCAGAAGAACCCGCCCCCATTGCGGGAGCAGAAGAACCGGCCCCCATTGCGGGAGCCCTCCGGTTCAGAGCAGACGGAATCAGACCCTTCGGTCTCTTCCCTATCTTCTTCGACATCTAAGGATCCTGTCGTCCCCGGTTCTCGCCGACGGGTCAATTTCGATGATCGAGCCAAGCAGATTCCTCAAACTCGCCAATTGCCAGAGATCCCGGCGGCGAGTTCCTCCGGAGAATATGACAGTTTGCCCCCTACAAGAGACACCTTTCTGTCAGAAACCGTCGAGATCCGCCGTTCCACCCTGCTCGTTTTCGGGATCGCCGCTCTGTTATTGATGGCGCTCTCTTACATGTCCGGTAATAGCACTGCTCCGGTGCAAGAGCCCGCAGGAATCGCAGAGATGGACAGGACGCCCCTGAGCGAAGATTCCAGCTGGCCGTTGCTCGACCCGGAACCTGGAGGTCGTCCTGCCATCCGGAACATCGTCCAGCAGGCGGTCGCTCCCAGTGCCACCGATTCGGAAGTCGATGCGAGCGTGGTCCCTGCAGTGACTTCGGATCCGGATGTGGAGATGGTCCCGCCGCAGCAAAGTCTATATGCGGTGTGGATTGGACAGCACCTCAGCAAGGACCCTGCGGTGATCGACAAGTTGGTTCAGTATGTGGATTCCGGATTGACCACGGCGAGAGCACGAGTTCGTATCAGCGAATCGGGCGCCGGGAAACGGTTTTTCAGCGTCTTCGTCGGACCTTTTGAAGATCTTGACGCCGCTCGATCTGCGCTGCGAGAAATCCAGGTGCTTCGACCACACCAGGGTGTCCGGTTCCGCGATGCTTTCCCGACCAAGATGGTGTTCACTTCGGATGAACTCCAGAAATTCCAGACGGGTTACTGATCCTTGGCTCGCTTCGTACCACAGTGCTACCCCTGCGCTCTTCGAAGAGCACTCTGTACCGCAGAACGCATCAGTGATGATGATTGGCTGCAGCAGAAAGTGGTCGATGAATCGATGAGAATCCTCCACGAATCGGAAACGGGTCAGTCTCCTGCCGAGATGGTCGGGGGGCTGCTGAAAAGGGTCCATTCAGTGCTGGGATCGGGTGACCCGTGGAGAGAACTCAGGGAACGCTGGTCCGCCGAGATGCTGGAGACTTTGCCCGGGATGCGCCAGCAGGTAGCGGAGTCGCCAGATCCGCTGGGGCGGGCACTTCTGCTCTCTGCGCGCTGTAATGTTTTCGCCAATGAGATCCTCCAGTCGAAGGCGATCCGCGAAGATCTGAGGAAATTGGGGATGCGAGCTGGCGATGTGGCAGATACCGAATTTGTCCACGATGAGCGGAATTCGCTCGATCGGATCGTCTCCGGGGCCTCCAGGCTGTTGTTCATCCATGATACTGCGCCTGAATTACCGGCAGATCTGGTCCTACTGGAGCAGTTGAAAAAGGCTCGCCCCGGGCTACAGATCACCAGCGTCCTCTGTGAGTCTCCGATGCTGCTGAAAGCGTGTCAGGAAGACGCTGATCGAGTCGACCTGGTCGGAGAGCAAGGTGCGGATGACCTCTTTACCTCGCCTGGAGAAAGTCTGGGTTTGCTGCCGGACGAAGTGAGTGAGCCGTTACGGCAACGGATGGATCAGGCCGATTTGATCATCGCCAAGGGGTCGTCCCATCATCAGACCCTGGCTTCGAGCGGATTGCCGGTCTTTTTCCTGATCAGAGCCAAGTGCCCCGTCACCGCAGCGGCTCAGAGTTGCCGGATCGGCGAACTGCTACTGATCCGCTCCGACTGACTCGTTGGAATCCACGAATGCGGGCCCCTCGACCTCATCTGAGACTTCGCATGCGCCTGACTGAGGATTCGTGATCCGAGATGGGTGGGCTGCGTTGACACGCAGTGCCTCTCCACATAGGATCAACCGACTCTTGGTGACCTAATTGATATTTTTGGTGCCAAGGAATATTAAGATCTGAAACGCCACCGACCATCGACCGATGGAGCGGGAGTTTTGGACCGAGTGGGTGTCGAAGTACACCCGCAAGAAAAGGGGAAGGAGGATCACCATCCAATACGCAGTCGAACACTCAGGACAGATGAATTCCACGTCTATGAATGCCGCACGAATGAAAGACACATCGACTATGGATATCTCAACATCTGTTGCGCTGGACTCGAGAGAATACTCGAACAGTATCGATGCCAAGGTGACGAAGTCCTCCTTTTCGAATTTCAGATCGATGGTCAGATGCTCCATCGGAATCGTTTCCCTGCTGCTGGTGATCGGAACTTCGATCCACGCTCAGGACGATCCGGTGAGAGGACAGCCGACTCTTCAACCCTGGATGGGTGAAGTGACGGGGAGTGTGGTCAATATCAGAACCGGTCCTTCTACCAATCATCTTGCCTTCTTCCAGTTGCGCGGAGGGGTTCCCCTCATCGCCCTGGGTGGTCAAGGAGATTGGGTCGAAGTAGCGGTGCCGGCCGATCGGCCGGTCTGGGTACATGGTGATTATTTGGCGTCGGATGGGGATTCGCTCCGTGTCACAGGCAGTCGTGTGAGAATTCGTGCTTCTGCCGGCACTAAACATGCACCGCTCGGTCTGACCGAGCCGGGGCAGGGATTGATTCCCACTGGTAAAACCGATGCAAACGGAGATTGGGTCGAAGTGTTTGCGCCTCTCAATGCGCATGCTTGGATTCACGGAGACTATATTCGTCGCAGTCAGACAGAGGTCCAGGCGCTGCACCTATCGAGGCAGCATCAGCAACTTCGAAGTATGGGAAACAAAGTAAGCGGAGGATCGGTCAAGCCTGTCGGGAACCAACCCGATGTTGAACCGATTGCCGGAGGAGACCCAGGACAGGGTGCAGGTCAGACTGCACCCGAGGATGTTCTGGATCCAAACACTGTCAAGATTCCTGCGTTTGAGTCGGCGAAACTAAAGAGATTGTTCGAAGAATTTCGCACTGAAACGCAAAAGAACCCCGTTGAGTGGAACTTCCGTTCGTTACTGGATCAGATGAAAGTCATCGAGAATTCCAGTGAAGATATCGGAGAAGTCGAGGTGGTCCGAGATCTCTCGAGGACCATTCAGGAACACTTCATGCCATTACATCGCCGTCTGGTGGATATCAAGCGGCAACAGGAAAAGGCCAAGACCGAGCGAGAGCTCGCCAAGGCCAAAGAGAACGAAATTTTGCGAAGGACGGGACATCGCAGCACAAACCCTGGAGTTAAATATCAGGCGGTAGGCTGGGTCGTGCCCCTCGGGAAACACCGGGACGTCGAGGCGACACACAAGTTGATGAAGGGGAATCAACTCCTCTTCTACCTTGACGGCGGCAAATTGAAACTTGATGCATACGTGAATAAAAGAGTTGGTATCGTCGGGACTGTTGAAGAACAGGATCCCAGTACAGGAGCCCGGCTCATCCGAATCCGTAGTATCGAGGTTTTGTCGCAGTAGCCCCTCGGGGCCGCCTTCCTCTGGTTTTTCCCCTGCAGCGCCTTCTGCGGGAGGAATGAATTGCATAATTTAGCTTCACTGGTTCCGGTCCTTTTACAGGCCGATTCCAACACGAACGCGATGATCATCTCTGTGGGGCTGATCCTGGCTGCGTTGGTGGTGATTGCCATCATGACCCAACGATCTCAAGCTCGCATACGCGAAGAGCGCCGCGTCTTGCTCGATGAGGCCCGGTCGGAGGCGGACAGGATCCGCAAGGACACCCGCGAGGAGACCCAGGATTGGGTCAAGCACCAGCGTAGCGATGTCCTCCAGCAGCAACGTGATCTACGGGATGAGACCAAGGAGTCCGAAAACCAGCTGGGCAAGCGCGAGGATGGTCTGGAGCGCCGGATGGCTCTTCTTACCAAGAAGGAAACCAGCCTCCAATCCGAGGAATCCAATCTCACCAACAGGCAGCAGCGGATCAGCACCAGAGAAGAAGAACTGGATGAGGTCCTCGATCAGGAACGTGAAAACCTCGAGCGGATCGCTGACATGACTCGTGAGGAAGCTCGCACTTCTTTGGTCACGAAGATGGAGCGAGAAGTCGAACATGAAGGAGATATCCTCATCCAGAGGATGGTGGAACGGGTCAAGGAAACAGCGGACTCCAAGGCGAGAGATATTCTAGCCTCCACCCTTCAGCGAATCTCATCCGGATACTGTCAAGAGTCCACCGTTACCACTGTCGATATCGCATCCGACGACATGAAAGGTCGAATCATCGGCCGTGAGGGTCGCAACATTCGTGCATTCGAAAAGGCCACCGGCGTCGATGTGATCGTCGATGACAGTCCAGGAGTGATCACTCTCTCCTGTTTCGATCCGATACGGCGTGAGATGGGGGGGCGTGCACTCAACAAACTCCTGGCCGATGGTCGGATACATCCGAGCCGTATCGAAGAGGTGGTGGCGGAAGCGAAGAAGTCACTCAACGAAGAGATCCAGAAGACAGGTGTCCAGGTCTCCTATGACCTCGATCTTCCCGGTGTTCATCCTAAACTGGTGACGATGCTGGGGCGACTCAAGTACCGGACATCCTACGGCCAGAACATGCTCTCCCATTCAGTGGAGTGTGCTCAGATCTGCGGGATGATTGCTGCCGAGTTCGGTCTCGACCAGGATCTGGCAAAGCGCTGTGGGCTATTTCACGACATCGGCAAGGCGGTCGATCACCAGTACGAGGGTGGGCATCCTGAAATTGGAGCGACCATTCTCAAGAGGTTCGACGAGCCGAAAGAGGTCGTCAACTCTGCCGCCAGTCACCATAACGATGTCCCGCAAGAGAGCCTCTATGCAGTATTGGTCCAAGCGGCGGATTCTGTTAGCGGTAGCCGTCCAGGAGCGAGAGGGGAATCCCTCGATCGCTATGTCGAACGTCTTGAGAAACTGGAGGGCCTGGTGAATTCCTTTGCGGGAGTCTCCAATGCCCAGGCGATTCAAGCGGGCCGCGAGGTGCGTGTGTTCGTCAATGCGCACAAGGTCAACGACAAGAAGGCGGTTCGATTGGCTCATGAAGTGGCCAAGCAGATCGAAGATCAGTTGACCTACCCCGGGGAGATTAAAATTACACTGATTCGGGAAACTAGAGTGGTTGAGTATGCCCGCTGATGGTTCCGACATTCGAATCTTGCTGATCGGTGACATCGTCGGCAAGCCAGGCAGGAAAATTGTACAAGGAATGCTGCCAGGCCTGCGTGAGTCACTCGATCTCGATCTGGTCATCGCCAACGCCGAGAATTCTGCGGCAGGATCAGGGATTACTCCCAAGATCTTTGCCGACCTTCGAACAGCAGGGGTCGACCTGATGACCCTCGGGGATCATGCGTGGAAGCGCAGGGATAACCTCGAAGTGCTGGAAAAGGAACCTCTCTGCCTGCGTCCTCACAATTATCCTGAGGAGGCTCTGGGCACCGGATGGACAGTGGTGGAGACCGCTGCTGGAGTGCCGGTGGCTCACGTCATCGTTCTCGGGCGAGTCTTCATGGACTCGGTCTCTTGTCCATTCCGCACCGTCGATGCCGTTCTCCAGGAAATCCCCGAAGATGTGAAGATCCGCATCGTCGAGTTCCACGCAGAGGCGACCAGCGAGAAACAGGCTGCCGGATGGCATTTCGATGGTCGTGTCACAGCAGTGGTCGGCACTCACACTCATGTCCTGACTGCCGATGCGAGAATCCTCCCGGGTGGAACCGGATATCTTACCGATATGGGAATGACCGGACCTTACGATGGAGTCATCGGGCGCGATGCGAAGCCGGTACTCCACAAGTTTCTCACCTCGATGCATGCTCCATTCACAGTTGCCGAAAAGAATGCTCACCTCTGTGGCGTGTTGCTCACGGTCGACCCCTCCTCGGGAAGACCGACATCTTTCCGCAGCGTTGATATTGCTGAAACGGCGGATGGCGCCTTCTGCCACGATGTCGTTGAGGGGCCCGATTTGACCACCTAGTCAGGTTCTCCTCCTGGCCATCTCGATTCCTGATATCATCCCTGGATGTACTTGGAGGTGATGTGCGCGTACTGGTACAGCGAGTTCTTGAAGCACGGGTCGAGGTGGATGGCCAAACGGTCGGTTCCGTCGATACCGGGCTGTTACTGCTGGTGGGCATCGGCGCTGGGGATGGTCCGATGGAGATGGATTGGATGGCCCGCAAGGTCGCTGGGCTTCGGATCTTTTCCGATGCTGAAGGGCAGATGAATCTCGATCTTACTCAGGTCGAGGGGGGCATCCTGGCAGTGAGTCAATTCACCTTGTATGGAGATTGTCGAAAGGGCCGTCGCCCCTCCTTCATCGACGCTCTGGAACCTGGACAGGCGGAACCGTTGTTTGAGAAGTTTGTCGAGAACCTTCGGCACCTGGGCATTTCCCGGGTGGATACGGGACTCTTCGGAGCCGACATGAAGGTACACCTGGTCAACGATGGGCCGGTCACTTTCTGGATCGAACGTGAGGCGGTCAGTTGAGGGACGGATTCACAGATCATTATCTGATTCTCGGTGTCGATCCTGATTGCCGGGACGAAGAGATCCGCAAAGCGTTTCGTAAACGCTTGCTGGAGGTCCACCCGGACAAGACTGAGCATCCGAAGGATCCGGAGGAGATGCGTGCGCTACTACTGGCGTTCGAGGTTCTCTCCGATAACGATCGACGCGATTCTTACGACAACATGTGGAAGGTCGTAGCCGGAAAGGATCCGAAACTCTCCTCCATCCCTCATGTCACGGAAAGTGGCAGGCCGGCGGCGCGTGTGAGGTCTGTTTTCTTCTTGTTGCTGGAACAGCGCAACGAAGAGGCCCTCGAGCGACTGGCGGAGCTGGAACCTGGAAGTCGCTTACTGCTCAGGAATCACCTCGATTCCGGCGAGTTCGTAGATGCATGCTTCTTGCTGGGGGAGATCGATGAAGGACGTAAGAACTGGAATGGTGCGCTGGAGTGGTTCGAGGAATTGATTCGGGTCGAGCAGACTCGGAACTCCAAACGGCCCTGTTATTCTGAAGCCCTGGAACGAGCCAAGAAGTTGCTGTTAAAGCGCACGACTGGACGGCTCGATCCCCGAGTCGGTCTAGAATATCTGCGGCGAGCAGAGATCCTTGGACTCGATCGGGCCGGTCATGCGGAAGTCGCCAAGAAAAGAGCCGGTTGCTACCTCGAGATGGAGATGAAGGTAGAGGCGTCCAAGCACTTCAAGGAGTTCATGAGGCTTCAACCACGAGCCAAGGGTGTCGATCGATTGAAATCCGCTCTGCAGGGATACCTGGACGATGAGTGATTCACTACATGTGGTCATCCTCGCGGGAGGATGTGGGCAACGTCTCTGGCCCTGGAGCCGCAAGGATCGGCCGAAACCTTGCCTGCCACTGATGAATGACAGTTCACTGCTCGAACAGACCATCCTCCGAGCCTCGCAATTTACATCCCGGGAGAAGATTCATCTGGTGGCCGGACCAGGCCTGATCGATTGGGCCGGACCGTGTCAGTTCATCGAGGAGTCTGTGGGGCGCAATACTGCACCCGCCATCGTGTCGGCAGTGACATCGATAGCAGAACGCGATCCAGAAGCGATGATTCTGGTGTTCCCGGCAGACCATCACGTGGAAGACTCCGATCGATATTTTCAGATCATGAAGGACACCATCGATGAAGCGGATTCTGCAGAGGATCGGCTCTGGTTGTTTGGTTCAGAGGCTCCATCGGATCGTCGTTTCGGTTCTATCATTCCGCAATCTGTCGGATCGGTTTCTCCGGTACTCGAATTCGTGGAGAAGCCAGCGGCCATCGATCAGGCACGGCTCGACGAGGCTGGAGCCTTGAGGAACTGCGGAGTGTTTCTCTTTCGAGCTCGATTCTTGCTCGAACTGGTGGCCAAGACACTGCAGCAGTCAGGGGACTCTCATTCTTCGGGGAAGGAGCAGATCCCCGCGCTTTCCCTGGATCATTTGCTCTTATCACGGGAACAGATCCAACCCCATCTGATGGTGACTCGGATGGATCCGATCTGGCATGATCTGGGCTCCTGGCCAGCTCTTCGACGGTGGCATCCTGTCGATGCGCAGGAGAACCTCCGATTCCACATCGACACTTCGGTGACCGAACCCATCCCCTCGGGTTCGTCCATCTGCGTTCGTGCAGCGGCCTCGACACTGGAAAGCGACGGTTTGCGTCGACTGGTACTGGTCGGAACTGGGGCATTGAAACTGGTCTCGAGTGGTAATCGTGTCATCGTGGATATGCGAGAAGATGGCGAGAGCTCGGTCGAGTTTTCCGATTCTTTGATCGATTGTCGGCAACTGATTTGCCTGGTGGAGGGGGATATCTTGCTTCAGGTGATCTCGGCACGAGGAGGACTGGTGGCGGTATCTCCTGACCTGGTGCTGGTGGCGACCGAGGATGAGATCGGATCGGAAGGATGGCGAGATGTGTTGAAGGAACTGGAATCGCATGAAGGAGAAAACCGATGAGCGTCTGGATCGGAGTCGACCCCGGTGAGAAGAGAATCGGGATTTCACGGGGAGATCCGCTCGGAGTGCTGGCCACTCCCAGGGGGCTGGTCGCCACTCGAGTGGAACTGGTCCAGTGGATCGAAGTCGCGGACCAGGAGTTTGGCGTGGCGGGAGTCCTGATCGGAATGCCACGCAATATGGACGGCTCTTTCGGGCCGATGGCGATTCGGTCTTTGCAACTGGTGAGGTGGCTACGAGAACAACTCGATCTGCCGATTCAGTTGTGGGATGAGCGTCTTACCTCCTCCCAGGCGGAGAAGGTCGGAACTTCATTTGGAGTCGATGAGAAGGCGGCTGCGATCCTGCTGCAATGCTACCTCGATGCCGGTATGCCTTCACTGCCCGATCCTCCGGGACTGATTGAGGCGGCGGATCGGCCAAAATAGAGCCGTTTCCGTCACTTTTAGCCTCCAGATGCCTACATTGTCTTGCCCTTCCGGGGCCTCCCTGTAGCATCCACGGCTGGTCTGGTTGGATCGAGCCGTCGCGGCGAGCCGCGGGTGGAATGCGGTCACAGGATTTTTAGTTCATCGACAGATGGGTCAGATACAGACAGGGTTGCATCGACAAATGAGCATAACAGCAGAACGCAAGACCGCATTGATTGAAGAGTACCGTACTTCGGATAACGACAAGGGATCGGTCCAGGTCCAGGTTGCCATCTTGACGGAGAGAATCCGTAATATTACGGAGCATCTTCGTTCTCGGAAGAAGGACTATGCGAGTCAGCGCGGCCTGCTCATCTTGGTGGGAAAGCGTAAGCGTCTCCTCCAGTACTTGATGCGCAAAAATCGCCCTGGATACCGGAGTTTGATCGAAGCCCTCGGATTGCGTCGCTAGCGCGACCTTTCCCAGCGTTTGGACTCAATGATCGAGTCGAGGACCGCCTGCAGAACGTCTCGTGGCTACTGGCCACCGACGGATGTAGTGAATAGGAGTCCTTCCTTCCAGCACGATTTCAAATCAGAAGTAATTGAATAAAGTTAGAAATGTTAGATGAAGACGCAAGGGCGTCTAGGCAGCAGTGTCTGCCAGGAGGATTGATGAAACATATTGTTAGCCGGGAAATTGGTGGCCGTACCATCAGTATCGAAACCGGAGAAATTGCGAAGCAAGCTGCCGGGTCTACCATCGTTCGCTGCGGCGATTGCACGGTATTCTGCGCAGTGACCTGGGGCGAGCCCCGCTGGGGCGGAGACTTCTTCCCCTTGACGGTCGATTATCGAGAGAATAACTACGCTGCAGGAAAGATCCCAGGTGGATTCTTCAAGCGTGAAGGTCGTCCGACGACCAAGGAAGTGCTGACTTCCAGGCTGATCGACCGCCCGGTGCGTCCTCTGTTCCCGGATGGATACATGAAGGACGTGATGGTTACAGTGGCGGTTCTTTCCGCAGATCGTGAGAACGATCCAGATATCCTGGCGATGATCGCCGCCTCCTCGGCGCTCTCCATCTCGGGGTTGCCCTTCCAGGGCCCCATCGGAGCGGTCCGAATCGGGCGAGTGAATGGAGAGCTGGTCATCAACCCGACACACGAACAGCGTGATCAGGGTGATATCGATCTGGTGGTTGCAGGAACTGAAGACGCAATCGTGATGGTCGAAGCTGGAGCCAAGGAAGTGGCTGAAGCCGATATGATCGATGCTTTGGAAAAAGCCCACACAGTCTCCATCGAGGTGGTTTCGATGGTGGCCGAGTTTGCCAAACTTGCTGGTAAGCCGAAAATTGAGTTCGTGGCTCCAGAGGTGGACGAGGAGTTGAAGTCAAAGGTCTTCTCGATGGCCTATGACGATGTTCGCAAGGTGATTCACACCGAAGGAAAGTTCGCTCGCTCCAATGCGATGTCCGCTGTCTGCGATGATGTCTTCGAGCAACTCTGTCCGAAGGATCAGCGGGATGCGGAGACCTGCGAGAACGACCCGAAGGCGGTCAAGAAGTTTCTCTCTGCGGTCAAGAAAAAGGTTGAGCGCGACATCATCATCGAGGACAAAAAACGAAGTGATGGCCGTTCATTTACCGACATTCGCAACATCGATACGGATCTGCAACTGCTACCGAGAACTCATGGATCCGCACTGTTCACCCGTGGTGAAACACAGGCGATCGTCACGGCAACTCTCGGTACATCCTTTGACGAGCAGAGAATCGATGGATTGATCGACGAGAAAAAAGATCACTTCATGCTGCACTACAACTTCCCCGGATACTGTGTCGGAGAGTCGTGGCCCAATCGTGGACCCAAGCGCCGAGAGATCGGCCATGGAGCGCTGGCAGAAAGATCCATCCGCCACATCCTTCCCGATCACGACGACTTCCCTTACACCATTCGTATCGTCAGTGACATCACGGAATCCAATGGATCCTCGTCGATGGCGAGTGTCTGTGGTGGAACGCTGGCACTGATGGACGCTGGAGTACCACTCAAGCGTCCGGTGGCAGGAATCGCCATGGGATTGATTGAAGATGGTAGTGATCATTACATCCTCTCCGACATTCTTGGCAGTGAGGACCACAACGGAGACATGGACTTCAAAGTGGCGGGTTCCCAGAAGGGGATCACTGCTCTCCAGATGGATGTGAAAATTTCTGGACTCAGTCGTGAACTGATGGGACGTGCCCTCGAGCAGGCCCGTGAGGGACGATTGCACATTCTGCGTGAGATGCTCAAGAAGTTGGATCGTCCCCGAGAAGAAGTTTCTCCGCTGGCGCCCAAGATCATGCGTATCAACATCGATCCGGAAAAGATCGGTCTGGTGATCGGCCCTGGTGGCAAGGTGATCAAGGGAATCCAGGAAGCGACCGGTGCGACCATCGAGATCGTTGATTCCGGAGTCATCACCATCTGGGGCAAAGATTTCGACAGTGCCAACGAGGCTCGTGAGCAGATCGAGATGATCACTCAGGATGTCGAAGTGGGACGTATCTACGATGGCAAGGTGGTTTCGATCAAGGACTTCGGCTGCTTCGTCGAGGTTCTGCCGGGCCAGGAAGGCCTGGTCCATGTTTCTGAACTTTCCGGTGACTTCGTCGATGACGTTTCCTCGGTGGTGAAGCGTGGCGATTCTCTCAGGGTGAAGGTCCTCGAGAGTGATCCACAGGGTCGACTTCGACTCTCCCACAAGGCTGTCCTCATCGAAGAAGGCAAACTGGATGAGACCGTGGCTTCAGGAGATTCTGGCCAGGGTGGACGACCCGATCGCGGTGGCGGCAGAGGCCGTGACCGCGGGGGCGACCGCGGAGGCGATCGCGGAGGTCGTCGCTGATCAGCAACGCATTTCAAGGGGGACGGTCCAGTCAGGATCGTCCCCCTTTTTTCATGCTGGAGGTGTGAGTGGGCGCCTGGTTACTACAAGGCGTGAAGAGGTTTCCGGGTAATTCCAACACCCGCTACGATCTTCGCATCGATGACGGGGTGATCACGCGCTGGTGCAATGCCGGTTCAGGGGATACCACGGATGCACAGGTAAGAGACCTCGAGGGACTCTGGGTTCTTCCGGCATTTGTCGATAGCCATCTACATTTGTTGTATTCCCTTGAGCATGCTCGCCAACTCGACCTCTCCCAACTGCCTTCGGAATCGATTCGTTCTCTTCTGGCCAATCATGCTCAGGAAAATGTTGGCGAGAGCCGGGTGATCGGGCATGGCTGGAAAGATCCGCTCAGCGAGCAACTACTACCGGATTGCCGTCGTTTTCTCGACGCAGTCCTGCCCGGTTGGACGGTATTCCTGTGGAACTCTGATCATCACAGAGCGCTGGTATCTTCCGCTGCTTTGCAGGCGGCGGGGATCGACCCTTCTCATCACTCTGGTGTCGTGACGGAAGAGGATGCTGAACTGGTCTGGGCGGCCATCGGCCAACCTCCACTGGAGGATGCACACGCGGCATCACAGTGGCTGTTACAACGAGGGATCACGGCAGCCACGACCTTTGATCGTGGTGATTCCATCGATCTGCTTCGTCGTGAGAATTCTGCGTGTCAACTTGGCGTACGTATTCGCCATGGTATGCCAGAAGCTCAATTTCTAGAGGTCCTCGATGGAGGTGGGAGTTGTCTCCCGGAAGGAACGGAAGACAGTTCCTTCGCCATGCCATGGATCAAGATCTTCCTCGACGGGACTCTCGGTTCGAGGACCGCCTGGATGAAATCTGGATACGACGACGATCCAGGCAACCTGGGTGTCGAGCGAAGGCCTGCCGCTAGCCTCGAGCGTACTGCACGGCTCGCGGCAAAGTATGGCTGGGCGCTGGCAATCCATGCCATCGGTGATGCGGCTGTGGCTGAAGCGAACCGCTGGATCCAGTTCACTCGTGATCTGCGCGGAACCGACTTGCCTGATCGTATCGAACATTTTCAGTGTTTTGATCCTGAAGATCTGGCCTCAATTCGGGAAGCAGGATCCATCGCATCGATGCAGCCGTGTCACCTCTTTCAGGATCGACAGATTCTCCATAGCCGATGGGGCTCCCGCGCCGCTCACGCACTGGCACTGAAGTCCATCGATGAAGCGGGCATTCCCGTTGTCATGGGCTCGGACGCACCCATCGAGAGTGCTGACCCCTGGTTAGATATTGCTGCAGCGGTCACCCGACTCGATCGTAACGGTGAAGGCGAAGCTTTCTATCCTCAACAGAGAGTGTCCTTCGAGAAGGCGTTTCGCTGGAGGACTTCCTCTGCCGCATTTGCAAACATGCTTCCTTCGGGGTGGGGTACACTCGATCCGGGAAGCGTAGCCGACCTCCAGGTGATCGGTGCAGAGGACCCTTCCAGGGTACGTTGTCTAGCAGATGCCCAATTGATCGATGTGTTGAGCATGGGAGAGTGGCGCCTCGGTAATCGGGAGGATCGATGAGAGTTGATTTGCATGTGGATACTCTGTGGCGACTCGAGGAGAAGGGGGGTGGCCTGTACCCCCGGCGCGATGAGTTGCAAATCGATGCTCCACGATGTCGTGCGGGTGCGGTTCGATTGCTCTGCACTGCTGTATTCACTGAAGATCTGAATCCAGATCCTTGGGGGCATTGTAATCGCTTACTCGATGTCCGTGATCGCTTGCACGAGAGTGGCGAAGAGCCGTTCCAGATGGTCACCGACCTTGCCGAACTGGCCGCCGTGCCCGTTGGGTTCACCGGGATGCTGGCGACCATCGAGAATGCTTCCTGTCTCGAGGAGGATCTCTCGAGGATCGAGGATCTACACCGAAGAGGGGTGAGGATTCTTGGGTTGACCTGGAACGGCGCCAATTCGTTGGGCCAAGGTGTCATGCAAGATGATCACGGGGGGTTGACTCCTTTCGGCAAGGAAGCGGTCGGACTGGCGACCGAACTGGGATGGGCCGTCGATGTCTCGCATCTGAATCGAGAGGGCGTCATCGATGTTTGTGATTCGGGAGCGACCGTCATCGCTACTCATTCCAATGTCCGAGAAATTCATGATCATCCTCGAAACCTTACCGACGATCTGATTGAGATGATCGGGAGTCGTGGAGGGATGGTGGGGGTGAACCTGTATCCTCCTTTTCTCGGACCGAAAGATCAGACCATCACTCTGGATACCGTGACTCGACACGTGCTGCATCTGCTCGAGATTCTCGGGGAAGATCATGTGGGTCTCGGAACCGACCTGGATGGGATCGATCAAACACCGCAGGGTTTTCGCGATCATCGTGATCTGGACTCTCTGGCCGATAGACTTCACTCCGGTGGAATACCTCGGAGTGCTGTCGAAAAGGTGTTAGGAACTGGATTCATCCGTTGGTGGGAATCCTGGAGTCGCTGAAGCGACTCATGAGGCGCCCCCCTGTGAAAGTCCGGGGTTTCCCGGTTCGGTCGATCGTCGTACCCGCTCGACCAATGCACGAGCTCTCTCTTTATTCATCGGAACCCAGCGTGTACGAGCGATTCTCGATTGAATCGAATCGGTACTGTAGATCGCACTGGTGATGTGTCTTCCCGTGGAGGTGAAGATGTGGATTCTTCCTTGTGGACCACGAAGCACCAGGGTGGATTCCTTGCGATCCTCGAACAGGTCCGATCCGTCGCTTGCTAGAAGGTCTCCCAGTGCCGCAGATGTGGGGCGATGGGGGTCTTCCGAACGTTTCTGGGCATGCTGGGTTCTTCGCTCATCACGCCGTCGCAACGTTTCTAGCTGGGATCTGGATTCGATCAGCAGGTCGACGATTTTTTCACGAGTACTCTTCAACGAGGCGCGTTTGCCGCGGGATGCCTCGACGATCAGTTGTTCCTGGAATTGGTGCAGGGAGGAGCGCAAGGCTCCAATCCATCCCGCCAGCAATGATCGTGAGTAATCCGCTGTGATGGTGGCGATGTGATGCGGTGCCGGAACTTCACAGAGCAGATTGAGTGAGTACCTCGGTACGACTCTTCCGGCTCGCGATTCCAGGATCAATGCCGTGATGCTGAGAGTTTCGCCAGGGAGATCCTGAATTGGAAAACCGCCTGCCAGTAACGCGCCGACCGGTCGAGCAAACAGTGAATCGTTGAGATATTCAGGGAGGATTTCATCGAGCAAATCTCCCTCTCCTCTCCAGCACACTGCTGGTCCCGGATGCTCGCCATAGAGCAGGTCAATCTGGGGATCGCCGCTCTCGATGAAAAGGGAAGCCAACTCTCGCCAGATCGGTATCCCAGTAGCGGACCAACCGGCCAGTACCGATCGAGAATCGGGAGGGTGTGAGTGCTGGCAGACCGGCGCTTGACACCAGTAGCATGGTGCATGGCCTGATCGATGGCCGAGAGATTCAGTTTCTCCCTGGATTCGTAGCGTTTCGATCTGCGCAAGAAGCGAGTCTGCGAACTGGACTGAATCCCGATGATCATTCTCCCGCAAATGGATGGGGATCCGGATCTTTAATTCGATGTGGTCTGGAAGGCCAGTGAGTGATTCTCCATCATTATTACTGAGGAGTGACTTCACCACGCCTCGAATTCTTCGATGAATCGATTCGGCGGCACGGGATCTGGGCTTCTTGCGAGGACCTTGTTGCGTCATGATGATTCTCCTGCTTGATCCTAGTCGTAGATATGCGTCCAGTCAGCCTTGTGATCTCTAGCTTCCGGGTCTAGGCTTGCGGAGGCCAGGAGGATTCTGGATGCAAAGATCAAAAAACCTAACTGCCGTGCCGTATCGATCCGTGCCTTCTCTACTGCTCTGGCTGCTGCTGTTGTTGTGGGTCACACCACCATTATTGGCGGGGTCTGGGCTGGGCGATGCGATCGTGGCTCAAGCCAAGAAACTGGGTCTGAAAGAATCTGAAATATCCTTCTCGATACGCCTTCCGACAGGAAAGGTGATCGAGCACCGAGGGAGCCAACTGCGAGCTCCAGCGTCCTGTATGAAGCTGGTGGTGGCGGCTGCGGTACTGGCTCAACTCGGCCCTGATCATTCCTTGAAGACGGACTTGATGCGTCTCGGTGATATCGAAGATGGGGTGCTAAAGGGGGACCTACTGGTGATCGGAGGTGGGGATCCCGCCATCTGTGGTCGCGAAAACAAGGATGATTTGTTGTGGGAACTGCGTCCGTGGATCAGCCAACTGAAGGGGCAGGGTATCGAGCGAATCGAGGGACGAGTGCTCGCCGATGTTCGTTACCTCACCGGATCAGGGATTCATCCCGACTGGCCAGTCGATCAGTTGACCCGGTGGTATTGCGCTCCGTCCGGTGCCTTGAACCTCAATGATAACTGCATCGATGTTGTGATCGGTCCGGTGGTTGACGGTCAGGTCTCGGTTCTTCTCAAACCGGAGCATCCATTACTTTCGTTGCGCAATCGATTGGTTCCTACCAGCAAGAAGAAGGATCATCTCTACCATATTGCTCGCTCGCGAAGAGGCTGGGAGGTGACAGTTTCAGGAAAATTTCTCGCCACTTCTGGTGAACGGACCGAGTGGGTCACGGTTCCAGATCCTGCCGATGGATTTGTCAGTGTATTCTTGAAGATGATCGAGGATTCAGGAATTGAAGTCTCGGGCACAAAGCTGACTCCGGCGGCAAAGGCCACGTCGGTGGCCACGATCCAGCATTCAGTTTCGTCCCGGCTGCCCGTGATGCTCAAGCAAAGTCAGAATCTCTACGCAGATGCGCTGGCGCGTGTGCTCGGACGGGAGAGTGGTGGCGATGGTTCCTTTGCATCGGTGTCACCGGTATTGAAATCCTGGCTGGTGAAGAATTGTTCCGCCCAGGAGGGTGTGGTGATCCGAGATGGCTCGGGGCTCTCTCGTCAAAATCTGCTCGATGCCAGACTGCTGAGGAAACTGCTGGAAACCGCATTGGTGAGCCGCTGGGGAGCCGTATTGCTCGATGGATTGTCGGTCGGAGCGGTCGACGGAACCCTCGCTCGGCGCTTTCGATCTTCGCCACTGTCGGGAAAGGTGCGGGCCAAGACCGGCACCATCCGGGGGGTCAGTTCGCTGGCGGGTGTGGTGGAGTGGAAGGGAGTTTCGACCCCCTTCTGCCTGATTTACCAGGGTCGTAATGGCTATACCTCTCGTGCTCGAGATTGGCAGGACCGATCACTACTCCTGCTTCAAAAGGCCACGGGTGGCACTTCGGGGCCATCTAAGTAACGGGCACCCCCCTGTAAAATCTTCTTTACATCTGGTTCCCGCATGCGACCATCCAGTAGTCCCAGGATCCCACTCCTAGCCCAAAGATGGAGACCACATTGGACGTGCCTGAACGAGCACGACATGGGGGGCAGCCGAACCACTCGGCGAGCCCTGCTGAACTGATCATCCGTGATACGGCGGGGGAACGCCGTGTCCGGTTGAAAGCAGATTTGATCGCCATCGGTCGCTCACGGGAGAACGATGTCGAGGTGGGAGACATCTCGTCATCCCGTCAGCATTGTCAACTGAACAGGATTCAGGGGCGCTGGCACATCGAAGACCTTCGAAGTCGCAATGGCACTCTCGTCAACGGGATCTTGATTCGTCGTCAGCCCTTGATGGTCGGAGATCTGATCGAGATCGGCAAGACTCAGATCTTCTTCGGCGAGATTCCTGAAATGCATCGTGAAAGCGCTCCCGCCGGGGAAACACTGGTTCTCAGCACCGAGTACTTTCTTGAACCGATCGCAGAAGAGGCCACCACCGACGATCCGATTCGCTTCCAGAAGGAAAGAGAAATCTTTCTCCGATTGCTCCAGTTGACCAGGGACCTCGGTGCCATCCTCGTGACGGAAGAACTGTTCGAGGTGATCCTTCAGAATATCATCGAGATTTCTGGAGCCGAGCGGGGATTCTTGATCATCGAGGAGGACCGGGAACTGCGAGTGGCTTCATCCCGAAACATCGATCGAGATGTGGTTCGAAGGGCTCACCTACAGGTCAGCCAGTCACTCACTCGCAGAGTCATCGATTCTGGCGAACCGGTTTTGACTGGAGATGCTCGCAGTGATCCTCGTTTCCATGAATCGGCATCCATCGCAAACTTGCGGCTGGAGTCGGTCCTGTGTGTGCCCCTTCGATTGCGTGGCAAAATATTGGGTGCCGCCTATGTCGATAATCGATTTGAAAAGCACTCTTTCCACAAGGGGACTCTCCGTTTCGTCCAGTTCCTCGCGGACCAGGCGGCGATCTACATCGAGAATGCTCGCTTGTTCGAGGAACTGCATCGTAAACAGGAAGCGATCCAGTCTTCCAAGGACCAGGTCGAGGCGCTGAACCGTGAACTTCAGGCGATGCTGATTGCTCGAGATGTAGAGCCAGAAGATGTTCGGGCTCTACTCAAACGTGGAGCCAGACCCGATTTGAAGCACTCCTTTGATCGAATCGTGACCCGCTCGCCGATCATGATCCGAGTCTTCGAACTGCTCGATCGCGTGATCAATACCGACATGCCGGTGCTGATTCTGGGAGAGAGCGGAACCGGCAAGGAACTGGTGGCACAGGCGATTCATGTTGGATCGAACCGCAAGGACCAGCCCTTCGTCTCGCAGAACTGCGCAGCGATTCCTGAGAATTTGCTGGAGAGTGAGTTCTTCGGTCATGTGAAGGGGTCCTTCACTGGCGCCCATCGTGACAAGAAGGGACTCTTCGAACTGGCCGATGGAGGAACCCTGTTTCTCGATGAGATCGGCGACATGAGTACGGAACTACAGGCTAAATTACTGCGGGTTCTCGAAGATGGAGAAATTCGACCGGTCGGATCCCGGGATACGATTCGCGTGGATGTTCGGATCTTATCCGCCACCAACCAAAAACTCGAAGAGATGGTGCGAAACGGCAATTTCCGCGAAGACCTTTACTATCGATTGAATGTGCTGACAGTCCAGTTGCCCGCTCTTCGAGAACGCCGAGAGGACATCCCACTGCTGGTGGACCACTTCATCGATGAAGTCTGTTCCCGCCATGATCGAGATCGACCCAAGATGGATCCGAGAACTCTATATGCCCTCTATCACAGTCCCTGGCCCGGCAATGTTCGTCAGCTGGAGAATGAGATCGAGCGTCTGGTGGCGCTCTCCGAAGATGTCATCGTCCCCGAGACGATTTCCCCTTCGGTGCTGTCGCATGGTCCCAAGGCGGGATCTGAAAATCGCGAACCGATGCGCGGTACCCTGCGGGAACTGGTGGCGGAAGCTACCGAGGGCCTGGAGCGCCAGGTGATCGCTGCCATCCTCGAGGAGAACTCCTGGAACAAGAGTAAGACTGCCCGACAACTGGGAGTCTCAAGACCGACACTGGATCAGAAGATCGAGAAGTATCAGTTGAAGCGTAATTCAGGGATTGATGGGGAGCACTAGCATGAGTGGCAGGATTCGCGTGAAGGACATCGGTCGTAAGACCATCGTCAACATCACTCAGGAACCGATCACAATCGGCAGGGACCCCGGGTCTCGCATTGTGATCGAGGATCGAGCCGCTTCTCGTAAGCATGGAGTTTTTCGCTGGGAGGGTGATGCTTTCGTTTATCAGGATCTCTCTTCCTCCAATGGGAGTATTCTGCACGGGCAAAAGGTTGACCAGGTGACACTTTCACATGGCGATTGTATCTGCATCGGGGATGCGGAGTTCCTGCTAGAATTGACAGACGGGGCTCTACTCGAGGATGAAACCGATCGAACGCCGATCTCAGCACCTGCTTCTGCACCGGCCACATCTTCCACAACATCTTCTGCTAAAACTGCGCCCACTGGTCCTTGCTTGACCTATCAGCATGGCGGTATCGATCACTGGATCCCAGCGGTTGGACGAGTGGTCATCGGTCGCGCTGAAGAGGCCGACGTGACCATCGAAGACAATAGAATTTCTTCCAAGCACGCTGTCCTGCTCGAGCAAGATGGTGCGTGGTACATGTCCGACCTCGGCTCCGGAAATGGAATCGTTGCGGGGCAACAGAGGGTCAAGAAACTGGAACTGAGAAATGGTGTTCAATTCCGCATCGGCATGACGGAGTTCACCGCGAAGGGCTTTCCCGCTGGGTCGAAACCGGCCGGGGATGGACGAGCAGCGATTCGAAAGACAACCCGATCGGCGGCGAATCCTGCCGCCGAGATGACAGTGGGGCGTAGTACCCGGGTCGATGTTGGTTCACAGGGTTCTCAGGGGCTTTTCACCATCTCCTTCATCCTGGTACTGGGCGTAGTGCTCTACTCGGGCTATGGGTGGATTGAGGATCTCGCAAGTAATCCTGACCTGGTGGTTCCCGAGGGTGATCGGCTTTCCGGAGCCGGACATTTCGAACAGGTACCCATCGGCACGATAGTCGATGGGCCGTGGCGACTCGCCAGCGGCGAGGGGACCCTCGATGTTCAACGAGGCGATGAGGCTCCACAGGGGAAGCAGTGGCTTTCGTGCAGCGGGAAATCCGATGCACTGGGGATTTTTCGCCTCGAGTATGACACCGTTTTCGAGGTCGATCAGGATCATGGATTGCGGCTCAGTGCTCGTCTTCAAAAGGTCGGTTTCGAGCGGATCGGATTCTGCGTTCGGTGGATCGAGTCGAGTGATCAAGGAGACCGAATCGTTGACGAACAGTTTTCCTCATTGAAGTCGTCCTCGAACTGGAGTGGGCATGCTGCAGAGTTTGCACCTCCGGTGAAGGGGAAAGGAGGATCTGCAAGAGTCTCGCTAGTCGCATTGGGGCAAGGAAGCGGTCAACTATTGCTCGACCAGTTGGTGGTCAGAGCGGTCGAGACTGGAAGAGATCCAGCGACTGTCATTTCCGCAGGAGATGATGAACAGAAGATGGATCTGGCTGTCGATGCGTTCGGCGTTGGCAAGTTGATGCGGGGTCGGCAGGAGTTGATCTCGGACCTTCGAGTGGCTGTCGGACCTCCCCGATCGATGCCATGGGGGCAGTTACTGCCGGTTCGACGTGAGCAAGTGGTCACAGGTGATGATGGATCGATTCGACTTGGTTTCGAACTGGATGAACTGGGGCAAGGGAAAGTGGCGATTCAGCAGTTCGCTCGCTCCATCGGCTGGAAGATTGCAGCCAGTTGGACTCCGCAACGCCCCACTCCATTGATCCTGGTAGGGAGGATTCCTGGGCGAAGGAGCTCTTCTCCTGTGCAGGTCTTTGCCGGCAATAAACTGGTTAACTCGGCGAATCGCTGGGCCGATCTGCAACCTTGCTCCGGAACCGAGATCTCGATTGGAATCGGCAAGGATCAGATGGTGGCGACATTTCAGCAGCCGATGATGTTCTCGGTATTCCCTGACCATGACGGGCGAGGCACGCTGTTGATGGCGGACGCAGGAATTATCATCGCCGGTGGTGCGCTCGATGTTTCGTTCACCGCCAGTAGTGAGCGCGAGCAATCACGAGTTTTGGAGGCTCTCGCCGAGGTGGAACGCGCGATCGATGCCAGGACTGAAGGGGATGCGGCTCGATTGATCCAGCAGACTCGAACAGATTTCCCCTGGCGAGCCGACGTAACCCGGAAACTGGATCAGATGGAGCAACACATCGATGTCGAGGTCAACGCTGCGCTCGGGCAGATCTCTGCCGTCCTTGAGGATTCAGAGAAGTTTCCGGGATCACCTACCGGTACCTATCTCGAGAGGCTCTGCCGCGAATCGATAGCTAGATTTAGAGGACTGGATCCGGCCAAGACAGCACAGGAAATCATCGATCAGCGCAAGAGTGAAACCACAAACGCAGAGCAACTCTTGACCGTCGGTAAGGTGGAGTTGTTACTGTCTCGTGCTCACGATGCGCTCGGAAAAAATAGATTCGAGATCGCACGATTCTACTTTCAGTCGTTGCTGGATCAGTATCCAGGCACACCGGGAGCGGCCATAGCAGTACAGGAATTGAAACTCATCCATGCGGGGGGGAACTGATGTCCTACAAGGGGCAGGTAGCCGTACTCGAGTTGAAGGAAAACCGTTGGCGTGCGGCCCATGTACGGGGGGTCGGCCACACCGTTGAGGTTGTTTCTGTCCACGAACTGGAATCCGATGGTGAGTCGAGTATCGGTGCATGGATCGTGGAACTGTCGAACCTGGGATTTCCTATCGGTAACATCGTGCTGGTTCTCGATGGCGAGAGTTCTTCTCTGCGCTACCACAGTGTGCCTCCGGTGCCCTCCTGGAGACTCGATTTGATTCTTCATTACGAGATCGAGGAGATCGCCGAGAAGACTGGAGACGCACTCTCCGGTGGGCACATCGAACTGCTAGTTCCTGAAAGCCTATCCGAGGACACATTGTTGTTACTCGGGGTCGGGAAAGACGCAGTACTCCAGCCCATCATCGACCAAATTCGCGAGAGTAAAGGGCAGGTGCAACTGGCATTACCTTCTGCCATCGGAACCTATCATGGACACCTCGCCAGCCATGGTCCTGACAGTGGAGATCAGACGGTACTGGTGTGCGACGTTCAGGAGACCGAAACTCAGGTTCTGGTGGTCCGCGAGAATCGGTTGCTGTTTGCACGCACCGTTGGATTTGGCCTGAATGGGTTGGTGGATCTGGTCTCGGAGCGCCTCTCGGTTTCAGATTCCAAAGCGAAAAAGATGGTCGAAGCCTTCTCGTCGGGAGACCTGCTCGACGGAGAAGAGGCGCTGATTGGCTGCCACCGAGGGTGGACCAGCCAACTGGGACAGATGCTCAGTTCTTCCCTCACATTCTGCCAGGCTCAGTTGAAAATTGACGATGTCGTGGCAGATCGAGTTCTGGTATCGGGCATCGGAGCGGCGCTGGTGTGCCGCGGTGCTGAACTACGAGAACTGATCGGTAAAGATATCGAGGAAGTCACCTTTACTGGAACCGATGGCCCACAGTGGACCCTGGTAGTCGGAAGCGCAGCAGCAGCTCTCGATTCGGAGGAGCAGATCGTTGATCTGTTACCCACCGTCGAACGCGAGCGCAGGACGTTCCGCGATCACACACGATATCTATGGGTAGGAGTCGCAGCGCTGATTCTTGCCGTCGGATTGCAGGTGATGGATGTGTCGATATCTGCCGGCCGCTCCTCGGGCGCGTGGGAAACGATTCGCAAATGGCGCGGAAATATCAGCAGTTGGCGTAAGGCCGAGGAAGACGCTCGAACCGAAAACGATGTGTTCCGCAAGAGAGAGACCAGGATCGTCCAGGAGATCGAGACGGGAAAGTTCTATGCGAAAATTCTCGATGGTCTTCGCCAGGATCTTCCTTCGGAGATTTCACTCGAGCAGATCAGTCTTCGCCGGGTGGTGGGCGAATCGAAAATAGGAATCGAGATCGAGTTGATCGGCCAGTCCGATAACTCTCGTCGCAATGGGCTCGAAGCGATCGAAACCTTGCAGAGAAACCTCGAGGGGATTTCTGGTGTTGAGAGGGTTCGCTCGACACCGGATGATCAGAAGTCAGGAGCCTATCCCTTCAGCATCCTGGTATCTCCGGATGAGAAATTACCTGAGAAGAGTAGCCGTGGACCAGGCAGGCGACGAACCAAGTCGCCATTTGGGGGGAGAGGATGATGCAGGAAATCTGGCAAAAAAATCGTAAGGTCTTGATCCAGGCTCTCTCTGCGCTGGCGATCTTTCTGGTGGTTTCCAATGTGACCCGTGGTTATCGCTCAGAACATGAGATTAGCTTAGCCCGTCATGAAGAGGACGCTCAACTGGTGGCTCAGGATCTCGAGGGGCTTGAAGGAGTGGTCGATGTGGAGAGGAAATCCCGGACCGCTCTCGAGGAGCGCAATCGGGATCTCCTCAAGAAACTAGGCATTGCTTATTCTGCGGTGCACCAGCCATCGGTCGATGAAGCATCTGTCAGTACCGACTTCAAGCGCGCCAAGGATCTGGTCTGGAACAACTTCAGAAACCAAGCCAATCGCGCTGGCATGGTGACGCCGGCTGAGATTCCGAACTTCGATGAGCGATCGGACCTGTCTCTACTGGAATGGTCCGATCGATATCGCTTGCTGGAGGTGCTCGATCGATTTACCCGGGTATGTCTTCAAACCGGGGTGGCGCGTCTCGATGACGTCAACCCGGCGAAGAGGATTCAGGAAGCGCTCCAAGATCCAGACAAGGTACTCGCTCGTTATCCTCTCCAGGTCAAGATGCTCTGCTTGCCGGAACAGTTGGCAGAAATGTTGCTTCGTTTCCAGAGGAATGGCGGATTCCTGTCACTGGAGCCGATCCGGGTCACCCCTGAGAAATCAGGCGGGGACAAGATCGAAGTGGAATTGACGGTAGTCGGCATCGACATGGAAGACCCCCGAGTGGAGTCGAGTTCTACTCGAAGGGGTTCTGACCGTACGAGGAGGGGGTTCTGATGCGCTGGAATATCGAAAAAGGATTTTGCGTCCTCTGTCTCGGATTTCTACTGTTGAATCTTTTGGGACTGGCAAAGACCTACATCCTGGAAGACCCACTTGCGGCTGTCGATCTTCGGACACCGGAATCGAGCGATGGTGGAACCGTTGGAGGACTGGTGAGGCTGGAGTGGTATGAGCCGGCACCCATCGAGGAGAGCAGGAATCCATTCGCCAGTGTCAGCGATTGGAAACCTGCTCCTGCGGATACACTCGGGGATCCTCCGGTGAGCACCGTGCCACGCAGAATCCCACTACCAGCACTGGTCTCTGGGGACCCCAGAACCCGATTGCGAGCTGAACTGAAGATGCCCGTGGCGGTCGAGGATGATGAGGAGTCGCAGTGATGAATAAGTACAACCGCATCGTCTTGCTGAGCCTCCTGCTCGTTTCCTGGTCCGTGGGCGAGGCTCAAACTGCCATCGATCTGGAGATCCGTGCCTTCGATCTGATCGAATTGAACAACGGCAACCAGTTCGAAGGCAAAATCCTCGTGGAGTTGACGGACTTGATTAAGTTTGAAACTTCAGCGGGCAAGGTCTCCTTCAAAATGTCAGAAGTCAAAAGTATCCGGTATCGGAATCCTCCGGAAAAAGTCTATCAAGCGCGACGGATGGGGGACTTCGATTCAACATCTTCTGAGTCCCAGTTTGAAATCGGTCAGTGGTGTCTTGATCCCGGTGTGGGGCTACTGGAGCAAGGGGTGAGCCACCTGGAGGAATCGGTACGACTGAATCCCGCAACTCCCGCACCTTATCTACTGCTGTTTCCGATCTACCAACAGACTCAACTTCGCCAGTTCAACACCAGGGATCAGGAAATGACGGCTGCGGTGATGATGGTCGAGACTCTCCTTCGTGGGGTGCAGGCCGGGATCGAACTGGAAGGTCTCGTCGAACTGGCGGTGACTCAGTTGATCCAGGTCGGCGAACATGAAGCGGCAGTCATTCTGCTCACCCAGATCAGCGAAGGTGAAATGGCAGACCCGCGTGTCGCTACAGCTTTGAAAAAACTAGTAGTCCTTCTCGATTCTCTGGGTCGAACGGATGAGTCGAGAGAGGCAGCAAACCGTCTGCGTGAAGGCGGTGGTGGAAGTGACGTCGAGGTCTTGCAACGAGAAATCCGTTGGGCAGTCCTCGACTATGCCGCAGGGTCGTTGGAATCGCGGGAATCGATCGAGCAGATGTTCGAAGACCTGATCGTTGCTGGCGGTGACGATGGTCAAAGCTATCTCTATCGAGGATCTGCACGATTGCTCGATGACGAGTTGAGTTTGGCGCAAAACGACTTCAAGAAGGCTTTCAGGGCAGGAAGTGTCGATGCGATTGCTGCGACGACCTTTGCACTCTCCTTTGCCCGGATGGGCTATTTCGAAAAAGCTCTCGATCTACTGTCTTCCGCTTCCGCAGGAAGCAAGGTCGAGGTCGACTGGCGACTGGTGGAAGCCTATGTGCTCGAGTCGAGGGGGGAATCACAGGCCGCTGTCGACTTGTATCTCGAAGCGGCCCTGCAGGCCGATGCCACCTGGCAATCACGGTTGCTGAGCATCGAAGCGAGGCGGCGACTGGAGCCCGGCTGGGACCCGACCCCGGAGATCGAAAAAGTGATGCGGCATGACGTGTTGTCCTCCGCCGCATTCGCTGAGTGTGCCCTGGTACTGGGGGATCACGCACTCTCCAGGGGGGAACTGGCGGAAGCAAGAAGGTGGTTGGAGTACGCCATCGCCAGTGGACTCGATGGTTCCGATGTGCTGCTTCGCCTTGGACTGGCACAACGAGGTCCCGGCGGTGATCCCGAGCGGGCCCGAGAATCTCTCACCCTCGTGACCATCGAGCAGCCAAAGAATCCCGATGGTTGGAATGCCCTCGCTGAATTCCTGCACACCAGTGGAGATCTTCAGGGGGCTCGACGTGCTCTGGGGAAATCCCTCGAACTGTTTCCGGAAAAGTTGCGCGAATCCTGGGCGCCGGACTCACCGGCTCCCTTGCGGTGGGCCTTACGCGCATTACGAAGAATTAACCGTACCCTTGGCGAAGAATATTGGTTCGATGACTTCGAGAGGGAAGCGGACTCCTCGCTGCAAAATAACTGGCAAGAAGAGGAAGCCTACGGCGTTGCTGTTTCTCTCCAGGATGGAATGGCCGTACTGGATGGGGTTCAGAAGCACCAACCAGATCGCCTGACATCGATGAAGCGAGAAATTCTAACCCCACGTCTGACCGGCATTCGTTCGACACTGCGGTTGCTGTCCGCAGGGGCTGGCACAAGGATCGCTTTTCGCATCGAAGACCAATCGGGAGGAGGGCTGATCTTCTTCCGTGATCCAGATGGAGTTCTGGGTTTTGCTCTTCTCGGTAGCAAAGAGGTCGAGATGGTGCGCAGTGACGATGCTGAGCAAGCGGAAGACTATGGATTGATCGCGACCTCCTGGGCGCTCGATGATCGGGCGCACCAACTGGAGTTCATTTTTACCAAGGACGGCAAGAAGGGTGCGGAATTGTGGTTTGATGGCATCCTTGTGGCACAACAAATTTCCTATCGTCCTGTCCGGAAGTCTGGTTTGACGGCTGGTTTTTCAGGGCAGGCTCCGCTCGGTGAGAGATACAAACTGGCGGTCGAGGAGTTCGAAGTCTTCCGACGCAAGGCAGTCTCTGTTCGAGAACAGGAGTACTAGATGACTTCCTCTCCAAGAGATGGATTTACCCTGGTCGAGTTGCTGGTGGTGATTGCCATCATCGGCGTTCTGGCTGGACTCGGTTCGAAGATGCTCAGTTTCGCCATGAAGAGTAGTTCCATCGGATTGGCCGAGCAGGAGATGCAAAGATTGGTGCTGGGTGTTGAGACCTACCAACTCGATTTTGGAGATTACCCTCCCAGTTCGATGGAGAAGGATTACGAGATCTCTGGCAACGGGCTTGACGAGGGGAACGAGAGTCTGGTGGCCCATCTCGCCAGTCGATCCAGGGGCCGAAGTTACTTCGAGTTCAAGGAAGAGTTTCTCGAGAACCTCGATCAGGATCGCCTGCGGAACGCAGATCTGTATCAGCAGATGCGCTGGGTCTTCGGCGATGATCAATTGCGGGAGTATGTCGACCCCTGGGGTGTTCCCTACGTCTACATTCATAACCGAGACTATGGGATCGAGTACTCGGTGACTCAGGAAACGGGACCGGTAAAAATCCAGGCGGGGACTTCTCTGAAAACTGCGACTTTCCACGAACCGCTAAGATTCCAGATCTGGACTGCAGGTCCCGATGGTATTCACCAGATGCATACTGACGAAGCGGCAGACTCGGACGATGTGGCGCCATGGTAAAGAAGGCAGTCAATTCTGAGGTCGGTGTGACCCTCATTGAACTGCTGGTGGTTCTTTCGATCCTGTCCGTTTTGATGGGATTGTCGATTTCCGTTTTCCGCTCATTTGGAGAGGCGCAAACGCTGGAGATCGCATCCAGCAGCATCTCGACGACGGTTCGCGCCGCTCGAAACTGGTCGATTTCGACCGGGATGCCGAGCCGGATTCTGGTCGATCCTGATCGAGGAAAAGTGAGTGCCTTTGGTTTCCAACTCGCAGGAGCGTGGGGATTCGAGGATTTTCACGGTCTTCCTGAAAGAACTCCTCTTCCCGCAGGCTCGAAGACGGTGGGGGCATTTCGCCAATCTGCGGAGTTGGTGGGACGAGTCGAAGTCTGCGCAGGTTCCGTCGGAAGAGGGGCGATGTTCCTCGATGACGGGGCTGCATTTCGTGCTCGGCGGCTTCCCATTTATGATGGGCGAGCTGGAGTCTCCATCGAAGCGTGGGTGAATTTCTGGCAACCCCCCTGGCTTCCCGAGGATGGGATCGAGCCCGATGGTGGCTTCTCCGATCCCCGACGAGAAATGCGCATGGCAGTACTGGGAATCCCCAACTCTTTCGAGATGGGAGTCCTCGGAGACGGTGCTATCTACATGGAGATCGGCGACCCTCAGAGAGCCACCGAAGGGGAGTTCATCCGAGCTCAGACGGAAGGTTCTACATTGGTTCCTGATCGCTGGGTTCACCTGAGGGCGACCTTCGACCGAACAGACCTGGTCATCGAAGTCGATGGCGTCGAGCAGTTCTGGATGCCCGAGGGATTCGAGAAGGTGCTGAGCGAACAGTGGCCTCCGTTACCCACCTCTGTCCCTCATAGCGATTCCGACCTGTGGATCAGCCATCCCAATCGATTTTTCATGGGGGCCATCGATCAGGTGGTTCTCCGTGTGGCGACCACTCCGGTGGTCGTGGAACTGCCCATCGACATCGAAATTCTGGGACCCACTACCTTGATCCATCTGGATGGTCGAGGCGCTCTGGATCCCTTGATGCACAATCGTCCTGTTGTGATTCATGTGGCTGAAGTGGGTGATTTCTCCGAAATCGAAGCGGCCGATGGAACAGCTGTCGCCGGCGAAGGGTTCAGGGATCGTATAGAGCGTGAGCGGCAGGAGCAGACGAGTCGAGATGAAGAGATTGCTCAGGCGTTCGGGGATCCGATTTCGGATCTGATGAAACATCTGGAGGACTGGGAAGTGGATCCTGAAGCTCTCACAGGGGAAGCAGAGGAGAAGAATCCGGTTCCTTCGACTCCAGGGATGCACTACGGAATCGGCGATGTCGATGGAACGTCGGTTCTGCGCCTCCATAACATCGTGATCGATATGACGGGGGCGATCCGTGGATAATTCAATACGGTATCGTGATCAGGGAATGGCCCTGCTGATGGTGATCCTGGTGCTTTCCGCCCTGGCTGCGATCGGCACACCATTCGTGATCTCGATGAAACTTCAGGAAAAAGGCGCCGCTCGATCACTGGCGCAACAAAGAGCGAGTCTCGCCGCGCAAAGTGCCAGAAGCCATGCTCTGAGCCAACTTTTCGATACCCACCACAGTCGTGAACGGGACCGATGGAGTCCGGGTATAGAGGCACCAGATCTGGTCGACGGCCTGGACGAATTGAAGGTGGAGTTTCCCGCAACGATCACCTCCGTGCCGGTGGTCGGTACACCGCCGCAGGCCTTCCAGATGCGCGGTGATTCCGATGTGATCCTCGATGCTCGGGTGACCGATGAGCAGGGTAAGATCAATATCAACTCTGCGATGCCCAATCTCATCGGCAACATGCTGGCCGGGAGTCACCTTTCTGAAGCGATCAGTTATGAAACGGATATTGGTGAATTGCCCCTCGACGACACCTCTTCCTTCCCTGCGGATGATGATCCGGAGACGGTGGATGGTGTGGTCGTGATCCTCAATCCGCTCTTTTTCACTGTCGAGGCGATCTCCTACACCGGCAAGACTGAAAAAGCATTGACCGGAATCTTCCGGGGGCAGTATTTGTCGGGGACATGGGAGCACCAAAAGGGATGGCCAGTCTTCGATCTGCGCGGCTTGAAGGTCTTCTTGCATCGACTCGCCAACCTTTCGGACGGAGACATTGCTACTTTTCGGACTCCGATTGGAATCCGCCAGATTGCCGATTGGTCGGTGGTGCCGTACTTCCTCCAGACCCTTGCTGTGGTCGGCCTGAGTTTTGAAAACATGGCGGACTGGGGACTGACTACCGAGATGCTGGTGCGCGCCGGGATCGATCCTTCATTGCTCCAGAAAGAACCTGAGGAGGTGGACGAGGCGGAGTATCGCAAGGCACGAAAGTTGTTCCTCGATAATAATATCCCGAAGGAAGTGGTCGATCTGCTCGAGTCGATTCGCGGAAAAGCCGCAGTGATCGAAGCGGCCGAGGTGGTCGAAGGGATTGGTCTGACCAAGGCCAGGGGGAATGCATTCAAAGGTGTGTATTTGACTTTCATTGCACCTGAGTTGAAGAAGATCAAGAAACGCGGCAAGACCTACTTCCCCAGTGCCATCCTCGCTTACCAGGAAATATTCGATATCCCTGGTATGGAAACATTTTCGGCATTCGAGTTTGAACAGATCCGCGACCTGATTACTACCACTTCCACCCAGCCAAGAGCTTGGTCGCAGGAACAGATGGTCGAGGGCGAGATCACCAATAGTGCACTGCTGGGAGTGCCACAGATGCGACTTCCACGATATGACTTCTTCAATCCGGGGACGGTCGTTCGGATTCGCAGTATCAATGATCCTTCCAAGGTGGAATACGGCCTTGCTGCCGGTGCGTTCCCGACTCCTCGGGGCGGATTCAGAGGTATGGGTAGTGGCGCCATCTTCCAGGGCGGGGTGATACTCAAGGAGCCATTAAAATTCGAGTGGGGTGAGCGTGAGGCGATGGTCAGTGCCGCCCTGAGGCACCCCATCAACATCAACACCGCACCTCGCAGAGTCATCGAGGCGGTATTGACCGGTCTCTCTACCGATCGATTCGAGCAGAACTTCAATGGTGTGACCGTTGAAGAGGCTCGTGGGTTGACCGATCTCTTGATGGATGCGATGCCGATCTCGGGTTTTGCTGCTTTTCGTGAGGTGGTGGAAGCCGCTCAGTTGAGTGGTGTCCTCGATGGTGGTGATTCAGAAGCGATCCTCATCAACGCCTTGAATCCAAATCAGCCACGACTCTCCATCTCTACCACTGGATTTTGCTATGCGACTTCGGAGATATACACGGTGGAGTCTACCGGTGTTGCCAGGAGTCCTGTGGGTACTCCACAAGCGACAGTCCGTTATCGTGAAGTGATCGAGGTCGCACCTCCGGATCCACTCTCATTGAGGCTGGAAACTCAGGAGGATTGGGCTTCCATCTATGCCACACGGGATCCGGGAGGTGGGCGCTTTTCTCGCTTCAATACCACTTTCGTTCCCGGTAGGGCGTCGAACCTTGTGGTCAGTGGACCCATCCCCCTCAACCGTCGAAAGTTCACCGGTCCCTCTCTCGATGAAGGAACTCTTCGTGGGGCAACCATCGCCTACGATCGAGATTCTGGTAACTACGGATTTGGGGCGGTGGGCTTGCTCGAGGTCGAGCACTTCAACGAGACCATCGAAGGATACGAGCTGGAAGATGGTTCCTGGAAGCGCTCAATTCTTCTACAGCAAGAAACTGGACCGGCTCAAGGCGGTGGGCGCAGGGGGCGGGGATTGCGAGAGCCTCAAATCGAATTGACGCCGGATCAGGGTGCCAACAACGACGCACTTACGACAGTTCCTGCAATGGTCGATTTCTGGTATCGCCCGCGCTGGGGATCGCGCAGTGGCAATCGCATCATTTTTGACTCGGTAGGCCCGACTCTGGATCGCTATCGCGATCGTGTGAGATTGTTCTTCTCCGGGGATACACAGGAGTTGGTACTGCAAGTCTTTGATGAGACCGGTTCCGCTGTTGCATGGGATAGCAAGGTACTGCCAGCGGCGGAGGTGCGACATCCAGTCACCACCACCACATTTGCCGAGGATACCTGGTACCACATCTCTGCCGGTTGGAGATCGACCAGGCCAGGAGATCTGGTCCTGCTGATCGATCGTCGACCGGTGGGTCGACAATCCTGGTTGTCACGTCTCAATGGTGCCCTTTCATTCTCGGGAAATCGAGTTTCCATCGTCGATGCCGACATGGCGATCAGATTTCCCCCGACCGGGACTTTGCTGGTCGGTTCAGAAGCGATCGACTACTCGGGTCGGGAAGGGGCTTCCTTCATCGTCAGGCCGCCAGGTCTCAACGGCTCTCCTCCGATTGGA
Organism: Planctomycetota bacterium; assembly: GCA_018694835.1. GTDB lineage: Bacteria > Planctomycetota > UBA8108 > UBA1146 > UBA1146 > QNYK01. The sequence goes on along the minus strand of JABHOG010000047.1, from coordinate 1,254 downwards.
CGAGGTGCCCGCGGGACGGTTCGGTCGAGTCATGCTTCCGGTACTCCCGTGAGGCTTCTGGGCTATTCATTGCCCCTCGCCAACTCCGATCCGCGACGTGCTCTGACTGATTCTTCCAACGACATCATCATCGGTCCGGGGGGAGCTTCGCTGGAGATCGAGGTCACTCCAACGATGAGAGTTTCCGCCTTCAACACCAGTAACGGTGCAGTGGAACTGACGCCAGCGACATTTTCCCGAGCCTCGACCCAGGTTCCATTCTCTGTCGGCAGTCCGGTGACCAGCACCCTGGAACTGGAGCCGTTTGCTGCCAACTCGCTCTCTCTGCTGGTGCAGACCAATGGGAGCCATCCTCTCGAACTGGGTTTCCCATCTCGGGGATATCTTCACATTCGACAGTGGACCCAGCAGGGAACCGAACAGAGACAACTGGTGGCGACTGAATTCGCCAAGTATTCCTCGATCACTCCGGGACCGGTTCCTGGCCTTTATCGATTCACCGCCATGGGTAGGGCTTTACTCAACTCTACGGCGACCGTCGGGATCATCACTGCCACTTCCACAACGACCCTGCAGGTCAGGGGTGTTTCGATTGAATCGAATGCGACAGATTTGAATCAAAGCTACGCGCCTTCCGGCGTGATCCAGATCGATTACATGCCCGGTTCCCAAAGTATCGGACTACTGCAAGATGCAGAGTGGATTCGATACACACAAATTGCCGAGGGGAAGTTCTTCATCTGCGATCCCGATCAGGTCGATGCATTTCGCGGCTTCACCGGAGACAAGTACATCAACACCGGTGATCCATTCCGTCGAAATCGCCCGTTGTGGGATATGAATGGCATCGTCCGTCATGCCGCGGGGCAGGAGATCACCCAGGTGGTCCGCGCAGTCGGGGCATCCGCTGGATTTGCCGACGAGGTGATCCTCGGCGATGGCTATGGCGATCCGACCAACAGACTTCGGGAAGATACGCCGCTGAGAGTTCGCAAGGTGAGAGAAACCGATAGTGGAACCTATGTCAGTTTCTACTGGCCTCCGGAAGGGATCTATCGTCCGGGACAGGATCCACGGATCCGTCGATTCCCCAGCGGTGGGTTGCCGTCCTCGACCAACGGGGAGATTCGTTTCGGGTCATCGATGATCAGTGGCGATGGAATCGATGCTCCGGGAACCCTCGACGAAGTGCGTTTCAGTCGCCTTGACACGAGTGACGTTGAATCCTATGCATTTCCTGCGGCTTCCAATGGT
>JABHOG010000008.1 GCA_018694835.1 Planctomycetota bacterium | reverse complement strand
CGTCTCCGATGTCGACCTGGAGATCACGAGTGAAGTCGCCGCGCCTGAACCAGTCCCAGGGAATCGGCAATACTATATTTGGAAGGAATATTAGCGGACAGATCAAGAATACCCGTGTGCCCGGGGTGATGAGATCATGCGAGTGGACTCTGACCAGGTCGAGTAACTCCGATGGGAGCCAGGTATCTCGAACCGGGTGTACTGGTTCGACGTGTGCGTAGTTGAGGCCGTAAAAGTTACACCCGACGACGGTTCCATCGCCGAGAGTTCTGGTCAGGTATTCGTCGATGGGGCCTCTGCACCAGGTGGTGGTGATTCCACTGGAGAGCAGATCTCCTCCGGTGATCTCATGAACATCGGTGAAGATCTCCACATGGGGACCACCATATCCATTGGCAAAGATCACGGTTCCATCATTCTTGATTCGAAGCACAGCGGCGTTCGCGGAGTATGCATCTCGACCTGCCAGGATGAACTCACCCGCTCCCACTTCTCGAATGTCGCTGTGGGCGATGAATCCATGGTATTCGTCCTGATCGAGGGTTCCGAGAAAGTGTGGTTCCAGCTTGAGGACCAGGGTCGACGGTGGGATCGCGGGTGCGCCTGTGACGCTTGGCGGATGGATGACCAGCCCGGCAACCTCGACATTGCCGGTCTGGGTGATGGTGAGAGCGGTCCCGATCGATTTTACCTGTTGCGGGCCATGCAGTGTCACCTGAGATGGATTCCCATCGATCTTGGTGCGCATCACCAGGATTTCAGAGAAGTTCGAGTTCATCGGACCGGTGGATCCCACCACCATGAATCCTGCTTCCTGGAGAACGGTACCATCGGCATCGATCAACTCCTCGACATATTCGATGTCGGCGAAATGAGCCCGGGTATTGAATCCAAACAGATTGGCTCCCGGGATACTGAAAGCAGCATCCTCGTAGACCCGCATGAAATCCAGCGTGAGGTCTTGCTGTACCACGAGGATGAAGGGAAGCTGACCGGCAGAGTTGGCGAGTGTGACCGATCCGCAGATGGCGAGTCGCCCATCTGGGATCTGGATGATTTTCACGCCTGCCCCGCTGATGATGCCGACATTATTGATGGGTAGTGGTCCGCCATAGGAACTGTAGCCGGTGGGAATCCCAACGACGTCAGTGGTGACCACCATCACCGGATCGTCGACCGAAATTCCGTTTCGGACGATACCAGTCACCGCAAAACCACTGGAAACTCCAGCGGAAAATGTTTCCGTCACCGAAACAGGAACCGCATTGCCGAATCCTTGCACATTGGATTCGAGGATCTGACGCGTCCAGATCAGGTTGCCGCCAGGGCTGACCTTGTTGAGGTAGATGTCAAAGCCAGGTGGCGCACCGGGAGGTCGAGTGACGGGACCGACTGTGACGTAGTTTCCATCACTGGTCGGCGTCATCTCGAGAGAGAGTTCGCTTCCACGAGTGCCCAGGTTTTTCATGTACACCTGGGAGTAGAGGGTGGTGGCGGGCAGCATCGCGAGAAGCAGGAATGAGAGGGAGAAAAAACGAAGAATCGTCTTTGTCCCGAGAATGGGGAAGGTCATGGAGACCCCTTTCCATTGGGCTGAATGGCGTTCGTCCCCGTGACGAAAACCGCCTGAATTGTGGCTCAGGTAATGGTAAATCCGCTGAAGCGTACTTTTCGGACCCACTATTTCAGTCCCAACCAGTACCGAGTCGTGCTGGTCGATTTGACATCGAAGGTCGATTTGCTTTACCGTTTGCGCATGCGGGGGTAGTCCCCGTGTGTGGATGGGAGAACGGGTGATGGGGAATAATCTCGGAGGAGCCGTGTTTGCGGGAGTCATCGGTGGAATCATCGCGGTGGCGTGCTGGTATATCGTCAATTCGGTCGTGGTGGATCCAAATATCTACATGGCCGTGGGACTGTCTGGTTTCTTTGGCTCACTGTTTGCCAATCTTTTTGCCTCGAAGGCTGAGAAGATCGAAGCCTGATCGTCAGCAACCGATTGTGAATTTGAGGGGACGGAGCCTGAAGCGAGGCTCCGTCCCCTTTCTCATCGATCCGATCGACGATAGCTGCTGTCGATTTTTACTGCCTACTTCATCCCGACTGCGAGTTACAGCCCCTCACTTCGCCACTGCATCGTTGTGTCGATGCTGGATCCCCATAAACTGTAGTGGTTGTAAAGGCTTCAGAAAGGTACATCGATGATCAGTTCGACTCTCACCCATATGGTCTTGATCCTGGTCCTTGGAGTGACAACGGTTCCGGATGGACTCACCGGAGAAATGTCCCCCAGTATCGATCTGGCCGCTGACGACTCTCAACATCCGGGTGGAGTGATCGATTCCACCCTCCCGAAACTGCGCGGCATGATTGAACTTTATTCTGCGGATCGTCGGAATATCGGTAGGTTCTATGACGCACCGATGTCGAAGTTGGCTTCGGATCGGACTCGAGAATATCTGCAACACTGGCAAGAAGTGCTCGACGCCATCGATTTCGATGCGCTGGAGCGGGATCAACAGGTCGATCACCTGCTCTTCCAAAACGACCTTCGATATCGACTACGTTCGCTTGAACATCAGCAGTTGAAGGAGCAACAGATCGACCCGTTCGTGCCGTTTGCGGAGACCATCACCCGCTTGCAAGAGAAGCGGCGACAGGTGGTGCCGGTCGATGGGAAGATTCTCGCCAACATCATCACGGATCTGGATAGAGCCGTGAAGGATGCGCGAACCACCATCGAGAAGCGACTGAAGGAGGGTGGCGAAGGGGAGCAGGTGTTCGAGATCTCGGTCGCAAACCGCGCCTCACGCATGGTCGACCGTCTCCAGCGAACCCTCTCGGGATGGTATCGATTCTATGCCGGTTACGATCCACTCTTCACATGGTGGGTAGAAAAACCGTACAAGGATCTGGAGAAGACGCTCAAGAGTTACTCGAAGTTCATCCGTAACAAAGTGATGGCCATCGATGATGAGGACGATCCACCGATCATCGGCGACCCGGTCGGTCGCGAAGAACTGATGAGTATGCTGGAGCACGAGATGATCGCTTACTCCCCGGAACAACTGATCGAGATCGCCCGCCAAGAGTTCGACTGGTGTCGCAATGAGATGGTCCGAGCGGCGCAGGATCTGGGTTATGGAGACGACTGGCGAAAAGCTCTCGAGCACGTCAAGGAACTCCATGTCGAGCCAGGGAAGCAGCCGGACCTGATTCGTGAACTGGCTCACGAGGCGGTGGAGTTTATCGAGCAGAGAGATCTGGTCACGATTCCTGATCTTTGCAAGGAAACCTGGAGGATGGAGATGCTGTCTGCTGCACGACAGAAGACCAGTCCATACTTCCTCGGTGGTGAAACGATCATGGTGGCCTTCCCCACCCACGAGATGGAGCACGAAGACAAGCGGATGAGCATGAGAGGGAACAACCGACACTTTGCCCGAGCCACGGTGCATCACGAGTTGATTCCCGGTCATCACTTGCAGGGGTTCATGACCAGCAGGCATCAAACTCATCGTCGCGGTTTCGGCACTCCCTTCTGGATGGAGGGGTGGGCTCTCTACTGGGAGATGTTGCTGTGGGACAAGGAATTTGCAGAGTCCGCAGAAAATCGCGTGGGAATGCTGTTCTGGCGCACTCATCGTTGTGCGCGGATCATCTTCTCGCTCAGTTACCACCTCGGACGGATGAGTGCAGAGGAAGCGATCGATTTTCTGGTCGAGAATGTCGGCCATGAACGAAACAACGCCACCGCAGAGGTGCGCCGTTCAGTCAGTGGTAGTTACGGTCCGCTCTATCAGGCGGCATACATGCTCGGTGGACTGCAGTTGATGGCGCTTCACCGGGAACTGGTCGATTCTGGCCAGATGAGCGATCGTGAGTTTCATGATCGGGTGCTGAAGAACAACTCGATCCCCATCGATATGGTTCGAGCGGCCCTCAGCGATGTCGAATTGAAGCGAAACCATCGACCGACCTGGAACTTCTACGGTGCCGTGGATGAAGGCAAGACCGTGCCCGCCGGAGAGTGAAATCTCCCCGGCGGACACGACCCCGATGTCAGGCTAGCAGTTGCAAAGGAGCGGCTGATAACTCTTGCGGTGGCACCATGCCAGAACCAGATGCACCGCAGAGAGCCCGAAGGCCATCTCCAGGCCATTGGGTTCCACGTAGAGATGATACCCAACGATGTTGACCAGCACCGGACTCAGCAGAATCAGTCCGAAGGCGCTCATCCGACTCGAAGCGATCAACAATCCACTGGCCGCCTGAGTGGCAAAGATCAGGTTGGACATGTATCCACTGGCGGTGATTCCACCCCAGAACGCGCCGGTCGCTTCGGGATTGGTGGGCGGTTGGTCACCCCCGGGTGAAAACCAATGAAAAAACCCATTGAGACCCATCAGGATGAAAAACCCACCGTAGAGTCCTTGCAGGATCAAGATCCCGATCGGTTGTCCCTGTTTGGCTGGACCTTCTTTTTCAGTCATCCGTACTCCTTTTCTCTGAGGTTGGGAGAGCCAATCTACCGGAATCGCTGAAGTTTCTACCGCAAAATATCGATATTGTGTCGTGGTTTTTCGGGGCAGTTCGACCTGGTTTCTACAGGTTACCCTCCCCCGGAGGGTAGGGAAGCCATAGGATACCTGCTGACGGAGGACCAAATGAATCGATGGATCATCTGCACCTGCACTCTTTTCTGCGCTGGTATTCAGGGGCGAGCACAAGAAGCTGGAGAAGCCCAGGTGGGAGGTTGGAGACTGGCCGATAGCCCCAGCGCCTACCTGCGGGAACATGCGGAGAATCCCGTCGAATGGTATCCCTGGGGGGAAGAGGCATTCGAGCAGGCGAAGAAACTGGATCGTCCCATCTTCCTGTCGATCGGTTACTCGTCATGCCACTGGTGCCATGTGATGCGGCGGGAGTCCTTCTCCGATCCCGCGATCGCTGCGTTCATGAACGAGAACTTCATCTCCATCAAGGTCGACCGAGAAGATCTTCCTCACGTCGATGACGCCTACATGGATGCGGTGAGGGCGATGACCGGTGGAGGGGGTTGGCCGCTATCGGCATTCTTGCTCCATGATTTGAAACCATTCTTCGGAGGAACCTATTTTCCGCCGCGAGCACGGTTCAATCGACCTGGATTCATGGAACTGCTCGGCTCCATCTCCAAGGCCTGGAGTGAGGATCGGGACCAGATCAGCGAAAGTGCAGGAAAACTGAATGCCCACCTGTTGGATCGTTCGAAGCGCAGTTTTGATGGTATTGAAGCGCAAGGGTACCTCGCTGGAGGGATCGATGGCGCTGCCAGGAGTTACACCGCGGATCCTGCCGGCTTTGGTAAGGCTCCACGCTTTCCCAACCCCAGATTGCTGCAATTTCTGATCGGCGAGGGAAAGATGCGTGGCGACCAAGCCTCCATCGATCGAGGAGTTTCGGTGCTCCACGCGATGGCCAACGGCGGGATCTATGACCAGGTGGGTGGAGGCTTCCATCGCTACAGTGTCGATGACCAGTGGCAGGTGCCGCACTTCGAGAAGATGCTCTACAACCAGGGCTCGCTGGCGGAAAGTTACTTCGAGGCGGGACGGATCGCCGATGATCCACAACTGACCGCTGTCGGGGTCGCCACCTGCGATGCGTTGCTGGAACAGTTCATGCTCCCCGATGGAGGGTTCGCAGGCTCATGGGATGCGGATTCTGGAGGGGTGGAGGGCTCTTACTACGTCTGGACTCCAGAGCAGGTGAAGGAAGTGGTGGGCGAGGAATCGACTCCCCTCATCTGCAAGGTTCTGGGAATCTCCGAGAAGGGCAACTTCGAGGGGGGAGAGGCGAGCGTCGCTCGCAAGGCGATGTCGATCGAGCAGGCGGCAAAGTTACTGTCGATCGATTTGAATCAGGCAGTACAGAAGTTTGTCGCGGGTGTGGCCCTGATGAAAGGCCATCGTACTCATCGAGTGGCGCCCAAACGAGACCCGAAGGTGGTGCTGGGCTGGAATGCACTCGCCATCTCGGCGCTGGCACGTGGCGCGGCACTACTGGATTTGCCTCGATTCCGTCAAGCGGCAGTGGCAGCCTATTCATCGATGAAGGGATCCTTGGTCCTGGAAGATCAATTTCAGAGGCGTAGAGACTATCCCGATGGAATCTCTTCCAGCGATGGAGGGGAACAGGAGATGGCACAGGTCTCCGGCAACCCAGCAACCCTTCAAGATGCGGCGTTATGGATGAAATGTTGTCTCGATCTCTACGATGCGACCTTCGAGGTCGAATTCGTGGCCGAGGCGATCCGTTCCTGGCGAGTGATCCTCGAGGAGTTCGGTCCGCTCGAGGAGGACGGTGGTCTGTTCGAGGCTCCTGCGGGAGCCGAGGTGTTGCTCGGGCGCAGACAGGAGTTCTTTGATGGTGCGATTCCGTCGGGCAATGCCACTGCGGCACGCAGTTTGTTACGTCTCTACGAGTTGACCGGGACCAGCGAGTATCGCGAGGCGGGGGAACACATCATCGCTGCAGGATTGCGCTCGATTGGACCCTATCCGACCGGTTCGGCAGAATTGCTTCTGGCGGTACAGGCGATGACGCGTGCGGCTCCGGCGGTCGCAGTGGTCGGAGATCCGACAGCAGTGGAAACCCGAAGCCTGATCGCTGCCGTGACCCATTCCAAGGTTCCCTTTCCGATCGTGGCACTGCGATTGCCCGGAGAAAAGGGGGATCGGGCGGCTGAAGTGGTGGCGCTGCTGGCGGATCGAGGGCTCCTCGAAGGAAAGCCGTGTGCCTATCTGTGTGTCCATCAGCAGTGTGATCTTCCCACTTCCGATGCCGGTGCTCTTTCACTGAGGCTGGAAGAGATCGCACGCGAGAATGAGGAAAAGACTCCAGAGGAAGCGGTCACTCCAGAAGAATCGGATCCCACCAGTGATTCGGTGGAGAAGAAGGAACCGAAAGGCTCCCGATGAAAACGGCTGTCACCAAGCCACTAGATAGTCTTGATCGATGAACATTCAACTGGTCGTCGACGCCGACGGGTGTCCCGTCAAGGATGAGGTGGTGAAGGTTGCGAAGCGCCTGGATCTCTCGGTGATCTTTGTTGCCAACCGTCAGATGCGAATTCCCAATGGGCCTAGATGTCGGCTCCAGGTGGTGGCCGCTCTGTTCGATGCGGCTGACGACTGGATCGCAGAGAACTGTAACGAGAAGACGGTGGTGGTCACCGGAGATATTCCGCTGGCCGCACGCTGTGTTGCCGTGGGTGCTGAGGTGGTTTCTCCCCATGGCAGGATCCTCGATGAGGAGTCGGTCGGGGAAGCGCTGGCGCGTCGTGACCTGGCGACCCATCTGCGAGACCTCGGATTGCCCACCTCGGGGCCATCTCCTTTTGACCATCGCGACCGCTCCGCATTTCTCCAGGCACTCGATCGAGTGATCCAGGGAGTGTCTCGGCGACTGGGCCAATCTGGTTCCTGATCGACCGATCTAGCAGCTTCCAGGACTTGTCGCGCAGTCGATGCTATCGGCGGTCGGGTCGATTCCGCAGCCATTGTATGGGTCCATGGGTGGTGGCCCACCGGTGAAGAGGTGGCTGAGGATGACGATGGCATCTGCGAGGTTCAAAGTCCCATCATCATTGGTATCGCCACCGTCGAAGCAACCGGGCTCAGTTCCACTGGTGAACAGATAACTGAGCAAACTGATTCCATCGCTCAGATCCATCGTCCCGTCATCATTGATGTCTCCGCGGAGGAAGAGGGGATCGCCGCTGGGGTAGATGATCTGACAGGAAACAAATGCCAGCACGAATTCCACTGAAAAAGCATCCATGACACCATCGCCATCGGTGTCCACATCGGCATTGACTCCCAAGAATCCGAGGACTTGTGTCAGTGTATCGTAATTGAAGGGGAAACCATCGAAGGGCGCTGGAGCGGGAATGGCATCGAAGACTGCCACCGGGATGGCTGCAGCGATGGCTGGAGTGATCAGCGATGATCCACCTACCGCAATGGTTCCCTCGAGTATCGTACCGGGAATCACCAGGCCACCGCCCAGGTCCAGATCAGCGGGGCCAGCGATCAGCAACCCGTTGGTGATCGATCCTGGTGTGAAGACTGTCAACGGTTGGCCGTCATCATTGAGGCCGAGGGGATCGACCTGGAACAGGTTGTTACCATCGAAGTCATTTCCAGGGTCACCATCTTGATCGAGGCCTGGGAACGCAGCGACTGCGACTTCCGGGTCGTTCTGCATCGATAGATCATCGAGATTCTGGACCTCGAGTAGGTTGCGGATCCCTCCCGTATCAAATTGACCCTGGAGCACGGGGTTGAGCAGGTCCGCCACCGATCCCAGTTCGCCTCCGACGATCTCCACCCCGGAGGCGACGAAGGCGGTCTCGATCGGTTCTCCGGCCGAGAGGGCGGTACCGGTCAGCAGTATCAGGACGAATAGAGCCGGAAATCTGATCATGGAATCCTCCAAGGGCCATCCGATGGGATGCGCCTGTGCTCCCATTCTACCCGTCTCAGGTGGAAGGCCAACCGGGGCTCGTACTCGATTCTAGCACTGATACGATGGTAGATAGAATTCCAGGAGGTGTTCAGGATGCCAAGAGTAGGCTATTGGATAATAATTGTGATGCTGACCGTATCCCCGATGTCAGCGGCGGAGATTCCATTCATCCGTGGAGATGCCAATGTCGACGGTCGGGTGAATCTCGCCGACGGGATCTGGTTGCTCCAGTACCTCTATCTCGGTGGCCCCGCCTCGGAGTGCGTGGCGGCGATGGATGCCAACGCCGATGGGGATGTGGATCTCGCAGATGCAACGGTGGTGATCGGTTTCAGATTGCTCGATGGTCGGGCTCCCGACTATCCCTATCCCTACTGCGGCATCTCCGCCATCGGAGATTGCGACAGTTATCCAGTCTGCCCGCCGATCCCTGAAGTGACCGTGACCCGGGATGAACTGGGAGTCTGGTTCATCGAGGGGGGCGATCAGTATCAGTTGTATGAAGCCTTCGGCTACGAGGTTGCTACCGATCGACTCTGGCAGAGCGAACTCTTCCGCAGGCTTTCATCAGGCAGACTCACTGAGATCCTCGGTGCGGGTCAACTCAACACCGATATCGCCATCAAGTTACTGGGGTACTCCGACCAGGAGATGCTGGATGGTTTCGAAGGAGTCACTGAACTTGGAAAAGTTGTGGTGTTGGGGTACATCGATGGCATGAATCGTAGGATCAAGGAAGTGATTGCCGATCCAGACCTTCTTCCATATGAGTTTCATCAACTGGGTATCTTGCCAGATCCATGGACGATTCCGGATGTGATGGCACTTCAGGTTACCTTGCTGCGAAACTTCGACTCGGAGGCACTTGCGACTCATCAACTGGACAACGCACTGTTGCTGGCAGAACTGACCGATCAGCATCCGATCGACGGCGGAGACATGTTCGATGACCTGCGCTGGCTCGATGACCCTGAAGCTCCGACGATGATTCCTCCGGAGGACTTCGCGATTCCATTCCAGGGTGAATCCCCAGCCCCTCAACCACTGCCACAGCAATATCAGGTCGAGAATTTGAGAGCATTGAGAGACCGAGTCGAAGATGTCTTTGGCGGTACCGCCCAGCGACTCTCCGACCTGGGTTCGCCGATTCGCCTGGGGAGTTACGCATGGGTGGTGTCTGGAGATCATACAGATACGGGCAATCCGATCCTCTACTCCGGGCCACAGATGGAATTCAGTGCGCCCGGCATCATCGTGGAGGGATCGCTGAGGGGTGCAGGAATCGATGTTTCTGGTATGGCCCTGGCAGGGTTGCCAGGAATCATCATCGGACGCTCTCCTCGCCACGCCTGGTCTGGCCAGGTGGCTCACACTCATACCGTGGATCTCTATCTCGACGATGTAGATGACCTGTTCCTGCACCGGATCGAGACGATACCACTGGGTAACAACCAGTTTCTCGACTTGCCGGTCTACCGCACCCAGCACGGTCCGGTGGTGGCTCCTTTGATCCTCGATCCCGCCTCTGTGGATGGACCCGTGGTGAGTTGGAAGTATTCCCACTGGGGCAAGGAGTTGAACACCATCGATGTGAATCTTGATTTCATGATGGCACGAAACATCGATGACTTTGGCGATGCGATGGATCGATTTTGCGTCGGACTTCACGTCTGTTACGCCGATCGTAGAGGAAATGTGGGCTACTGGATGGCGGGCCTGGATCCCGTGAGGAACGCAGATGCCGATCCACGTTTACCGCAACTCGGTGATGGAACGATGGAGTGGACCGCGCCGGTCACCTACAAGCCACGCAAGACGGTCCAGAATCCCGATCGAGGCTGGATCGGCGGTTGGAACAACAAGGCGGGGGGAGGTGCAGCAGGTGGGGCGAATCCGGGTCATGCCTACGGGCGTTTCCATCGGGCGCATGCGATGCAAGATCGAATCGAGGAGGCCATCGAAGAGGGGCCTCTCACCTTCGAGTTCATCCGTGAACTGGCCCCGACCATCAGTGCGACCGATTGCTGTAACCTTGGATCCAGCGGGGGGAACCGCTGGTTCTTCGTTCGAGACGCCTTTGTCGCAGCGGTCGAATCGGATCCAGATCCGGATCGACTGGATGCCTTGGCCCTACTCGGAGAGTGGGATGGTTACTTCATCGGGGGTGGACCGGCTGCCTGGACCACTGCAGAAGTGGAGGCCGATGCATGGACCTTGCAGGACCAGTGGATCCGCCGAGTACTCGAGTTGACCTTCGAAGATGAACTGGATACGGAGAGCCTTCAGTGGAATCAGCAGGGAATCAACCTGCTCTTCAATGTGCTGATCCGAGGATTACCCGGATCCGATACCGCACTGCAGAATCGGATCGACTGGTTCATGAATCGTGGGACCACACAGAAACCGACCGACGCCGCCGGGATCATCGTTCATGCCCTCGATGACACGCTGGCCCAGCTGGGCTCGAGGCCATGGGATCATCCCAGGGCCAACATCAGTTTCACCGGGCAGGTCGTGGGAGAGGTCTGGACCACCCCTTGGCTCGATCGCTCGACCTACACCCAGGTGGTCGAGGTGGGGCCGCAAGGGCCGGTCAGAATCGAATCGATGATTCCTCTGGGCCAATCCGGGATGATCTATCAGGGGCCGACCGGTGAACCACTGTTCGATGAGTTTTACTTCGGTTTCACCGAAATCTTTGACGGATTTCAACCGCGCTCGTTTCCAACCTTTGAAACGGATCCGTAAACAACTGGCACTACTGTCAGGAAGGGATCCCCCGATACTCGGCAGTCCCTCGGTCGATCCCGGTATATAATCGGATCATGAATATTTCGCAGGTCCATCCTCGCCAGGGCGCTGGTCGCTGGCTTTGTACTTTTTTGATCTGTGCATGCCTCAACGGCGCAGGGTGTCATGGAGCCTATCTGTTATCGAATGGGAGTGCGGTGGTACACAGCATCGCCACCTCGATCCCGATCGAGCAGTTGCGAAACGATCCGGATCTATCTCCTGAAGCTCGGTCGCGGTTAGAGACTTTGCCTGAATTACTCGAGTTTGCACGGCACAGAGGTCTCCGAGTCGGGGGGGCGTACCGCAGGGTGGACTTCAACGAGAGACCTGCGAGCTGGATCGTGGCTGCAGCGGATCCGGTGACGGTGACTCTTCACCGCTGGAAGTTTCCCATCGTGGGCGAGGTTCCCTACAAGGGATTTCGATTTCGCGAGCATGCTGAGCGGGAAGCGAAGCTGCTGTCGGATCAGGGCCTGATCGCCGAGGTGCTGCCGGTTTCCGCCTGGAGTAGCCTTGGCTGGTTTCCCGAACCTCTCCCATCCTCTCTGCTTGAGTTGGCCGAGCATCGATTCGCGACCACTGTGTTGCATGAACTGGTCCACCGGACGATACACATCTCCGGGGAGTCCGATCTGAATGAGGGACTGGCAACCTTTCTTGGATCGAGACTGGCCGAGGAGTGGTTGATCTCACAGCACGGTGAGGTGGGGGAAATATTGACCCGACATCGGAGTCGAGAGCGGGATGAGATGCGTCTCAATCAACGGCTGAGGGAGTTGCAGCAAAAACTCCCGCAAGGAGATCTGGAGGGGGAGATCGCCCGTTTTCGCCTGCAACTGGCAGATCAACCGTGGGAACAGTTTTCGGGGGAGGCACTGGCGAAATCCTCCTGGACCCTGCCGAGGATCTTGCTCGCCAAGGTGTATGACCCGGGGCGCATGCCTTGGAGTCAATTATGGCTAGAATCGGCCAAAGACGTCAAAGTACTGGGGAATCGAATCCGTCAGGAAATCTCTGGAACTTGGGTCGGCAGACCTTCGTTGGAGCGATAGAGAAGGGAATGTGACGGAGCTAGACCTACAGCGATGGCCTTAGCAATGGCCTTAGCAATGGCCTTAGCAATGGCCATTTCAGGTCATGGAGGCCTCCGGGCGTTCCGACGCCGACATGGAGAGCCGTTTCGGACTCATTACAGCACCTTTTCTTCTGGCCCCTTACCCGCGTGAAAGGAGGACCCATGAGTGACACCATGAACATGGGAAACATGGATCTGTTCGAAGAGATCACACTCCCTCACATGGATGACGTTTTCAGATTCGCCATGGGATTGTCGAAGAATCGCGCTCAGGCGGAAGATTTGGTCCAGGAGACTTACATCAAGGCATTCAAAGCATTTGGTGGTTTTCGGACCAACAGTAATGCCAAGGCATGGTTGTTCAGGATCTGCAAGAATCAGTTCATCGATGGCTACCGACAACGAGCTCGTCGGCCTCATCATGGTGGCGAAGTCGAGGAACTGGGAGTCGATCCGGTTCGGCACTCGATCGCGGTATTCGAGAGGCAGGGGATTGAGAATCCGGAGACTTTTCTCGACCTGTTCGGAGACGAGGTCAATCGCCATCTGAGGGAGTTACCCGAGGTCTACAGCCGGGCCCTGCTGATGTGTGATGTGAATGGACTCAGTTACGAGGAAATCTCCGAGATTCTGGATGTGCCGATTGGTACCATTCGATCACGGATTTCCAGAGGAAGGGCGTTCTTGAAGGAACGCCTGGAGGACTACGCTGAAGAACTTGGCTATGGGCGCAAATGATACAATCTTTGGGTGTTGATCGATCAAGGTGCTGATCAAGCACTGTAGATCTGGGCATGAAAGATGAGGACCGATGGACGATTGCATTCGATTCAAGGACAAACTGCATGAATGGGTCGACGGTGAGTTGGTCGACGGGGACGCCGATGAGGTCGATCTCCATCTCACTCTCTGTCCCGATTGTGCCGATACCGCAAGGGCCATCGAGCACATGAAACTACTGGTCCAGGCCAAGGCTCGTCCTGCTCGGGTTCCACAGGGTCTTCAGGAAAAGGTACGCCAGGCGATCACCATTGAATCCTCTCGCCAGTCCTATCGAAGGCGATGGACCGGCCGAAAAATGATTCCCTTCGCCACCGCCGCTGCAATCCTTCTCGTGATCTTCTCCTCCCTCAATCCCTTTTCCACCAGCCAACATTCAGAACTTCAGGCCAGCGTCGGTGAGTTCGTCTTTGATTCCCATCTTCGATCGATCCATGGAGATGATGGGCCGAGGTGGTTTTTCGAGGGGGCCGAGAGTGCTGCGGCCAGGATTTCATCGGAACTGACAGTCTCTTCGGTGAACTTGCCCAATCCGGAAGGCTCGTTACGCGGAGTTTCTTTTCTCCAGATGGGGGACCTTCGGATCGCCAAGGTTTTTTATCAGTTGGGGAGCGAATGCCTCTCCATCTTTGTCATTCCAAGGGGACCAGAAGTCCAGGACGGTTGCCTTTGCATCAAAAAAGGTCGTAACTTTGCAGTCTATTGTGTTCCTGGAGAATCGGTCTGCTATCTGTTTGCTACCACCCAGGATGCGAAGCAATGCCAGGATTGGTTTCGCTCCTGTTGCTGCGAAGATGAAACACCCGCTGAAAAGCCACTGGGCTGAAACAGAGTCCGCCCCATCGGTCCCGGAAGTTCTGATCTTCCCGGGAGGTCTCTCGACCGTCGCTTCTCCTGAAACCCCTCAGGAAGCCGCCACTTCGAAATAATGCAATGTTGATAAGGTATAGGCGAGCCGGGACTCGAACCCGGACCCTCGAACGAGGAGGGGATTTTAAGTCCCCCGCGTCTGCCAGTTCCGCCACTCGCCCCCCCCTTGAGAATGATCCCTTACTCACTTCAGAGCAAGTCTCTCTCCGAATACTGGCTGTTTTCTGATCTTCCGGATATGCTGTCGGTCGCTCAACCCCTCGTGCGGAAGGAATCCCATGTCGAAGTTCCAGTTGACGACAGTTGTGCGGCCCATCCTCTGTTTGCTGGCACTCCTCATCTTCTCCGGGTGCGGAGCGGGTGGAGCGGGGATGATCCGCTTGAGAGCTGAGAACTGGCAACCCACCCCAGGGGGATCGATCCAGGCCTCTGATCTGGCCAACCCTGGAGACGTGGTGGATGTCAGTGACGTCCTGGGTCTCGATGGCGAGGAGACCTTCTGGGTCTATGGAGTCGAAGCCGACATGGGAGTCGGAACCTACGAGATGACCGAGATCAGTTTCACCGGTAATGGCTCGACGACCCTCGGTTCTGCGATCGATTTTGGTGGGACTACATTTAACTCTGGCAGCACTCTTGACAGTGCGCTGGAAGCCACGGTCACGACCTTCCATAGCAAGGGAGCCTTGCTTGGAGTCGGTCCGGTGATGCTGAAGTACATCTGGGGAGTGGACCATCTGGTGTTTGATACGACACTGACTGGAACCGGTCCGGGTGGGGGTAAGGGTGGCAGCGAAGCAGTGTCTGCCCATCGAGGCATCGATGAATGGGTTCCCGCCTTTGGCGTCGGAGCGCAGTTCGCCATGCCGATCGGAAACGACTGGAGCCTGGAACTCGATGGAGAGTTGTCGGGGCTCTGGATCAGTTACGGTGATATCGATGGGACATACGAAGGATTGACCCTGCGCGGCGGGATCCGCCAGGGATCTGGAATCTTGTTCGGCGCCGGCCATCGTTCGCTGGTTATCGACGTCGCCGATGACGGCACTGGAACCAGCGCTGATATCGACCTGGGGGGCAGTTACCTCTTTGTTGAATGGGCGTTTTGACCCGGTAGCAAGCTCATGGCTCGGGGAGCATCGGGTTTGAGCCCAGTGTTTGAGCCCAGTGTTTGAGCCCAGTGTTTGAGCCCAGTGTGATCAGTCGGTCGATTCGGTCGCAGGAGTGAATCCGAAGTCTACTTTCAACGAATATCAGTGGGATCCGTCGCCCAACTGCTGTGGAGGCTCTCTGGAGAAGGGGCTCATTCGTCAGGATGTTTTCTTGTTCCTCGCTGCCCCGGAAAGGAATCACAGATGCGTATTATCCTCTTCGCCTTGGCCTTCACTCTCACGGCTCTTTGCTCGGAGCGGGTCCTCTCGCAGGACTTATCTGGCCAGGAGATCGAGAGGATTCAGCACTCCTTCTTCGTCGCAGGTCCGAGTTTCACGGGCATCATCGGTGAGGATGGAAAAGAGCTCTGGAACTCAGGAGCTGCCGGCGCTCGTGACGGCTTCGTCTTGAAGAATGGCAACGTGTTGATCGCATGGGGATCTGAGGTCAAGGAGCTGACGCGCGAGCATGAGCTCGTCTTTCATTACAAGAAGTCGGCAGAGAATGCAGAGATCGGCACCTGTGCACGCCTCGCAAATGGCAACACCTTGATCACGGAGCTGGGCGTGAAGCCGAGGCTGATCGAGGTGAACCTGAAGGGCGAGGTCGTGGTGGAAGTTCCGCTCCAACCAGAGACGGACAACGCTCACATGCAGACCCGCATGGCGCGCAAACTTGCGAATGGCAACTACCTTGCGCCGCACCTCCTCGCTTTCAAGGTGAAGGAGTACTCGCCGGCAGGAAAGGTGCTCCAGGTCTTCAAGACCGACCTGGAAGAGCTCGGTGGAAAGGCTGCGGAAAACTGGCCCTTCACCGCGATTCGGCTCGCGAATGGCAACACGCTGGTCAATCTGACTCATGGCAACAAGACCATCGAGATCAACGCAAAGGGGGAGGTGGTGTGGAAGGTCTCCAATGAGGACTACGAAGACGATCCCTTCGCAGATCCATGTGGTGCTCAGCGGCTCCCCAACGGCAACACAGTGATCGCGAGCTATGCGGCTGGCCCGAACAAGGTGAAACTCTTTGAGGTGACCCGCGACAAGCAGATCGTCTGGCGCTATATGGGACCGCATCGGGTGCATCATTTTCAGGTGCTGACGACCAATGGAGAGGCTCTCAAGGGACCGCTGCTGAAGTGAGCAGCTGCCTGAGAGCGCAGTATTCTCGACTGCGCTCCGCCATCTCACTCGCGCTGGTCCAGGTTGTTTTCTCGCCTCGAACTCACTGCCCTCCCATGACACCGCTCTTCGCTCTGCTGATCTGGTTCGACTCTCATGGCTCTAACTAGAGGCCTCGTGAGGCAAAGCGGATACTGGATCTGCCGGAGGTGGTCGACAGTGCTCGCTGGACCCTGACTCCCCGGACCCCGCAGACAACAAGCTCATCTTTCATATCACCAACGAGGTTAAAGATGAGTGGGTGTCGCCTCTTGAATAGGGCGAGTTGCTGGCAGAGGAGAGGATGGCGACCCTCAGTCGCCAGGTCGCCAGGGGTGCGGTCTTTTCCTCGGCACTGAGCCTGTGTAGAGATCTGTGGCTCACACTGAGGGGGTTGGGGCGTGACGAGGTGAACACCGACGTCCATTACACCGACGGACCGCACACCGACGAACCGCAAGGCATGTGGCCATGACACCACGGAGTGATCGGTGATCGACAGCGAATCATCGACAACGAATCATGGACAACTGGAGTAACTGGCGCAATCGAGACCATCCGTGGTGGGATCGGGTCCGCAATCGAGTCCCGGGGCCGGCATCGCCGCACCGCCCGAGAAGAGGAAGGTGAGTTCGAAGACTGGATCGCTGATGTCAAAGGTACCATCATCATTGGCATCGGTGGAATCCGCACAGGTGGCAGCGGTAGACCCTGAGAAGAGGATCCCCAGGGAGAGAACGGGATCTCCGATGTCCACTGCACCATCGGCGTTGCTGTCTCCTCTACGGAAACTCACCTCTGGACAACTGTCGAGGATTCCATCGCCATTGGCATCCCCACCCATGAGCAAGATCTGCTCCAGATCCCACACACCATTCGAGTCGCAATCTTCCAGAGGATCGAGGTACGCCGTTTCCAGTGCCGCAAGATCGGCAGCGTCGACATCTCCATCCGCATCGAGATCGCTGACGGCACAGGGAGAATCTGCATCGAAGGATCCGGGAGCATCGCCAGTCCAGCAGTTGATGAATCCTGCCAGGTCAGCAGAACCGATGTAGCCATCTCCACTCATATCAAACTCTGCTCTCCCCAGTGAGGCGAGAAATGCGCCGACTTGAGCCTGCTCGGTGGGGGTCAATTGTGAGTAGTTGAAGGATGCCGTCGATCCCTCGCCGAAATGCCAGGCGACCGCATCGTCGATTCCTTGTTGGAAAGTCTGAACCTGTACTCGGCCATCGTGAAGGAACTCTCCTCGAATGCGAAGACCCCAGAGTGGAGGGGTTTTCATCTCGTAGTCGAGAGCATCTCCCTGGACGATTCCGTCTCCCAGTCCCGCCATATCGTGGAGCAGGAAGTCGCTGTACGGTCGGAAAGTGATCCCCGAAAGAGCCGCTTCAGGAGCGGTTCCGCTGATGTACTCGGGATTGTGGCAACTGGCACAGCCGATCGAGTTAAAGAGCGTCTCTCCGCTCATTCCGCTCCTTGGCGTCTGGGGAGGAGGGGCGAGGTAGCGCTGGAAGTCGGTGATCCGCTCGACGAACAGGATACCATCGACGAGTGGCTCTTCCGGGTCGGCGACCAAATCGCATTGCGCCAGCAAGTTTGCGTCTCCGTTGGGTGCATTTTCAGTTCCGACGATGGAATTGGTGATTCCCATCTCGTTGAGGGTGGCATCACCGCTGAAAGAAAGCAGAGTAGCAACCTGCGCCTTCCAGCCGAAGCGTCCTACCGTCAGTGGAGCCATCGGGTCCTCCAGTAGACCTACCATGTGGGCCACACCTCCGTTTGATTGAAGAGCCAGAAGATCCGCTTGAGGGATCGCTTCAATCAGACCTGCGCCGAGAATCGACGGAGTGGTTCGTTCGATGACGATGGTGGCATCGACAGGAACGCTTTCCAGGCAGTCATCGGAGATGGCATTGGCCTGCAGTAGTGAGCCCCCTTCCGAAGCGAGGGGATCAAACGGCTCGCCCTTGTCGGCGGAGCCAAAGCGGGTCACCTTGATCGATCCCGACCCGCCGATGGGAAGAGAGTGGCAGGAAGCACAAGAATCCTGGTTGAAGCCAGGTCCCAGTCCCGTTTCTGCGGTAAAGGTGCGCTGGAATTCAACCTTTCCCGCGAGGAAGCGATCCAACTGAGATGCGGTCAACCCTTCGATGGGCTCTCCCACCCGAGGTTGGAGCGTTTGTCCTTCCACTACAAGAGGTGCGATTACCAGCAGCAGCAGTAATCCCTGCTTCGCCAGTAAGAAGAGAATGCTTCCACTCCTGTAGCCTGATTTTTCAGATCTATTTTCCATCACTCATCCCCGAACTTCTAACACCTATCGATTTCATAACTCCCACAAATTCATATCGCACTGCTCAACAGGCACGAACTCCGATCAGACTCCCATGGAAGGGAGTATGGTGGCAGTAGTTGCCGATCGCAGTTTGATCTTCCAGGACTGTTCGGTTCCCGGACCGTAGGTCGGTGAGAACGAGAACCCTTGCCTATCGCATCATGAGCGATCGGCAAGGGTTCCGTCCACTAGCCGAACTGAGTAGCGGTCAAAGGTGCAGCGCTGCTGCCCTCTATTGATCCACCCGAATGCCTAGGGGCATCCAGTCAAACAGGTGAGGCCGTCGTCGGTTGGATCCTGCCCACAGTTGACCGGTTCTGGCAAGTTGCCCGCTCCCCCGAACAGCGAGGAAAGCACCGCCACAGCATCCGCAATATTCAGCGCCGAATCATCGTTAGCATCTGCAGCGTCGTCACATCCGACCGAGGCACTGTTGAAGAGCATCTGAAGAATGGTCACTGGATCACTGATATCCAGGTTTCCATCGAGATTCACATCACCACGCTTGAAGATGATCGAACCACCACCACAGGTAACCGTCTCGATCACAAAGTCATCGACTGCCACCTCGGTGAGCGAGTTGTTCGGTGAATCTGAAGCGGTGAAACGGAACATGGTATTGGCGGTCGTGCTGACCACATCTCCGAGGTTGATCTGGAAGTTTTGCCATGTCCCCGAGGTTCCCAGGGCGCCTCCCACTACCATGGCGGTGGTCCACGTGGCGCCACCGTCGATCGAGATGGAGAACGACATCTCATCCATCTGTGTGGGATCGGACTCGATATTGGCGTACCAGAGATTAAAACTGACGGTTCCATTGGATCCGGCA
Source organism: Planctomycetota bacterium (assembly GCA_018694835.1). Lineage (GTDB taxonomy): Bacteria > Planctomycetota > UBA8108 > UBA1146 > UBA1146 > QNYK01. The sequence goes on along the minus strand of JABHOG010000008.1, from coordinate 25,956 downwards.
AGATTGAAACTGGGGCTGATGAGATGAGTCGGACCTCCATCGAGGTCTGCGGTCCCTGCCGCTCCTCCAGGGGCTCCATTGCCGGTCACCCAGCACCACTGGCCGTTGGCCGCAACACTTGGTGCCGATGGGGTCCCCCCGCTGGATGTCCCGTTGGGGATCGCTCGGACCCAGCTTCCAGCGGTGACCGACGCATCCGACTGGACAGTCCAGCCACTGGCACCAGTCTCGAAGTTCTCGGTATTTCGTGTGATCTCATCGCCGATCAGATTCAGTACCGTTGGGCTATTGGCGATCATGCCACTGGTCAGTGCGGCGGAGACGAACCACTCGATGGAAACGCTTCCTTGTGATCCGTCAAGAGTTCCCTCGAACAGTCCACCGGGTCCTGCGGTCATCGAGTTCTCGACGAAGGGGCCGCCGTCGGTACTGACGTGGAGTTTGACAGAGGATGTGGAGAGGACTCCTCCTCCGAAGGGCTCCGCAAGGACCGTGATCCCCACCGTACCCGAGCAGGGAACGGCATCTGGGATCCCCAGGGGGAAGGTCAAGTTCAAACCAATCGGAGCTTCATTCATCCACACCTCGGTGCCGGAACAGGTTCCGATCACCATGTCGAGCCAGCCGTCTCCATTGATGTCGAAGACTGCGACGTCATGAACTCCGTTGGGTCTCCATAGCCCTCCATCATTCTCCTGTTGCAAGGTGACGTTGGGGGCATTTCCAAGATTGTGGTAAATGTGCATCCGGCGGTTGCAGCCTGCGATATCGACATCGACATCCGTGATGATGACATCGTTCCAACCATCATTGTTGAGGTCTGCGATCAGAGAGTTGCCTCCAAAACCGTCATCCCCGGTGGCTCCGGTTCCTCCCTGGAAGGAGTAAAAGAACCGAGTGAAGTTGGCCAGACCGCTGCTGTCGTTGCCGGTATTGATCAGATAGGAATCGGCGTTGTCGTCGGTGACTACCAGATCATTGGCGCCATCGGCATTGAGATCGCCGACGGTCACATGGTAAGGAGCCATGCTTGCCCAACTCTCCTTGTGAGAGGCGAAATTGCCGGTGTTGGCCGCATCATTGTAGGAGATCCCAACGTATTGCGGTGGGTTGAGAGCGGTGTCTTTGATGATGTCGAGCGATCCATCCCCATTCATGTCGCGAATCGAGGAAGCCATACCAAATGCAGATTGTTGGAACGGGAATGGGCTGCCACCGATGATGATGGAGCCGGAGAAGAAACTCGCAGTTTGATCAGTGAAGAAACCGTTGCCATCGTTGATCAGTAGGCGGTCATTGAAGTCGAGAGTCTGACCTCCACCGCTGTCGTAATCACCGAGGTAGATATCCAGGTCTCCATCCCCATCGATATCTCCCGCATCGAGGGAGCAGAATCGTGGTGCATGGGGGACAGTACCGCCGGGAACGTTTCCCTCGAACTGAGGGATTCGTTCATCTTCGTGGAGGAATCCCTGCCAGACTCCAGCACTCAATCCCAGATTACGGTAGACCCTGGGGTATGCGATGTGTTTGGGAGAGCCGTCCGCAAGTGTGACGGCGGTCACGATGTCGAGCCAGCCATCTCCGGTGACATCGGCGAGGATCACATCGCGGTCGTTGGTCGGGGTCAGGAATCCACTATCACCGGCGACATCCGAAGCGCTGGCGAAGTCGACGGTACGGTCGACCAGAATTCCACCCTGGTTGAGGAGAAGCAGGTTGGACCGGAACGCAGAGACTCCACCGGTGGTGAAGGCTAGTTTCCGTACGATGATCAAGTCGGTGTCACCATCCAGGTCGACATCACCCCAGGCATAGTCTTTTTCAGCCACGTCATTGATCGAGACATTTGACGCTGCGTTGATTCGACTCGCAGTCTCATCGTTGAATTGTACCCAGTCCGGCTGAGCCAGTAGCGGCGCAGAGAGGAACATGGCAAGCCAAATTGTCACACACCCTATATGCAAAGGAACTCTGAGATTCATCCCGAGAACACTCCCTTCCAATACACGCAGGCCTCCGAGCTTACCCGGTAGAACTCCTCACCTGCATGTACGATTGCCCCCCCGGGCAATCCTCTGTTATCGAGATCTCTTCAACCTCGTACTCCCGATTATAGTGTCTTGGGGATCTGGGTGTGAGGGGGCAATCCTGTCTCTCCAGCCATGGATAGGAGATAATTCTGACCAAACAGGTCTCTTATTTCCTAGGTTTTGATGGAATGGTCGGTTCGGGAAGTGAGAGAGGGATGCAACCCTCCTCCCTGACTTCCGAAGTTGCCAGAGAGTAGTGAGGTGGGGATCTCTCAGCGCAGATGTGGGAGTGGAGGCTGAGCCACCGGCCAGTGGGATTCTACCTGGCCAGGAAAAGAAACAGCGAGTCGCACCGTGTTTGATGCGACTCGCTGAGGTTGCGAATGATTGGAGGCGGCACCCGGATTCGAACCGGGGATGCGGGTTTTGCAAACCCGTGCCTTACCACTTGGCGATGCCGCCCCATTTCAATTCGTCAGTTCGGATCCTAGGGATCTTGGCCGCTCAGGTCAACTTTCGTTGGAAGGTCCTCTCAAAGAACCCAGTTTTGAGGCTGCCGACTGGAGACTGCCGGTCGCGACTGGTGGGGGTAGAGCGGCGGGTGTGGCCACCGGATCTGGACCGGGTTCAGGCTCGAGAGTCTCCCCTTGAGGAGACTTGGGTGGCGGTGAAGTGTCCCCACGGAGCGAGCGGAGCCGATTCAGAGACGCTTGGATCCCCTGATTTGGTGGTGGTGAAGCCGGGCTTTGCTGGGGTGGCGATCCTGGCTGTTCCTGAGGAGGAGCCGAGGGATCGGACGCGGTGGGTTCTCCGGGGCTGGTCTGTACCCCTCGCAGTTTATCGGTGATGTCGCCGATACTGGAGCGCACCACAGCGGCGGGTCTGGCGCTGGCGGCCGGGGGTTGGGTGGCTCGTTGCAGTAGTGGGTGATCTGGCTGGTGTTTTGCGACGGTTGCGCAAAGCAGGTGAACCAGCGGATCGGGGTGACGCGACAACTGGTCGGCAATGGTAGTGAGGGCAGCTTCACGCCCTGTCCCCGTCTCCAGAAGTGCAGAGATGATGCCCAGCACCATCGCCTGCGCTCCCGCTTCGGGAGATGCCGTGAAGGACTCTCCTTCGAGCACCTGGATCAATCCGAGGGCGAGTTGAGTCGCCTGATGGCGGGTCGAATCGGGATCGCTCAACTGCAACGAATGTTGCAGGGCGACCTTTCGAGTTCGATCGAGGGCCAGTAGCGATTCCACTGCAGTAGGAACTGCAGGGTGATCGGTGGGCAACTCGTGGAGCAGTGATTCCAGGATGAGGGCTGCCTCTCCTGGCTGACCCGCGCGTTCTTCCAGTTTGGATCGTTCGAGGGCGACCTCCGCAACTCCGGGGGACAATTCGTGACAGCGGCGAGCGGCTTTCCTCGCCGCATCGATGTTCGATTCATTGCAGTGTGCTTGCCACTGGTGGCGACGTGCCTCTGCTTCTCTCTGTGGTTGCTGTTGAGATCGTGCATCGTCGGCATTCCAGCAGTGCAGAGTGGCGGGCGCATCGTCGTGTTGAAGGATGAGGCTGATCGCCTCTCGGGAAGCGGGATCGAGAGGACGGAGGGTACCGTTCTCATTGCGCAGTGCTTTCTCGGTGTACTGCTCTGCCATATCGCTGGCGGATTTTTGCAGTGCGGATTCAACCAGACGCAACATCAGAAGCGAGGTCTGGTCATTTTCGGCTGCCAGTTGCTGATACAACTCGGTGGCATCGGACCATTGTCCTGTGGCTCGCAGCGCCTCGGCTTGGCGCCATCGTGCTCGCTGTGCCGCTTCTGGATCGCCGCTCGCCTGTGCCGCTTGCTCGTGAAGGGAGTGAAGTTGAGGATCGGGGAGATGGGCACCGATCGAGTCGAGTAACTGGCAAGCGGATTCCGCGGATCCTGCATCGATCAGGGCCTGCGCCAGTCGCGCTGCCGGTTTCGGATCTTCGCCGGGATTGCGAACCCACAAGGTCAGGGCTCTCTGGCGCGCTTCGATATCCGTGGGATCCAGGAGTACCACTCCAGTCCACGCATCTCGGGCCGCTTCGATGCGAACCTGCTCAGAGCAGCGCTGCGCATGAGCTCGAAGACGTCGCGCCGCTTCCGAAGATCTTCCGGTAGCCGCACAGGCTTCTCCGATGCGCGCTCCCAGGTCGAAGTCATCCAGACCCAGTTCCTCTGCTCTACGCCAGCGCCTCAGGGCGGTTGCGGGTTGATCTTGAGCGAGGGCAGATTCGCCATTGCGGAACAGTTCCATGGCACTCTGCGTCTCGAGATAACCCTCTTCCAGCAGTCCCATCAGGCGATCGAGAGCTCGCCACGGGTCGGGTCGTCCGCCGACGATCTCGGCGATGTCCTTGTGGCCGTCCGCCAGTTCGATGATCACCTTTTCCTCGGCACCGGCTTGTGGATCGGAGATGATCGTCATGGCGGAGGGGGTGGCAGCGACCACATCCCTCATCATGGGGAGATCGGTAATCCCATCCCATAACCGGTGTCTCGAGGCGGAGCGAAAGAGTACCTCCTCGAGCGAGTCTCCCAGATCGACTCGGCCGTGAAGCCCCGAGAGGATCGGTTCCATCGAGGGGCCGGACCAGGTGGCATCTCCGGCACCGAGGACCAGTACCAGGTCCTCGTCGATGATCTTGCCGATCTGTTCCCCTGCCACACTCGCTTCGATGCCCTGTTGTTCGAGGCACAGCAGCCCGGGACATGTTCCCAGGTCGGCGCCACGTTTGATCCAGCGATCTCGTTCGCGGGGTCGCAGCGGACCATCGAGGATCAGGGCCCGGTGGAGAACGCTCGGTTGTCCCGGGCGATCGAGGTCGACCAACCGGCCGGCTTCCAGTTGGATCCGGATGTCGGGAGCTTCAGGATCATCCGGTTGGAGGTGCCAGGTTCCATCGGGTAGACCACTGGAGAGATCGAGCATAGTACGTGCAGCATCGCCGGGGATCCCGGCGGATCGGACCATCTGAGGCATTGATTTTGTCCCGGCAGGGAGCCGGGTCCTTCCCCGGAATAATAACATCAGACCCACAATTGGGCCGCTTGGTCAGCGTCGAGCCATCCGCTCGAGCAGAGTTTCGAACGGCTCCAGGCCCCGTAACGACTCCAGGTCTCGATCTTGCCGGGTATGTTGCGAATCGGAGTATCCTGCGACCACTGCACTCTCGAGGGCTGTTAGCGCCGGTTCAATCTGCCCGTCGAGCGCCAGAGCACAGGCCAGATTGTAGCGGGTCGTGGAGTTGGAAGGTTCGAGGGAAATTGCTCGGAGCAGTTCCTCGATGGCACGATCGAGATTTCGTAGACGCAGAGAGACGATTCCGAGAGCCTCGTGAACCTCGGCATCGGCGGTGAGACGCAGGGCCAGGTCCTCCAGTAGCGAGAGTGCTTCTTCCAGTTCGCCCGAATCGCGCAGTGTAGATGCGGCTCGAAGAACGGCATCGCGACTCGCTTGTTCGAACTGTTGGTCACTGACCTGCCGTTGCGCGAGGAGGATTCGCGCACCTCTGGGGTCTCCCAGCAGTGACAGTAGTTCGGCGGCTCTTCTCCTCACCGCTGGATGGGGATCTTTGCGCGCAAGATGGTCCAGCGTCGGTGTGGATCGATCTCCGTACGCCGAGCGCAGTCTGATCATCGCTTCCAGTCTCTCAGAGACCTCGAATTGATCCCAACCCGCCAGTGAGAGGGTGGATTCAGTATCGAGTCTGGCAGGAACTCGTAAGCGATTGCGGACGCTCCATTCTCGTCGAGATGCGGGAGGGATGGTCGAGGTCTGAGGCTGTTTTACCCACTCTTCGAGTGCACGCTGGCCATGCTCTCCAAGCACCAGCAGCCAGCGTCGTGCATCGAGGATCTGTTCATGGTCGAGGCTTTCGAGCTGACCAATGGCCAGCAGTGCCGCGCGGTGGGCCACTGCATCCGTATCGCTCGATTCGCCCAACGGCTCGAGCAATGCGCTGATCCAGCGCAGATCTGCCGGTCGAATCTGCTGCGGATCGGACCACGAGGTCCAGCGATTTTTCATCTGGGAATGAAGCGACCTCTGTAACCGCTGGTGGACACTTTGTACCAGCGAGGATCGAATTCCTCTCAGATCCTGGTGATGGATCAGTGCCGAGCCCAGTTGGAGTCCTGCTGCGATCAGTTGCTGTTCGATCGCTTCGACCTTTCGACGGGCAGATTCACGTTCAGCCCTTGCAGATTCTCCTCCCACCGCTGCGGAATCCTCGCTTTGAGGCCTGGCCCGGTTGCGGGCCGCGGCAAATTCATAGACCGCCGCATCGAGATTCGCCAGGGTCGCACTGAGAATCGTGCCGAGTTTGGCGGCAAGGATCGATCGGCTGTGAATCGACAGTGGTTGATCGAGAACTTCTCGTAGTCCTGGAATCGCCCCGTCGTCGAGTCGATCTAACGCCGCATGGGCTCTTGCCACCACCAGTGCATTCCCCGAATCGAGTGCCGAGGCGATCGATTCGAGCATGATTTCATCGGAATGCGCCAAGGCGGACGATGAGACCAGCAGGAGTAGCGAGAGAATCATCTTCATCGGATCAGGATCGTACCTTCCGTAGGGAGTTCCATTTTTTCCAGTGCCTTCTTCAGTTCTGTCGCATCGCCAGCGACCAGCGGAGAGATCTCGATGGTGCGCAATGGTTGGTGAGAAGAATCGAATTCCAGTTCGATCCCGCACTGGACCAACCAACTGGCCCATAACTTCTGCATGGCTGAGCGAGAGGTGGCAGGGGAATCATTGCCTTCTCCGTTCTTGACCGGAGCAAATTCCAGATCTCGATTGGCTTCCACGACCAGGCCCCTGTTGGCCATCGGTAAGACATCGAAGATGAAAGTCTCGAATCGAACTGAATTGGGTGAGGTGGGCTCGTGCCACTCTCCTCCGTGCCAGTGTCGAATCGCCTTCCGCGCGACATGGAAAGGTAACTGCAGTGGCCCGGCTGCGGTCTCCGGTGCGATGAAATCGAGTTCGATGACATGAGTAGCGATGTTGCCCGCCCGGAAGGAGAGAGAGCCATCTGGATTCCTGAGATGACGATCCTCTTCCCCGAGTTCACTGTATTCGATGATCCTGAGGTGATCTCCCACCCTGCAGAAGACACCGACCATTTCGTCGGGGTCGGTCTTGGCCACCGCCTTCGAGGTGAAGCGGGAGTCCTGTTCGATGTGGAGACCAATCAGTTCTGGATCCGCCATCCGCGCCAGCGGGTTATCGACCTGGTGGGTGTAGATGTGCTGGATTCCTCGCTGGCGAAGATCCGCCGCGGTTCTCTGGAGCAAGCGGATCGAACCGCCATGGCCATCGGGGCTGAACATCACCTGTCCGGGGCCGCTTCTGAGGATCTTGCAGCGGCGCGAATCGAGCACCGGCAATTGTTCCTGCGGAACGATCGTGACCTCCGAAGGAGTTAATCCGTGATAATCGTGCTGGCGGAAGTACTGCAAGGTTTCAGCATGGTTGGTCGGACTGGTCATGATGATCCAATGGATCGATCGACCGACCAATTTTTGCAATCGTAGCAACGACTCGGAGAAGATCTGGAACAGGGTGCCACCACTGATGGGCAAGATCGGAAATGAGCCCTTGGGGCCGGGATGCCCCAGTCGGGTTCCGACACCACCAGCCACCATCAGCACTGCCACTTCACCTCGCTGCAGAGCCTCCAGCCCTCGTTGCCTTGCCGTCGCACGGTCGGGATGCTCGAGGGGGATCCAGTCGGGAGGCGTTGGAGCGGCGATGGGTGCTTCGGAAGCGCTGGAATCGAGATGCTCTCGAATCAACTGCTGTATGAAACTCAGATCGATGTGATGGAGGTCCTTCAACAGGGAATGACGAGCGGCGGAATCAAGTTGATCCCAGTCATCGAACAGGTGTTCTTGTTCCGCTTCGTGGATCTTGGCCACCATCGCCTGATCGGCAGGGTCTTCCAGCTGGATCATCGAGTTTCATCCCTTTCTCCCCGAATGAGGGGATCGATCGAGGCGAACTCCCGCAGTCGGGATCGTCGTCGAGATGGTACGCAGCGCCACGCCATTGCGCCAGCAAAGGTGAGAGAGTCACTCTCCGAGATAGAATTTTACTGGCGGAGAGGGGTCTCCTTGTTGCAGGAGGTAGATTCGGGTCCACTCGTGGTGACAGAGCGAGTGGGGTATTGAGCCCTGCAGGAAGGAGCACAGCAGTGGTCAGCCATGACAGCACGGATCTGGAACGGTTCTGGACCCTGAAAGAGACGCTGCTCCCGCTGGAGCAATGGATCTGCACCGCCCTCGAGGAAGATCGAGCGAGAGACGATGGCACCATGGTGCTGTTCGACCCACCGGTAGTGAGGGGTCGTGCGGTGGTGACTTCGCGTCAGCAGGGTGTGGTCTGTGGAACTGCGGCGATGGCCGCGGTCTTCGAGCAACTGGATGCGGATTGCCAGGTAATCGAGCGGCTCTCGGATGGCCATCCGGTGGTCGCGGGCAGTGTATTACTGGTGGTCGACGGTCCACTCGTGTCCTTGTTGGCAGGAGAGCGCACCGCGCTCAACATCGGTTCTCATCTCAGCGGGATTGCCACCCGGACCGAGGCTCTGGTGAGTCGCTCTCACGGGGTTCAGATCCTCGATACCCGCAAGACGCTCCCGGGCATCCGGATCTTCCAGAAACAAGCGGTTCGCTCGGGGGGTGGCGTCAGTCACCGTGGGGATCTGGCTCAGTTTCCGATGGTCAAAGAGAATCATCGAGAGTGGCTCCAGCGGTTGAATCCGCAACTGGCCGATGATCCAGCCGCAGAGGTGGCGTTCATCGTGACCCGCCTACGCCAGGCGGATGAATCACGCCCCATAGCCATCGAGGTCGAAGACGAGATCAGTTTCCGCGCCTGTCTGGAGCAGCGGGTCGACATCATCCTGGTCGACAACACGAGCCCGGAACTGTTGAGCCGCTGGATCGAAGCAGCAGGGGAAGCGGGTTTGTCGCTCGAGGCTTCGGCCATCGAGGCCAGCGGAGGCATCGATGAAGAGAGCGTCAGTGGCCATGCGGCGGCCGGGGTCAGCAGGATTTCCTGCGGGGCCATCACTCATTCTGCCGCTGCACTCGACCTGACCTTGCGGATCGATCCGGTTCCTCGATCCAGTTCATGATCCACTCCTCGTCGGAAACTGGATCCTTGCCTGGAAATCTGTCGGCGAGGAGATTAGCATCCGTGGAAGGCCCGCGTCTTGTCGCCAGGATGGCTCGCCAGTGAATAGAAGCACCGGAGGCACTCCCTTGACTGAATCCATTTCTGAACCGGTTCCTCTGCCCATCTTGAAGCGCCTGCTTCAACTGGACGGCACTCCGGAGTCGATCGCCCTGGGGACCGCTATCGGTCTTTTCGTTGCGATGACACCTACCGTGGGGATTCAGATGATCATCATCCTGCTCGTCAGCATGGTGATCCCTGCCAATCGCCTGGCCGGGTTGATCATGGTCTACGTCTCGAATCCATTGACGCTGATTCCGATCTACTGGCTCGATTACTGGGTCGGGCTGAAGTGCCTCGCCCAGGAGGGAAAGTCGTTCGCCCAGTTCAAGTTGTACTGGATCGAGTTGACCGAGCAGGCCACGGAAAATGCGGCCGGCTGGTACGAGGTAAGCCTGGAGTTACTCCGCTCGATAGGGAATGATGTGTTGGGACCACTGTTTGTGGGTGGGAGCGTGGTTGGATTGCTCTTCGCATTGCCTTGCTACCCGGTAATGCTACGCCTGGTGCGAGCGTATAGGAGCAAAAAAATACTAGAGGATCTTCAACGATCCACTGGCAAGGAGTCCGGACAATGATCGATTTCAAAACTCTGATTCAACGGTCCCCAGGCAAGAGTGAGTTGGCCATCCTGACGATGGGATTGCTGCTGATCTTGTCCGCTTGTGAGGGCCCCAAACCATCTCGGGCCAATGTGCGACCAGGAAGTCACAAGGTACAGATCGAGAGTTCCGAGAGTGGCAAGAAGGTGGAGGTCTGGTGCGAGATCGCAGCGGATCCCAACCGCCGTCAGAATGGACTGATGCATCGAACGTCGATGCCGGAAGATATGGGAATGCTATTTATCTTTCCTGCGCCGTTGCTTCAGGGCTTCTGGATGAAGAATTGTAAGATCTCTCTCGATATCGCCTATCTCGATGACACCGGTCGGATCGTCGACATTCTCAAGATGGATGCCCCTCGGCCGGGGCAAGTTGCCTTTCCCAGGTACCGCTCGAGTCAGGAAGTTCGATATGCCCTCGAAACCAATGTTGGTTGGTTTGCCCAGCATGGCATCCATGTGGGAGATCAGGTCGAGGGGTTTCGTGGACCTTCTGGTCTGAAACCCCGATAATAACCCGCACCATGGGAAGGCAGGCTAGCCATCCTCAGCACAGCAGAGGCTCACGGTCACCTGTTGGCATGGGGCCTGTTACTGGCCTGGGCACTGTTGACCGGCGGTGTTCGCAGTGAACACCCGTTGGTCACGGTGATCGATTCGATCGATCCGGGGCCGACTGTGGCAACGGTCGGGGTCGATCTGGGCACCGATCCGATCAGTCGGCTGCTGTTGATCGAGGGGATCGGTAGCGTCACGGCGCAAAAGATCACCCGGGCGCGGGTCGGGGACAGCGGTTTTCTGTGCCTCTGCCAGGTGATGCGAGTCGCGGGAGTGCCCGATCGTCCATTACTCGAGGCCGGTCCGTGGTTGTCGCCACGTCCCTGTAATGGCGGGCCTGAGATGTGCCAGCACCCCGTCACCGAATCTTCCAGAGGAGAGGATGGAAACCGTTGAATATCTATCAATATCCTGGATCACCATTTGTGGTGCACTCCGAGTTTGCGCCGGCAGGAGACCAACCCGCCGCCATCGATGCGATGGTGGAGGGGCTGGATGAAGGGAAACCGGATCAGGTACTGCTCGGGGTGACAGGATCGGGCAAGACTTACATGATGGCACAGGTGATCGCACGCACCGGTCGGCCCGCCATCATCATCTCTCACAACAAGACCTTGGCAGCGCAGTTGTACTCCGAGATGAAGAAGTTTTTGCCGCAAAATGCTGTCGAGTACTTCGTTTCATATTACGACTACTACCAGCCCGAGGCGTATCTTCCCGCACGCGACATGTACATCGAGAAGGATGCCGGGATCAATGCAGATCTCGATCGATTGCGTCTGGCGACCACTGCCAGTTTGTTGACGCGACCCGATGTAGTGATCGTTTCTTCCGTCTCTTGTATCTATGGCCTTGGATCGCCAGAAGCCTTCAAGGGGAAGATGATTACGCTGGCGGTGGAAGACGAGATCGATCGAGACGAAGTGCTGAGGAAACTGATCGATATCCAGTACCAGCGCAACGATATCGATCCAGGCCGGGCTAGTTTTAGAGCTCGTGGAGATGTCCTGGAGGTGCATGCCGCCAACGAAGAAGTGGCCTACCGTATCGACATGTTTGGTGATTCGATCGAACGGATCGAGGAGTTCCATCCGGTCAGCGGAGTGGTTCTGGGGCAGTTGAACCAAGTGACCATCTTCCCGGCAAAACATTACGTGGTCAGCCATCAGGATGTCGATCAAGCCATCGCAGGGATCCAGACCGAGTTGCATCAAAGGCTGATCCAACTACGGGAACAGGGAAAGGAACTGGAGGCACATCGGCTCCAGACCAGAACTCGCTACGATCTGGAACTACTCTCGGAAGCGGGCTATTGCCCTGGCATCGAAAATTCCGCCCGCCATCTCAACGGCTTCGAGCCGGGAGAGCGGCCACCCAATCTACTCGATTACTTTCCCGACGGGTTTCTCACCCTCGTCGATGAATCCCATGTCACCTTGCCTCAGTTAGGTGGCATGTACGAGGGGGATCGATCGCGCAAGCAAACCCTGGTCGATCACGGCTTCCGGCTACCGAGTGCTCTCGATAATCGACCTATGAAATTCCCTGAGTGGGAAAAGGTCCGCGGCCAGACAATCCATGTCACGGCAACCCCGGCTCCGAGGGAACTGGAGAAGTGTGGGGGCGAGGTGATCGAGGTGATCAATCGTCCGACAGGTCTCCTCGATCCAGAGGTCGAGGTTCGCCCGGCCCGAGGTCAGGTTCAGGATCTGCTGGAGCGTATCCAGGAAACCCTGGCACTGGGCGATCGTGTGCTGGTCACCACCCTTACCAAGCGGATGTCCGAGGATCTGAGCGACTTCTTTCAGGAGACCCAGATCAAGGCTCGTTATCTGCACTCGGAGATCGATACCCTGGAACGAGTAGAGATCCTGCAGCAATTACGCCGGGGGACTTACGATGTGCTGGTCGGAGTGAACCTGCTACGAGAGGGGCTCGATCTTCCGGAAGTGTCACTGGTGGCGGTGATGGATGCCGACAAGGAGGGGTTCCTGCGCAGTGCTACTGCATTGATCCAGACGATTGGTCGAGCCGCTCGAAATGAGCGAGCCCGGGTGATCCTCTACGGCGATGTGATCACCGGATCGATGGAACGTGCCATCGACGAGACCAATCGCAGAAGGACGATTCAGCAGCAATTCAATGATGAACACGGGATTGTTCCCAAGACGATTCGCAAGGAACTGGGCACCACGGTCGAAGAGGAGGTCCGTGCTCGAACCGAGCAGGTCGAGGAGACCGGTACCGACTTGCCTGATCAACAACGTGCGGAGATGATCGATCAACTGGAGCAGCAGATGCTGGAGGCGGCCCAGGCACTCGATTTCGAGAGAGCCGCGGCACTGCGCGATCGAGTGCGGCGTTTGCGTGGGGAGGAGCCCGATTCGGTCCTGCCCGGGGAACCCCCTTCCCGCAAGGGTAGGAAGCGTTGAGATGACCGAGGTCGACCCGAATACCCCTGAGATTCCGGGCTTCCAGCCGCTCCACATCCGCGGTCCTGGGAGGATCGGAATCTGGATCGAGGCGCGTCAGATCCGTCTCGATCGGAGGGTACTTCTGAAGGTGCTCCCCGCCTCAAGTCGATCTCAACAGGAGCAATTCATCGAGGAGATCCGGGCCATCGTCAAACTCGATGGCGAGGGCGCATTACGAGTCATCGATGAAGGGGCGGTGGGACAGGCACGATATGTTGCCCTCGATGAGGGTGAGGGACGCCCGGTCCGTTCGATTTCGCGAGAGGAGATCGATGCTGATCAGGTGGCTCGGATGCTGGTTCAACTTCATCGTCAACTCCATTTGCAGGGGTGGTCGATCGAGTCGGTTCCGCTGAGTTCGATCTTGAAACTTCCTGGTGGCAGATTTGCCGTCACGGAATTGGGGCCTCTCACCAAACAACTCGATGATCTACCCTGTCAGATTCAAGCGGCCAAGAACCTGACTTCCATCGCCAAGCGCTGGCATCTTTCGAGCCGCTGGCAAGATCCGATCCGGGCGCTTCGTTCCGGTGAGGGGGGATTTTCAAGGTGTCTCGAACTGCTCGAACGGAGTGCACCCGAGCCGCGCAAGAGGTGGCCACTGCTGGTGGCTGCATTGGCACTGGCGGCGGGAATCGCCTGGGCGGTGAACTGGGGTCAGCCCGAAAGTCCTCTAGCGACACCTGACAAACTGTCGGGGAGTGACTCCTCCGATGGGGTGACGGACCCAGCGCAGGGAGGTCGATCCGATCAGCGACCCTCGGATGGATCCGAGGTGGTATCGGATCGGGTGCCCGATCCGCAGATTTATCAGCAGCGGACCCAGGCGCAAGCAGAGCAACGGTGGCAACGCCTCGATCAGTTAGAGAATGAACGGCTCCAGTGGGGTGACTGGAATCGTTCCAGAGATGCCATTCTCAGCAGTTTCAGGGCAGGGAACTACCAGAAGGTGCGAGCCGAACTCGATTCGCTGGAGACCCCGCTGCAGTCCGATCTTGTCGAGGAACGAGCGGCACTGCGGCTGGCCTACCGATGGATCGAGACGCGAGAGATCGAGCAGGCTCGTGCCGAAGCAAAGCAGTGGATCGAACGCGATCATCATGTGCAAGCCGCTGCCGTCATCGAAAAGATGGCCGACACACTCCGACTGGAACGACGCTTTGCTGCCGAGGTGGAGCAACTTCAGCGTAAAGGAGGGCTCTACGAGGAACTTCTGAGCGCAGTGGAAGTGAAGATGGAAGAGTGCCTCGTGGGACTGGCGAGTGACATCGAATGGACCGTTGAGGCCCCCGACAAGGTCGGTCAGTTTGCTTCCCTCGATCGACGATGGAAGCAATTCAAGAGCAGCATCGAGAGCCTCAGACAGGATGCACGAGCCATCTGCGAAAGCGCCGGAAAACGGGTCGGAGATGAGGCTCAGTCGAGGTGGTGCCTGGTCGGCAGTACTCCCTTCGTCGCTCGAGTGATGTCCGTGTCTTCTGAGCAAGTGACACTGAAGAGGATCGGTCGCCGCAATCCGGAAACCCATCTCTGGAGTTCGCTGTCGGCTCAGACATGGCTCCAACTGATCGGTGAATCGTCTGCGGATCCGCCGCCGCTCGATCGACTCGAGCGGCTCGAGGTGGTCTGGAGTCGCGAGAATTCCATCCTGACCCTTTCACGTTCCTCGATGGGAGGGGAACTGCCAGCGGCGGCCGATCGATTGAGGCGGCGTCAACTGACTCAGTGGCTGGAGGAGGGAAAGCGAGCTCAGTTGCAGGGAGAAGTGGAAAAACTGCGGCAGATCGCCCTGTCGATTCATTCCTGGAGCGATGATCAACAGCGCATCCGACACGAGGATCTGCTGGTGGACTGGTGGTCGGCGCTGGTCGATCGCGATGGTCCGCAGGCGCTCGGATTGTTCGCCGGTGCGAGTGTGTCGAACTGGTCGCAGGAAACCCGCTCGATTCGCATCCGCTGGCAGCGTGGCGATGGCGGACTGGCTGGCTGGCAGCCTCGACCCGGATCCCTCATCTCAGCCGGTGGTGATCTGACTCGTATCCAGGGCAGGGTGACCCTCGAGTCCTCCGTGCGATTTGAATCGACAGTCGAGGTGACGGTCATCGGTCTGGTCACCCGAGAAGATGCTCCCAATCTCAATGTGGTGCTGTGGGATGGATCGCCCGATGCTCTGATCTTCGGGGTCGGCATCCGCCCTCCCGAAGTGTCCTCGATTCGAGTGGGGGAGGATGATGTTCTGCTGCCGGCACACGCCATCGTCGAAGAGCAGGTTCTGGCGAGGGGAGGAGGGGAGTTTCAGATGCCGACTCCCTTGCCACGGGTTGAGGTGGGCCAGTTGATTCGTGTCGAGGTGCGAGAAGATGACGAGGGTTCCCACCTGGAACTGAACGGGAGCCCGATCCTGAGCACAGACCCACGTCCAGGTCAGCGCCGCGGTGGGATCGCCATCGAAACCTATGGAGTCGATGTGCTGGTGAAGGAACTGGAGGTGATCGGGCAGATCTCTGCCGAGGATTGGCTCAAACTGCTTCAGGAAGAAGCACGGAAGACGCTCAGGGAACTCCAGTAGAGCCCTGGAATCACCGGATCCGATAGCCCTGAAATGGCGTGCTCTTCTTGCTCCAACTCCTGCTGTCGCCTAGACTCCTGATAGATTCAGCCGCCACTTCGTCGAGTGATCCCGAAGCATCTGGGAGTGGCAATAGTGCAGGGTCTGTTTACTTGAATGATCTTCGTCCGAAAAGGAGAATTCGATGAGTCGAGCCAGGGGATTGAGTTTTCTTCTCATCATCCAGGTCAGTCTGCTGATTCCAGGAGTTTGTTGCGCCGCTTCATCCTTCTCATCCAGTTCCCAGGAGTCTCACTCGGTGGCTCCCACAGATGAATTTGACAGCATCCAGGTGGGAGATCGAGTCCGCGTCAAACTTCGTCGTGGAGGTAGTTACGAGGGCGAGGTGGTGGAAAAGGCGGGAGATTCCATTTCCATCAAACATCGATTCGGCACCGCCAAGGTCGATCGCGCCAACCTGCTCGAGTGGGAGCGATTCAAAACGATTCCAGAGCAGTACGAGGAGCGCGCTCAACTGGCCAAGAGCGCCGAGGATTGGTGTGATCTGGGAGATTGGGCACTGGAGCAGCAGGAGCAATCTTTGGCCAGAGAATCCTGGCGAAAGGCGACCGAGATTTCTCCGGGGTTGAAGAGAGCTCGAGACGCACTCGGTGAGATCGAGTACGAGGGGCGTTGGATGCCACTCGAGGAGGCGATGGGTGCCCAGGGGAAGGAACTGTACGGAGGAGAGTGGCTCACCCCGGATGAGATCGTCGCTCGCCAGGAGGAGGAGTCCACCGCCAAGAGGGCCCAATCGCTCAAGGGGCGAGACGCCTACATCGAGGAGTTACGCGGCAGGGATTGGGCGACGATCGAGCCCATCATCACGCCCCATTACGTGATCTACTGCAACTCGACCGAGGAGAACGCTCGTTATTACTCGGATGTGATGGAGTCGCTGTATCGAGCCTACGACAAGGTCTTCATCGAAAGATTCTGGCCGCGGAAATTCAAGCGGGCACCGCGAAGTGATGTCTACATCCATGCCAACCATCAACAGTTCATGGACTGGACCGGGAATGGTCCCAATATCGGCGGTTTCTACAACCTGTTGCGACAGGATGTGACCGGCTACCACGGTTCCTTTGGATCGACCGGAAGTACTGAAGAAGTTCTGGCTCACGAGGGAACCCATCAATTTCAGGGAATGATCTTCAAGTCGCTTCAGTCCCTCCCCATCTGGACGGTAGAGGGATTGGCGGTCTACTTCGGGGATGGATCGAAGATCAGCCGTCGCAAGGTCGAGATCAACGAGATTCCAAGGGATCGATTGGTGGGACTGAAGGCGGCGATCGAGGACGGAAATTTCTGTACGTTGAGTACATTGCTACGCCTGAACCAGGGGCGATTCGGTGGATTCTATTACGGGCATGCCTGGGGCGTTTTCTTCTGGTGTTTGTATGGCAATGAATATGGTGCGTGGAGTAAGAGCGACAACACCGGCGGAAAGATCATGGAAGACTGGCTGCTCCATTGTCAGCAGCTCGATGGATTCTGCGACTACGAGAAGGAAGCCAAGTTTTTCGAGCAACTCATCGTCCAGCACTCGGGTCAGAGCGTTGAAGAGTGGGAAGAAGAGTACAAGGAGTGGATCCTCGGATTGCCCGTGGAAGAGCTGGGCAGGAAACGAGGGAACAAGTTTAGCAGCGAGGAATTAAAACTCGAGGTGACCAAACCGATCGGTTGGCGCTGGCAGAAATCGGGGCTGCTTTACGCCTCCGAGGTGTGTGCAGCCATCGGTGGAGGATCTTCGAAGAAGAAGCGACTCTCCACCTATAGCTGGCCCAATGGTCTTCACGCTGAACTCAGTGAAGATTACGCCCGCTCACTGATCGGCAACATATTTGGTGAAGTCAAATATGTCGAAGAGATTGCGAGCAAGCAGATGGGTGGAAACCCGATGTATGTGGCTGTACTCGACGGTAAGCGAGTCATCGGGACTGCCGGAAACAATGTTCCGGAACTGGGCGAACCGCGTAGATTTGCCATCGGGATCTTTGGATCTCCAGACAAGTTGTACGGAAATGTTCTCGAGTGTTCGATCGAGGATTACCCCGATGCACTGCAGTATTTCGAGAAGTTCACCGAGAATTTCCTCTATACCGGGTGACGGTACGGGAAGAAGGGATCGCTGTGTTCTCGATTCTGCCGCTGGTTCGAGGGCTCGAATGGGTCCATCTGGGTGTGGAGGAAGATCGATGAAATTTGAATTCAAATCACTTCTGGTCCGGGGAGCACTGGCTGGTGTCGTGGCACTGCTTCTCTCCTCAACCATGTACGCTGCGATCCTGAATGAGGGAGTCGTCAGTGTGGATACCGGTGACCGTGTGATCGTGGTCCTCAAGACCGGGGATGAGGTGATCGGCGAGATCGTCGAGGAAAATGATGAGAAGATCTCGGTCAAGAGTGCGTTCGGCGTGACTTCCATCCAGATGGATCGTGTCGAGTTGGTGATTCGAGGGGAAGAGGTCGATCGCAGGGAGTACTCTCAACGGGAAAAACGTGCCACTCGCAGGGGGTCAGTATCCGGTTGGTTTTCCCTCGGTAAATGGGCACGTGAGCGCGGAATGGAGCAGCCGGCCCGTGAAGCGTTTGAGAAGGCTCTCGAGATCAATCCAGAGCATGAACCATCGAAGATTGGGTTGGGTTGGGGCAAGGTCGACGACCAGTGGAAAACTCCTGCCGAAGCAGCAGATCTGGTGGCGAAGGGGTGGAGACGCGACGGAGTGCGGCTGACTCCACCCGTTGGTGGGAGCGTTCCCGCTCCCGTTCCAGTTCCCGAGCCTTCCCGTAAGCCTCCAGTTCCAGATGATGGCGCCTCGGGCAGGTCCGTGACTCCTGACTCGGTGATCCGTCGCCTGGCTCCCGAAGAGATTGCGCGTCGGGAGCAGTTGCTGGAGAAAAGACGAAAGAATCGCGAACGATTCGAGGAGAACAAACGCAAGGAGTACGAGGGGGTACCCTGGAGCCAGCGTTCGGTCATCAAATCGAAAAACTGGATCATCGAATGTAACAGCACTCCCGAGGTGGCTCGCACCTACCAGTGGATCATGGAAAGTCTCTACTACACGCTGGGGAAGATCTTCAAATCCAAGGATGTTCGCAGTCAGAAACCCCTCGTGAAGATCTATCGCACACACGATGAGTTCATGCTCAAGACCGGAATGGGCAGTGGAGTGGGGGGGTTTTATAATCCCGGGTCCCAAAATGTGACCGCATTCCACGGCACCTTTGGATTGACCGGGACCACCTATACGGTGCTGGCGCACGAGGGGACTCATGCATTCCAGGGCAAGAAAATGCCCCGGATGTCCAACTACCCCAATTGGTTCATCGAGGGACTTGCCGTTTATTTTGGTGACGGATCAAAATTGGACTACAAGAAGAAGAAGTTGGTTTCAGGTTTGATTCCTCGTGATCGGTTGTTTCACATCCAGGAGAAGATGAGAGAAGGAACCCACACCGTTCTCTCCAAACTGGGTGGTCTCCCCAAGAATCGATTTGGTGGGACTCACTACGCCGATTCATGGGCAGTGATGCACTACCTCATCAACGGTCCAGAGAGTCGCAAGGGGCAGAGGTTTCTGGCGGAATACTGGGTGGCGGGCGAGACGAGACGTGTAGGGCAGAGACAGTTCAATGATCTGGCCAAGAAGTACTTCACCAGTGTCGACCAGATGGAAACAGACTGGAAAGAATACGTACTCGATCTCAACCCTGATCCGGCGGGTGAAGTGGAAGGAAACACCTTCACTTCGCTAGATTTCATGTTCGCCATCGATCGACCCAATGATCGCTGGAAATTTGCTCCCCTGGAAATCGAAGACCGTGACCTGGTGCTGATGAAGATCCCTGAGACTGAAAACGAGATTCGGGTGCGAATCCTGTCGAAGGCGGAAGCGGACCAGCGTTCTGAAGACTGGATCGATTCGGTTCTGCTTCCGGCACTGCGCAAGAAGTACGCCGATGTTGAGACCCTCAAGGGGGATCTGGGAGGCCTCGATGCCTTCGTCTTCCAGTACTCCGACCGGCCGCCAGCGAAACCGAAGAAGAGTGAAGATGATCCGGAAGGAGCGGAGCCTGGTGATTCAAAGCCTGGAGCTTCCAGTCCTGGAGCCACGAAGTCTGCTGTCGACGTCGTAGGGGGATCGGTTCTAGATTCTCTTCAGGAGGGTCCGGGAAAGGATGAGCCCAAGGATGGTGAGCCTCAAGAGCCGCCAAAGCCTGCATTGAGAATGCACCGGTCGTACATCCTGGTTGGAGTCTCCAATGCCTATGAGTTGAGGGGGTCCTTCGAGATGGACCAGTTCAACAGTTGGCTTCCCGACCTGGAATGGGTCGCCTTTTCCTTCGAGAAGATCCAGAAAAATCGGTGGTAACCAGCATCTCCATCCGCGGGGGTGAGTCACTCTCCCGTGGTGATTCTTAACTGCTCTCCATCATATTCCAGATGGCGGATCGGGATCGATGCCCAGGGGAACTTTTTCAGGTCCTGGATCACCTTTTCGAGGCTTTCGATCGATTGTTCTCTGGTCAGATCCTTACCCTTGTAGATTGATCCCCACTGGTAGAGATCCAGTTTTGCATCCTCGATGACCCCATCGTGAATGACCACAGTGCCGATCATCTCGATATTGATGAACTTACCGCGGAGCAGCCAGGAAACCTGCTGCTGTTCCTCAGGAAATCCCAGGGTGATGAGCCCGCGGATCCGCCCATCGGGTTGGGAGATCAGGCGTATGCCGCTTCCAGAAC
The DNA here is from genome assembly GCA_018694835.1 of Planctomycetota bacterium. Taxonomy (GTDB): domain Bacteria; phylum Planctomycetota; class UBA8108; order UBA1146; family UBA1146; genus QNYK01. The sequence goes on along the minus strand of JABHOG010000008.1, from coordinate 5,668 downwards.
TGAGTTCATTCGAGGCGACCAATCGGCCCAACTCGTCGGCAAGGATGAGATTCCACTGATCGAGAGTGAAAGAAGCACTCCCCTGAGTGGGAGGCCAACTCTCCATCGCCTCGGTCATCTGGGGGGCGTGAACCAAGGGGGGCAAGAGGAGGGGGGTGTCCTGCAGTCCGCCGGATAATACCATCCACATCGAGATCAATCCGCCGACCGAGATGGCGACCAGTAGCACCACCAGGCAGCCGCCCATTTTGAGCAATGGTCGGCCGATCCGGGTTGCCGCCGGTCCCTCGTTTTTTGATACTGAATCTTCGGCAGCCATCGCTTCAAAATCCTCCGCGAAAGTTATCTCTTCCTACAACGGCTTGAAATCCCCCTGGTGGGTGATCTGAGGGCATCAGGGTAGGTCGATCCCGATGTGGAGGCTAGTCCGGAGCAGAAGATTCAGCCAGATTAACTTCCCCGAAGGGTGCCAAACCGATACAAGCGGGTCATATCGCCCGTGAAGAACGACTCGTCGATGGATCGGGACTCGAAGCCCCCGTCTCGAGAGGGAATTCGATGCAAAGTGACGAGAACGAAAAGAGGGGAAACGGCCGTTTGGTCGGTCTGCTCGATCCGATGGATCCTCGCCTGACGGATGCCAGGCTGGCTCCCATCCTTCGTGATTTTCTCGAACAGTATGACGCCGTACTGGATGAGTTATATGACGAAAAGGTACTACGCCGGCTCGCCGGAGATCTTCTCAACACCTTTAACCTGGTACTACAGAGGAGCAAGAGTGAGGTTCTGGTCAGCCTCGATATCGAGCAGGGCACTTCAACAGGTAGGTCGTCGTTCTTTTTGGATGTTGTCTGTGATGATCAACCCTTCGTGGTCGACACCATAGAGATGATCATCGAGAGACATGATCTTGAACTGGTCAGCAAGCATACGGCCAGTGCTTCGGTGGTCAGGGATAAAGATGGCACCATCATTGCCATCGATGCGACCGCTGCAAAGTCGAGAGACGAAGTCATCTGCCACTTTGAAATTGACTCTGCGCTCGATTCGGAACAGAGCGATGCACTCCTTCAAGATATCCATTCTGGACTCTCCAAGGTCACGACCATCGTGACGGATTTCAAGCGCATGAAGGGCGTGATCGGAGATTCGATCCGAGCGATCCGCAGAAGTGCTTCGGGAGTTCCCAGCGGAGACTTGCAGACGACTCGGAACCTCCTGGAATGGCTATTTCAGGATCACTTCGTGTTCTTCGGAGTGAATCGTTGGATCGGTGCCGAGAGTCCTGATCCTTCACTGGAGATCGATCTTTCCCTCGGGGTCCCTTGCCCAGAAGAGGTGGATATCGAGAGATCCGATCAAGCGATCCGGCTACTTTCAGGCGATTCTTCACCGATGGATCACATTGTTTCCTTCAAGGGCATGGGAGATTCCTGTGTTCACCGCAATGGCAAAATTGATCACTTCGTGGTGAAAGAGCCCGCTGTCGATGGAGTGATTCGATTCATCCATTTCTGGGGTCTGTTCACCTTCAAGGGAGTACAGACTCCGGGAGATCAAATACCCCATGTTCGGAACAAACTCGAAGAGTTGATCTCGAATCATTCGATTCAGAGAGGGGGGATGCGCTACAAGGCGTACCAGAACTCCTTCAATTCCATTCCTGTTGAGTTTCTGTTCGAGGCTGGAGTGAATGAAATCGAGGCGGTGATCCAGGCCATCCATTACGTGGAGCGGTCGAAGGAAATTCGTGGGCATCTGGTGGTCAATGAGGAACGACGGAAAGCTCTCTACTTTCTGATCATTCCTAGAGAAGGATATTCGGAGGAGCAACGCTCTCGCATCGAAGGAATTTTGTTCGAGATGATGAGAGCCACTTATTCCGATTCTCGGGTCAATCTGGGAAAGCATGGAACTGTACTACTCTCGTTCTTTTTCACAGCATCGGATCGCCTCGACGAGGTCGATCCGGACTGGATTGATGAAAGAATTCGGTTGGTTGCCGGGACCTGGGCGGATCGCTTGCACCGTCAATTCGACAACTCGAAAGAAACGGACTCGGATGCTCAGTTCCACATCTACAGGGAAGCATTTCCCGAGGGGTATCAGATCCATCATTCTCCAGCGGAAGGAATGCTAGACGCGGCCAAGATCGAGCGACTACGAACCGGGAAGTCGAAGGACTTTGCATTCGGTATTCTTCGGAGCAAGGAAGACCGGGGCAAGAATTCAGCTCGATTGAGGATTTATCAGAGCAAGAACTTGTTTCTGTCGACGACCTTGCCGATCCTGGACAACTTCGGATTGAAGATCGTTGACCAGAAATCCTTCGATATCAGTCCGTCCAGTGGCGAACGATTCATCGTCGACACCTTTCAGGTTCATGGCGTCGATTCCGATGACCACCCGCTGATTGGGAGTTCGGAACTGGTGATCGAGTCGCTGGAAGCGATCTTTAACGGCGCTACCAGTAGTGATCAACTCGATCGCCTGATTTTAAAGGTCGGAATCGATCATAGAGATGTCGATCTGCTCCGAAATCAGTTGCACTACCTGCACCAGTTGGGGATCTCGACGACCATCGCCTTTGCCTCGCAGACTCTTTCCCAGCATGCGGGAATCACCCGTGACCTGCTGAAGTTCTACAAGATTCGATTCGATCCAGAACTGGATCTAGATGCAACTGAACGAGAAGTTCGTTCCAAGGTGATTCGAGATAAGATTTTCCGATCTCTTAATGATGTGCGTTCCAGTGCTCAGGATATTTTCCTGAGAAGGATCCTGGGGATTCTCGATTCGACCTTGCGGACCACACGCTTCACTCGAAGTGATTCTCCTCTGCAGGCATACAAGTTCGATTCGATGGCCTTGCCGGTGGGGAACCACCCGCGCCCTTGGCGAGAAATCTTTGTGCATCATCCTGAGGTCGAGGGAGTTCACCTGAGAGGTGGGCCGCTGGCCAGGGGAGGATTGCGCTGGTCTGACCGGATCACTGATTACCGGACAGAAGTGCACGGATTACAACGAACTCAAATGGTCAAGAATGTATTGATCGTTCCGGTCGGTGCCAAGGGTGGTTTCGTCTTGCGAAAACCATCTTCCGATCGAGCCAAGCGTCGACAGCAGGCGGATCAACTGTACAAGTTGTTCATCGAGGGACTTCTGATCCTGACTGACAACGTGGTCGATGGAAAAGTGATTCCTCCTGAGGGTTTGATTCGCAGGGATGGTGACGACCCGTACCTGGTGGTCGCCGCAGACAAGGGCACTGCCCATCTCTCGGACACGGCGAATTCGATCTCCCACAAGTACAAGTTCTGGTTGGGGGATGCGTTTGCTTCAGGGGGCTGCAACGGATACGACCACAAGGAACTGGCCATCACAGCGAGAGGCGCCTGGGAACAGGCGTTGATCCACTTCAGAGCTCTCGGAATTGACCCCGATGAAGACGCCTATTCCGTGGTCGGAATCGGAGACATGAGTGGGGATGTGTTCGGCAACGGAATGTTGCTGGCGCGGAAATCGAAATTGATTGCTGCATTCAATCACCTCCACATCTTCATCGACCCGGACCCGGATATTGAGCGGTCATACGGGGAGCGAGAACGCCTGTTTCATCAGGATCGATCGAACTGGGGTGACTACGATAGATCCACTCTTTCTGAGGGTGGTGAGATCTTTGATCGTAGCGAGAAAACGATTAATCCTTCTTCGATTGCCCGGGTGCTGCTCGGATTGCCGCCAGATGGAGTCTTTTCTCCAGAAGAGGTGATACGGGCGATCCTCTGTGCCGATGTCGACATGTTGTTCAACGGAGGTATCGGAACTTACATTCGATCTTCTCTCGAGCCCGATCTATCAGTCGATGACTCTTCCAATTCGGCCTGTCGTGTCACTGCGACGGCAGTGCGGGCGAGCATCATGGTCGAGGGGGGCAATCTGGGAGTGACTCCTCGTGGACGAGTCGAACTCTCACGCGGTGGAATGATGATCAACACCGATTTCGTCGACAATTCTGGGGGTGTGGATTGTTCAGACCATGAAGTAAACCTCAAAACGATGCTCTTCGATGAGGTCCGCTCGGGACGAATCACCGTAGAGCAGCGCAATCAGGTCCTGACCGAGATCCAGCAGGATGTTTGTGAACATGTGCTGATGAACAACCGCGAACAGGGCTTGTTGCTCAGTCTCGACGAGATCCGCAGTGAGGTAGATCCTTTTTCCATCGAGCGGACGATGATGATTCTCGAGGATCGCGGTGTGCTGGATCGAGAAGCGGAGTCTCTCCCCACGCAGGAGGAACTGACCACGAGACATGTCGATGGCATCGGATTGTTCCGCCCCGAACTGGCAATCGTCGCTGCCCACGCCAAGATGGATGTGTATCAGAGATTACTTCTCCAGCCTGTAGGTCGGGTGGATGAACTTCGATTCCTCCGGGAGTACTTTCCCGCGGCCATCCGGAGTCGATTTGCAGATGCGATCGAGAAGCACCAGCTGGGCAGAGAGATTGCCATGACCGTGTTGACCAACCGGATCGTGGATCGCGCTGGTTCCTTCTTCTTTCTCGACATGGAGAGAGAAACAGGACGGTCGATCGGGCACATCGCCAGATCGTATCTCATCGCGGATGATTTGATCGGCGCGGAGCAGATTCGCGATGAAATACTTTCACTCAAGGAAGTATCCGCCAGGGTTGCAAACCTGGCCCTGGTTCGTATCCAGGAATCGTTGAGAAGAACTGCAGCCTGGCTCCTCAGTAGTCATGATGATGATCGATTGGACCGAATCGAAGGTTTGATTGCGGATGGGGCGAGACCTCTATCGGAGTACCAGGATTCGATTCCTGATTGCCTCTCCGGTCCTGAACTGGATCGCCACGAGAATCATATCCAGGAAGCCCTGGCGGCGGGATTCTCACCCGTTCTGGCACAGAGCCTGGCCAAGTTCGAACATCTGACCGCAGGGGTTAGAATCCTCGATATCAGTAGAACGCATGACATTCGGGTCGGAGATGTGGCTCGGATTTACTACTTGCTCGGCCACCGCAGCGGACTTCATCCACTGGTGAGAAAGTGTGACGAGATGATGTTCAACGGTCGCTGGGATTCTCTCTCGATGAGGATCCTCAGAAATACCATCCTCGATGGTTTGTGGGCGCTAGTCACCAGGATCTGCGGGCGCAGTGAAAATCAACGCCAAGGAGATTGGATAGAATCTCACATCGAGGAACTGAGGCGAAAGCCCAGTTTCAAGGCGATGGAATCGGATATCCGCAGGATCGGATCGGAAGAGTTGAGCATTGCCTCGGTACAGGTGCTGAGCGTCAGATTCAGGAGATTTGTCCAGTAGACCGGTTCCTTCCCATTGGAGGAGCATTGATCCAGCGACAACGTGCAGTTTCTCGAGTGCTTTGGGGCACGCTACTGGCCAATATTGCAGTGGCCGGTGGGCAACTGGCTTACGGTTATACCAGTGGAGTTCTGTCAGTGGTTGCGGATGGTTTTCATTCCCTACTCGATGGTTCTTCCAACATCATCGCTCTCATCGGGATCCGAATGGCATCACAGCCTCCCGATGAAGACCATCCTTACGGCCATCAGAAGTTTGAAATCCTCTCCGCCATGGCGATTTCATTGCTGCTGTTCCTGGCCGCCTGGCACATCGT
>JABHOG010000046.1 GCA_018694835.1 Planctomycetota bacterium | reverse complement strand
GCAGTCTTCGTCAAGATGGTCGGACCCGACGCCGAACTCAAAGAGGCTCGATCGAAGTTGAAGCAACTGGTTCTGTCACTGGAGGTGGTCCAGTGAAGAGTTCCAGCGGATTGGCGCTCCTGAAAAAGATCGGCTCGCAGAAGGTGGCGACGGTCATGATGGTCTTGCTGCTGATGCTCACTTATCTCGGAACACTGGAGCAGGGAGAGCATGGACTCTATCGAGTCCAGCAGAAGTACTTCGAGTCGTGGGGATTGATCCACCACTTCAGTTCCGCTTGGTGGTTCGTTCCGTCGGAAACCTTCAGTTTCTCCATCCCACTCCCTGGTGGCATGACCTGCATGATCATCTTCACCATCAACCTGCTGGTCGGCGGGATTCTCCTGCTCAAGTTGCAAAAGCGTAACTTTGGCATCTTCATCATCCACGTGGGTATTGCACTGATGATGTGTGCGGGACTGGTCAAACTGAAAGCTTCCGATGAAGGATACCTACAACTGTGGGAATCGCAGGAAGCCTCCGAATACATCAGTCATCACGAATGGGAAGTTGCGGTATTCGAGACGGGGAACGATTCAGTGGATGAACATCTGGTACTGTTCGATCGCATGGCAGGAAAATCAGAACTGTCGATAGAACCGACCGCCGGACTGCCTTTCCAACTGAAGTTCAGCGGTGCCCTGGCCAATTGCAGGGCGCTACCTGTGGGGCCCAACTGGACTGCAGATTCTCCAGCGATCGACGGCTGGGGACTGCTGGAGCAGCAGGAACGTGCAGAGAACGAGCAGAATCTCCCCGGTCTGACCATCGACATGATCCCGACTGATCTGGAAGTTGGCTCCCGGCAACAGGCCCTTCTCTGGGGTGGTCAGAACTACCCCTGGACCTTTACCGTGGCCGACAAGACCTTTGCCGTGGCATTGCGCAAGGTTCGCCACTCGATGCCCTTCTCGATCCGCCTCGACAATTTCGAAAAGGTCGACCATCCGGGTATCTCGATGGCCAAGGAATATCGAAGCGACGTGACCCAGAAAGCAGCAGCGAGCCAACGAAAAGTCCGGATCGAGATGAACGATCCTCTGCGCGATCAGGGGCTGATCCTCTTTCAATCGAGCTGGGGCCCCTCCAACGCAGCGCCGGATGCTGAACTGTACAGCGTCTTCACCGTGGTACGAAATCCGTCGGATCAATGGCCTCTCTACTCTTGTATCGTGATCGGCATCGGGATGGCGATCACCTTCATCCAGAAGTTCCTTGCCTACAGCAAGAAACAGGCGAAACAGCACGAGGTGATCTCATGATGACTCCAAGATGGCTTCCCCTGCTGTTACTACTGAGTTGTGGAGTCTCCGCACAAACGGACACCAACCCACCGCTGGTAGGAACTCCAAACCTCTCACAAGATGCCACCGATACGACTCCCGCTTCGAGAGCCCCTTGGTCCGCCAGCACGCTCGAGGCGGTTCAGCACTGGCCCCTTCAACATGGGGGCCGGGTCAAACCCTTTGACACCTTTGCTGGTTTCATCATGTTAAAGGTCAATGGCAAACGATCCTTGACCGTCAACCAGGAGAAACTCGGACCCGTAGCCTGGGCTCTCGACTGCATGCTCTACCCAGAGATTGCGCGGAGCTACGAATGCATCCGGGTGACCAACTCGGAAGTCTTGACCAATGCAGGGATCGATGTCTCCCAGAGGAAGCGAAGTGCGCGCTGGAGTTTTGACGATCTCTTGCCCGCTCTTGATCAGATCTTCGAGACCGCAGGCAAGATCAGCGAGACCAAGGAAGCTTCCAACTGGAGTCTGATCGAGAGACAAACGATTCAACTGGCCCAGAACATCCGAGCGCTGGAAGAATTATTCCACGCTTTCGATGCGGCTCGTTGGACCTTTCCCCTGACATCGGTTCCCGAGTTGCAAGCCATCTATGGAACCACGCCGACAACTGGATTCTCGCCGCTGATCGTCGGCGTCACCGAGCTGGAAGCGCTGGCCAACACCGATGCATTGCTCAAACTGCCAGAAGATCGCAGGACCGAGGTGGTCAACGCCCTGCAAGATCTGAGGGAGCAACTTGTTCATCAGTTGCAGATCGCCCGGCAAGGGATCGCCTGGTTCGCACCGGAGCAGACTTCTACGCAAGAGGACTCTCCCCCTGCGGTCTGGGTTCGATCGGATGTGATCCTTCAGAATGCCCTGGTGGGTTCTCCCGTCGCTCGCCAAGCCGATGCGTTGAAACAGATGGAAGCGATGGTGGCAGCCAGAGACGACCGCCCACTCCTCCAGCAGCAAGCGGTGCTGGTGCAGGAAAAACTGGCTGAGCTGGCAGATCTCCACGGCCAGAATAATCGAGGGTCACTGGAAGTGTTCTTTTACAGCATCGATTTCTTCTATCGTGCGCTAATCTGCTTCATCCTGGCCTTCATCATCGCCTGCCTCAGCTGGCTCAAGCCGGAATCCATCCTTCCATCGCGAGGAACCTGGCTGATGTGCCTGCTCGGACTGATTCTGCTCACCACCGGAGTCACCCTGCGCTGCATCATCCAGGGGCGTCCGCCAGTCACCACTCTTTACGAGACGATTCTCTTCATCACAGCCTGTTGTGTTGGTACTGCGCTGGTCATCGAATC
>JABHOG010000007.1 GCA_018694835.1 Planctomycetota bacterium | reverse complement strand
GGTTACACTGTCAAGGGTGTGTAGATGGAGCAGTCACCGTGGTTCCACTGGCGGGAGGTGGGTGATTCTGCTGCTTCCCCTGCACAACGCTGCGTAAGATAGGCAGCGAATCGGGCACCATCAAGGTTGCCGGTGCGGATCATTGGATCTGCGTCTTTGAAATCGTGGCGGTTCTTGCTGTGGAGCGATCCCGTGACCTGGAAGGAATCGACCGATGAAGACGGACCCCCGATTGAAGTCGATCGCTCAGCTGGCTGGCGAAGCGAGGGAGTGGATCAAACCTCGAGTGGTTCCCACCCCGCTGCAGCCAGTGCCCCGGGAGCTGGTGGCTGCGGGCCCTGATCGACTGCTGTTGAAACTGGAGAATCAGCAGATCTCCGGGTCCTTCAAGGCGAGGGGGGCGGCTCATTTCATGGCTCGTCTGGTCGCCGAGCACGATCCTGCGGGGGTGTTGACCTATTCCAGCGGCAATCATGGTCGGGCAGTTTCCGAGGTGGCGTCTGCGATGGGGATCGCCGCCCTGGTGGTGGCTCCCGACAGCATCGACCCGGTCAAGGCGGGCGCCATCATCGAGGCGGGGGCGGAACTGGTGCAGGTCGGCCCGACCACCGACGAGCGCAAGCTACGTGCCGAGCAGATCGCAGCGGAGCGCGGCTGGGTGATCGTGCCCCCCTTTGATCACGAGTGGATCATCTCGGGGCAGGGTACCTTGGTACTGGAACTGATCGAGCAACTGGGAGGCGCTCCCGACCATCTGTGGGTTCCCGTGGGTGGGGGAGGATTGTCGGCGGGCTGTGCCGCCACGGCAGCGATCGAGATGCCGGAATGCACGGTTCACACCGTCGAACCGGAGGGATCGGCGGCGCTGGCGAGATCGCTCGCGAGCGATCAAAGGCTCCATCTGGAAGAAACTCGATCGGAGGCGGACGGATTACTGCCGCTGACGGTGGGGGAACTCAACTGGCAGCTGTTACGCGCCGCAGGAGTGGAGCCGCACCAGATCTGCGAGGAGCAGCTGATCTCCACCCTGAGGATCTTGCAGCAGGACTGCGGGATCGGGGCGGAGCCGAGTGGCGCCTGCTCGTCGGCGCCACTGCTGGCCAGTCCACCGGGAACGGTGCTGGCCGGGGGGACCCACGTGGCTGTGGTAAGTGGTGGTAATGTCTCGCCCCAGCGGCTCGATCGACTGCTTTCGAGGTGACTCGACCGACTGCTTTCGAGGCGACCTGCCGCGACGAGATCTTCTCGACCCTTGTATCGAAGCCGCGGATTGCCTAGGGTTCGACTTCGGCGGGAGCTCGATCCAGCCGTTGAACATTTCCCGGGAAGGAACAGCACCTTGGACCAGTTCTGGAATTTCATCGAAGAGATTGGCGCGTTGATCTGGAGTCCTCCGACCTTCATCGGATTGCTGGGGGCAGGGGTGCTCTTCACCGTGTGGAGTCGATTTACCCAGTATCGGGTGATGACTCACGGCATCGATGTGATTCGAGGGATCTACGACGATCCCGATGATCCGGGAGCGATCAGCCACTTCCAGGCGCTGTCGGCGGCTCTGTCGGCGACGGTCGGTCTCGGTAACATCGGTGGCGTGGCACTGGCGATCTCGCTCGGTGGGCCGGGCGCTCTCTTCTGGATGTGGGTGGTCGGTTTCTTCGGCATGGCGCTCAAGACCATCGAGATCACCCTGGCGATGATGTTTCGAGACACCTCCGATCCTGACAACCCCAGCGGTGGCGCCATGCATGTGGTACGCCATGTGATGGGTAAGAAGGGTGGTATGTGGGCGACGATGGGAAGCGTCATCGGAGGCATCTTCTGTGTCACCCTGATCATCTCCACCATCACCGGCGGCAACATGTTCCAGTCGTGGAATGTCGCCCTTCTGACCCAGAGTTACTTCGGAGTGCCGAAGATCGCCACCGGCATCATCCTCGCACTGGTCGTGGGGATGGTGATCATCGGAGGCATTCGACGCATCGGTACGGTGGCCGGGAAACTGGTGCCGCTGATGTGCCTGCTGTATCTGTTGGCTGGCCTTGCGGTGCTGGTGGTGAAGGCGGGCGAGATTCCGGCGACCTTTGCCTTGATCTTCCAGAGTGCCTTCGCACCGCTCGAATCGCAGGGTGCCTTTGTCGGGGGGACGCTGGGCTTTGCCTTCATGGTCGGCATGAAGCGGGCACTCTTCTCCAACGAGGCGGGGCAGGGATCGGCCCCCATCGCCCACGCAGCAGCCAAGACGGGGGAGCCCGCCCGGGAGGGGATCGTCGGCGGCATCGGCCCCTTTATCGACACCATCTGTATCTGCACCCTCACCGCACTGGTGATCCTCACCACCGGAACCTGGAATCGAGAGGCGATCGGACCGCTCGGCGCCGAAGTGAAACTCGTCGTGGCGGCCGAGAGTGATGACGCATTTCACTATGATGTGAACACCAACGCATCGATCAGTGATCTCCCCGAGCCGTTGCATGGTCCCTGGTCGAAGGGAGACAAGGTCTTCCTGCTCGCCGACGTGACCGGGCTCAAGAGTCAAAATACCGGAGGATCGACGCTCAAGATCCAGGGCAAGATCGTTGCGAATGAGGCCAAACCGGATGCTGCAGAAATTCTGGTCATCGAGTGGAAGGCCGTGGAACTGACCAAGAGTATCTGGGATGGAGTTCCCGGAGAGATCCACATCCAGCAGGTCGAAGGTGGCGGTGCGGGGGTCTTCAAGGAGCATGAAGGAGCGCAGTTGACGGCGATCGCCTTTGACCGTGTCTTCGATGGTCTCGGCAAATACCTGGTGACCCTGGCGGCGTGGCTCTTTGCCATCTCGACGATGATCTCCTGGTCCTATTACGGCGAGAAGGGAGTCACTTATCTGTTCGGAAATGCCGGTGTACTTCCCTACAAGATCGCATTCCTGATCCTCGCCATCGTCGGAGCCACCAGCATCGATGACACCACGCAAATGCTATTACTGGCTGATCTTGGCACCGGCACGATGCTGGTGGTCAACATCCCCATCGTGATCCTGCTCGGCGGCCTGGCGGTGGCTTCACTGCGAGAGTACGACCGCAAGCTGAAGGCGGGAGAGTTCCCCCGAAACGATCAGAAAGAGTGAGGGACAAGTGAAGGATAGAGGGAGCGTGAGGAGCGTGCGGTCCCGCAAGCGTGAAACCGAGTGGGAAACTGGGGTATGAACAGGGTGCGCTCGCGATGAACTGCGGAGCCAGGAGGCGTGTGAAGCCAGGAGGCAGGCTCAGGAGGCCGATTCTTCCCCGGGGATCGGACGATCGAGCCGGTCGGTCTGGCAGATCTGCCAGATCGGGCACAAAAAAAAAGCACCGCCCAAAAGCGATGCCGTACATCTCATGCCCTCGGAACAAGGTTTCTCGAGGATTTTTTCTGAAAATAGCCAAAAAGCCTCGGATGGAGCCCTCCTCCGCTCGCTTTTGGCGGTTTTCCTCGCTCCTCGCGGGTTCATCCCGTCTGGCAGCGGTCTCTTCAACCGTGGCGGCGCGTCCGCTTTCACTCCCAGCTGACGGATCGGGGTCTGCAGTCGCAATGACGCCACATCCCGGTTCCGGACGGACCCCTGGACACCCTCTGGATTTGCCCTAAGTGTAGTGAAACAAACGGGATACGAAAAAGGCACAGCCCCCTGAGGAACTGTGCCGTATACTGATAGCCTTCTGAACAAGGTATTTGGCCCTGAAAAATCGGAAACTTTCTGATTTCAGGGTTTCTGCGGCACAGGCTTCTGCAGCACAACAGGTTTCTGCGGCACAACAGGTTTCTGCGGCACAGGTTTCTGCGGCACAGGTTTCAGGACTCCCACCTGCGGCTGTCCCGTCTTCAATCCTGGCCACGGCTTGGCCGAGGGAGACGGATTGGCCGTGGGCGCAGGCTTCCTGCCCGGAGGGGCAGGCTTGGCCGTCGGAGCCACCTTGCGCCTCGGTGTCTGCGGTAGGCGAGCGCCGCCACCACGAGTCGGAGGGGGGGCAAACTGTGCATACAGGCGTGCGGTGAGCTCTGGCATCCCTTCGAGATCGGTTTGAATCCTCAAGGTGCCTCGAATCGATCGCTCGGGGCGGCTCTGCAGCACTTCGACCGAGATCACGTAACGTTCGGATTCGCGAATCACCCGTTGAGTGACACCGAACACGCCCTCGGGCACATCATCGATGGAGATACTCTTGATATTGAAGCGGGTTCCGGGGGTGGTGGCGAAGACCTGGATGTCTTTCTTCACCACTGCGGCACCGGGTACCGAGAGTCGCTCCGTCTCCTTGCGCTGGAACACGATGTTGCCGCGAGGAACGATGGTGATGGGAGACTGGTGGTTAAGGGTCAAGGGGACGGTGGTGGTACGGATTTCTCCGTCACTACAAACCACCTCTACATTGACGATATCGCGGGTCATTCCAGCGACTAGCGCCGGCGGTGCGGTGAGGTGGATCTCGTACTTCTCACCTTCCACGACCTCGACGATCTGATAGAGATCGGCCTGGTTCTTGTTGACGGTCACCTCGGTGACCGTGATTCCCAGTTCGGTACCCCTGGACACCTCGAACATACCGGAGAGAGTCTCTCCCACCGGACCCTTGAGGATCAGAGCATTGGGAGTCGACTTGATCACCTGGCGCAGGATGCCATTGATGTTGAGGCGGATACTGGGCTGCCGAGGATCGTTACAACTGACGGTAGCGTACTTCCGTACCGTTTCGGTGCGCAACTTGGAGGTGTCGACGCTGAGGGTGATTTCGCCTTCCCCACCGGGGAGGACTTCGCGGGTGAAGGTCCCGCGACTGCAGCCTCAGCCAGGCTTCACATTGGTGATGCGCAGTACCGAGGATCCGGTATTACTGAAGCGGTAGGTGTGTTCCACCTTGGCGCCTTGGAGCACGGTGCCCCAGTCATGGGTCAGTTGGTCGAAGGAGATGCGTGGACCCACCTCCGCCGGGGGAGGTGGAGGACCGAGGTCATCATCGCTCAGTTGGAAGGCAGAAAGGGGTAAGCCCGCTGCGATGGTCAGGAGAACTCCCAGGATTGCATTTTTCACCGAAAATCTGCCTCTCATTTACTGGATCGCCAACTGGATCCGATTTCCTGCACTGGATGACCGAACTCGACGTGGACCCAGCCGTCAGGCAACAGTGGACGATCACCCCTAAAGATAACGGGAGAAGGCGCTTCTGGTCAAGTGATCAGGGAGTCCGGATCAGGGCGAATCGGGCTTTCTGAGCCGAAATTGAGCGATGATCGGCTTTTCCCTCAACTGATCTTTTCCCTCACCGATGCGAATCCGAAGTGTGCCCCTGGCGGTGGAGAGGGGGTGGACCTTCAGCACATCGATGCGCAACTTGTAGTGATGTCCGGGCAAGACCTCGGTGATGATGAGGCCAAAGAGCCCCTCGGGGGCATCGATGATCTCTGCCGAGAAGGTCTCGAAGGGGAGGTCGTCGCGAACCGAGCGGATCTGCACCTCTTGCTTCACCTCTCGCCGTACCGGTCCGTCGAGCGGTGCGGTATGTCTGCGATAGAACACGACATTGCCATTGGGGATCATCTGGACCCGATCCTGGTGAATGACCACCACCGGCAATGGAATCTTCAGCTCTTTCTGGTCTTCCAGCAGCAGCGACAGTTCCAGATCATCTCTGAGGCTTCCCATCGTCTCGGAAGGTCCCGCTTCCAGGGTCAGACTCCAGCCCTTCTCGCCATCCTCGAGGGGGTCGATCGAGACCACCGAAAAGGAGCCGTTCTTGGAGCGCGCACCGGTCACCTCCAGTGGAAGTTCGGTGGCGGGAAGGATCGTGGTGGTCAGTCGCTTCGATTCGAAGGAGAGCCCCTCGAGTTTCAGGACCTTTTTCTCGAAGTGGAGCAATGGATCGACCAGTCCTGTCATCCAAAGTTGAACCTGTGGAGACTCCGGATCACTGGTCTGGACCAGAGCATTTTTTCGTGGCCTTCCCCCGCTGAAATCGGTGGTGTCGACTTGCAGTTCGATGATGCCGACCGCACCCACCTCGATCCACTCATCGAAGCGAGTCGAGGTACAGCCACAGGTGGAAGTCACCTTGAGGATTCTGAGCGGTGCCTTGCCATGGTTCTCGACCTCGAAGGAGTGCTTGACCAGGCTCCCCTGGAGCACGGTGCCCCAGTCATGCTCCGTCTCGCCGAGGTGAATCACCGGCGCAGGGCCGATCGGGAACGGAACTGGCGGTGGTGGATCTTGAGCGGCAATCGGGGTGATCGGCAGCCGCAGAAGAAGCAGAAGAAGCAGCAGTAGCGGGGCAGCGTTCCACCACCCCGATGGAGGACTCGATTTCTGGAGGATCGGATCTGGATTCGAGCTCGAGGAAGCACGGATCTGCGGGACTTGACGAGAATTGGCGGTTCTGGAAGTCATGGTCTTGAATACTCCTGATTCAACTCGCAGTGCGGGCCACTACGAGCGGACTTCGATGCTAGGAGTGCAATGTTGAATTGGCAACCCTACCTTCGAATTCATGGATTCTGGAACGAATGGCAGCCCAGGACCGTTGCGGAGGAAGTTGCTTTGAAGTCCATTTGACGCTATTTTGGCAGGCAGAGCACTGATGGGCTCGAAAGGAGACCAATGTTAAAGAGAATCATGACTCGAAGCAGCGCGCTGGCGATCGCCATCCTGTTGCTCTCGAGTATTCCTGCGGATGCAGGTTCCGAGGTGGGAGATGTCGCTCCTGCTCTGAACGCAGGAGGTTGGATTAATATCGATACCAACACCTCCTGGGATTCGCTCCAGGGGAAATTAATCCTGATCGAAAAATGGGCCACCTGGTGAGGACCTTGCAAGGGCCAGATTCCGCACTTGAATCAATTCCATAAGGAGTTCAAGGATCGCGGACTGGTTGTCATCGGGGTCACCGATGAACCTGAATCCAAGGCGAAGCCCTACATCGAGCGCAACAAGATGCAGTACCCGGTTGCTTTTGGTGGTGGCGCGAAAGAGTACAAGACCCGTGGGATTCCCCACTCCTGGTTAGTCGGTCCGGGCGGAAAGATCGTCTGGAAGGGTCATCCGGGAGGTCTCAATGCGTCCATCATCGAGAAACACATCGAAGGTGCCCGCATGGGCCCGAAGATCAGTCTGCCCCCGCAACTGGTGAAGAGTGAGAAGTATCTCAAGGCGGGCCAGTTTGGTAAGGCCTACAAAGATCTGGAGAAGCAGGCGGGCCGGGCCAAGGATCCAGCAGTGGAAAAGGCCGCTCGTGAGGCGATGCAAAAGATCGCCGAGTTCGCATCGGTCGATCTTGCCCGGGTGGCTCAGTTCAAGAAGGAGCACAAGTATTCGGCGGGCTTGCAGGCGCTACAGCGTGGTGCGGTCTCCTTCAAGGGGATGACGATTGCCAAGGAGTTCGAAAAGGAACTGAAGGCGTGGAAGAAGGACAAGTCGATCCAGGCGGAGATGGCCGGAAGCGCGATGCTCGATGAAGCCAAGGACCTGGTCAAACGAGGCAAGTACGAAAAAGCAGCCAAGATTTACGCGGCTCTGGCCAAGAGCAAGAAATACGCAGGATCGGCAGCCCAGAAGGAAGCGGAAATCCGCCTCCAGGAGATCAAGAAGTACCTGTAGAAGCGGGGCGAGGTCTGGTCAGTGAAGAAGGGGTGCGGCGGGTAACACCCGCCGCACCCCTTTTATTCGGATTGGGTTTACCATGCAGCGATTGAAAAGTCCGGGCGCGTTAGCGGCACTGCTTTCCTTGGGCATGACGATATCGTTGGGCTTGGTCGCATATGGACATGGAACGATGGTGTTCCCGATCAGTCGTGTGTACCAGGTCTACCAGGCGAATCCCGACAACCCGGCCTTCGAACTCGCAGCCAACGCGGTCGCTATCGACGGCACCACCTCATACTACACGTGGAACGAGGTCTCGCGAAACATCGCCGAGACCGTCAGCGCGGGCCTACCCGAAGGATTCGACTACTCCCCATGGATGCCCGATGGCCAGCTCGCGAGCGCCGGCCGCACCGACCCCGCGTCCTCGGAGTATCCACGCACCTACGCGGGACTCGATCAAGTAAGCGCAGATTGGCCGACAACAACAGTAACCGCTGGCGAAACCATCGAAGCTGACTTCTACGCGACGGCTCCACATCAACCGAGTGTTTGGGATGTTTGGATGACGACACCAGACTGGGATCCGAGCACGCCCCTCAATTGGGCGCAGATGGAATTCCTCGGACGGCCGTCAGTTGAACTGGACGCCGGTCACTTCTACTTCGAAGTGGAGATCCCGTCCAATCGTAGCGGCCATCACGTGCTGTGGGTCGCGTGGCAGCGGGATGATCCGGTTGGCGAAGTGTTCATCTCTACCTCAGACTTGTGGATTGAGTCCAGCATTGCGCTGACTGAGTTCGAGCGCGGCGATTGCAACGCCGATCAAACAGTCGACATCGCTGACGCTGTCGGCTCGCTCGACATCCTCTTTAACGGTGGCACCATGATTTGCGCCGACGCCTGCGATACCAACGACGACGGCAATCATGACATCTCAGATGCAATCAACATACTCGTGCAGCTATTCAACGGCGGTTCTGGTTTCCCAGACCCCACCGGCGGCTGCGGTGTCGACCCCACCATCGACACCCTCGAATGCGCGAGCTATGGATCGTGTCCATAGGGTGATGCTTCTCCCGTGTGCCGATCAGAATCGTGCTCGGCGCGCAGGTTTCGGCTTCGGCTTGGCAGACCCGCCTTGCCTACCCGGGGTCGCCGTCAACTCGACTTCTTGACCTGCGCGTTGTGCACGTTCTCGTTTCTCGTGCAACGGCTTCAGTCCCGCAGCCGATCGATCAGGTCCACCACGCGGCTCGAATATCCCCATTCATTGTCGTACCAGGAGAGGATCTTGGCGGAGTGAGTTCCGATGGTGGTCGTTAGCCTTGAATCGAAGATGGAAGAATGAGGGTTTCCGATGATGTCAGAGGAGACCACTGGGTCGGTGCAATACTGGAGTATCCCCTTCATCGGGCCCTCGGCAGCTGTTTGCATCGCAGAGTTGATCGCCTCGACCGACACCGGATTCTCGAAGGTGGCCACGAGGTCCACCACTGAACCATCGATCACGGGAACGCGCATCGCCATACCGTCGAGTTTTCCCTCCAACTGAGGAAGTACTTTTCCCACGGCACGGGCTGCTCCTGTCGAGGTGGGAATGATGTTCTCACCGGCAGCACGACTTCGACGAAGATCCTGGTGATACCAGTCCGCCAGACTCTGATCATTGGTATAGGCATGAACGGTGGTCATCACTCCACGGATCAGGCCGAAAGTATCATCCAGAATCTTGGCTATCGGTGCCAAGCAGTTGGTTGTACAGGAGGCATTCGAGATGATTTGATGTTCAGGTTTGAGAATCTCGTCGTTCACTCCGAGTACCAGCAATGCATCGATGTCGTCCTTGGGAGGGACGGTGAGGACGACCTTTTTTGCACCTGCACCGATGTGCATCTGGCACTCTTCACGGGTGCGGAAGCGTCCGGTGGATTCGACGACCACATCGACTCCGAGGTCTTTCCAGGGCAGTTGGGTCGGGTCCCTCTGTGCCAGCAACTGGCAGCGCTGGCGTCCGGCAGAGAGGACCCCTGAATCCAGCGTCACCGTTTCAGGATAGGGACCCATCACCGAATCGTATCGCAGCAAGTAGGTCAGGGAGTCGGGATCAGAGATGTCATTGATCGCAACGACATCGATGTCTTTGCGACTCGCTGCGATTCTGAAAACACTTCTTCCGATGCGACCAAATCCATTGATGGCGATTTTCATGATTCTCTCCTCTCTCCTGCGGCGGGGCTCTTCGATCCGATACGAGCGGCAAGTTCGACGATCCTGTGGGAGATTCCGCCGCCCTGCTCGTACCAGCCGAGGACCTTGAGGAGAACTCCATCCGTGACCAGAGTTCCGAGGCTGTCAAAGACGCAGGAGGCCGGGTTCCCTCCGATGTCGCTGGAGACGATCGGTTGGTCGGTGTAGGAGAGATACCCCTTGTGAATACTGGCGGCAGCGCTGCGGAACACCTCGTTCACCTCTGCTGCGACTACAGGCCTCTTCATCTGCAAGGTCAGGTCGGTGCAGGAGACGCCGGGAACCGGCACGTTCAACTTGATCCCCTTGAACTTCCCCCGCAGGTGAGGGAATAATTGTTCGATGGCCTCGTCGGTCCAGGTGGTCTGAGGGACGATATTTTGCATCGCTGCGCGGGAACTTCGTAGATCTCCCCGAGCAGGAACATCGGTAAGGCTTTGATCGGAGGTGTACGCATGGACCGAGGTGAAGGAACCCTCCTCGACTCCGAACGCATCTTCGAGAACCTTGACCAGCAGTGCGGTGGCATTGGCCGTCGATGATCCGCACGAGATGATCCGATTCGATCGGTCGACATCCGAGGGCGTCACCCCCTGGATGTGAAGGTGGTCGATATCGTCGGTCGGTGGGGTGGAAAGGATCACTCGATCCGCCCCTTGATCCAGATGTTGCTGGAGTTCGTGACGCGCCCGATACTTGCCAGTGGCTTCTACCACCACATCGACGCCATGGTCATACCAGGGAATCTCACCGGGCTCTCGGTGGTGCAAGACCTGGATCTGTTTGCCTCCGGCGTAGATCGAGTCATCGAGGATCCTGATCGGCTCCTCGAAGGGGCCTCGCAGGGAATCGAACCGGAGCAGGTACTCCATCGCATGGGTTTCCGCCAGTTCGTTGATCGCCACGATCTCGATGTCCTCACGGCCATAGACCGCTCTGAACACATTCCGACCGATTCGACCGAATCCCATCAATCCAATTCGAACGCTCATTGCGAAACTCCTGTCCGGACATCCGGAGTCCCAGTTGTTTCTGCTCAGTCGCAGGCACCTGTGGGTTCCCGGTAGCGGTAGTAACGATCCCCAGACAGAATAGCGTCAACAAAAAAAAGGTCGAGGGATCTGCCAGCATCCGATGGGGCAATCCTCTGGCCATTCACCCGGAAAATAGGACTTGAGGTCTCTTTGAACAGCGAGGTCTCTTTGAACAGCGAGGTCTCTTTGAACAGCATCGAGGCGACCTACAGGGTCGAGGGTGATCGCGCACACTCCGCCCAACTGGCCAGGGAGATGGCGGTCGAATTGACGGTCGAGGTTCCTCAGTCGTTGATCGATCGATATCCGCGGATCGCTTCGGAAATCGTCGCCGAGGTGCGGCAGGTCGAGGAACTGGAAGCAGGGGTTCAGCAGGTGACCCTGGGCTTGAACGGAGATCTCGCTCGATCCAACTTGAATCAGCTGCTCAACCTGGTGCTGGGAAACTGTTCGATGTTGCCATCTATTCAGCTCACCCGGATGGTCCTACCGGATGAAGTCCTCGCTCGATATCAGGGACCGAGTTACGGCATCGAGGGCGTTAGAGAACTGGTCGGGGTGACGGGTCGGCCACTGTTGGCGACCGCTCTGAAGCCAAGAGGTGCGCCGGTTTCAGATCTGGTACAGATCTGTAGAGAGTTCACCAGCGGTGGTGGGGATCTGATCAAGGATGATCACAACCTGATCGATGATGATCTGAACCAGTTTCGCGATCGGGTCCAGCGTTGCACCGAAGCCATCCGGCAACAGCAGGGAGATCGGCACCGCATCTACCTGGTCAACCTGCTGGGTCCCTCCGAACAACTGGATGCACGGATGGAGATCGCACTCGAGGCGGGAGCCGATGGAGCATTGCTGGCACCCTGGGTGATCGGGCTCGATCGCGTGAGGGAACTGACACGTAACTGGCCTGGCGTATACCTTGGTCATCCTTCGATGAGTGGTGTCCTCACCGGAGGCTCCGGTATCGCAGGGCCGATCGTTCACGGCACCCTGGCGCGGCTGGCGGGACTCGATGGCTCGGTGTTCGTCAACAGCGGTGGCCGCTTTTCCGTGACCAGATCTGAAGGGCGAAGCATCGCCGATGCTCTTCGTCAACCGCTGGCGACTCTGAAACCAGGGTGGGTAGTCCCCGCCGGCGGAATGAGTCCCGAGCGACTACCGGAGATGATCGATGACTTTGGCTGCGACACGATGATGTTGATGGGGGGGGCATTGCTCACCGCGAAGGAGGGGATCGAGGCCTGCGCGAGAGATATCATCCAGCAACTGGAGGATCGATTCGAGACTGCGGGGGAGATGTAGACGGGGGCCCGGGTCGTCGGCATAGGTTTGCTGGTGGTGGCTCTCTCGATCAGCATCCTGTCGGTTCAGGCATACATCGAACTCACCGAACTGGCCGCTGCACCGGGTCCTGTTTCCGAGGACGATCTCTCGTTTTTTACCGAGCAGTGGCTTCATCTGGTCGTGATGACGATTTCGACCCCTGCTCCTCCACCGCAGGTGGTCGCTACCCGGATGATGTACGCTCTTGTAGGATGCTTCCTGGTGGCCCTCTTCGTCGGCGGTTGCGGAATATCCCTGTTGTGGCGTGATCTCACAGGGGAACGCTCCAGGAACTGAGGAGTCCGTGGAGGCTCTGCTCCGTCAGGTGGCCGCTGTTATTCTGACACGGATGAGGTGGGGTGTGATCGTTGGAAGGTGGATGAGTTGATCAAGATAATGGGCGTACTGTTCCTGCTTCTTGCCGCGCTGATCGTCGGCTCGTTCATGATGGTCCTGGCCGACATCGATTTAGTGATGAAGAGTGATCAGGTCCCCAGGGAGACTCTCTCGATCTCGACCAGGATCGCTCTGAGCGTCTTTCAAGATGCTTCCATGGCAGCTTCAGATGAGATCACTTTCCCTCAGGTGATCAGTTTGGCCAATAGCGCCTTCCTGGGGTATGGCGTGGCGACTCTGGTTTGTGCGGCCTATGGCGTCTTCCTGCTGCTGAACAGTCGCAAGGAGAGCACCATGGAGGGTGAGTCCTGAATGCTGATTCGAGGCGATCCAGGCCCTACCGAGGGATCCGGGGAAGAGGTTGAACCTCACGTCAGTAACTGGAGAGGTATGTGTTGACCAAGATCACAGGTGTTGCACTGCTCTTGTTCGCCATCGGTATGGGGGTGGTCGTGTTCCTGACCGGGCGGGATGTCTCGAACAACTTTCTCCTCTTCTTTTCTCCGCAGCCGCATCCGAGCACGCTCTCGCTGCCGACCCGCGTGATCTTCCAGGTCTCCGCTGAGCCCACCGATCGATCGTGGAGCAAAAATTACGACTGGAACTTGCTGTTGAACCTCAGTTTCGCTGGCGGCGTGTTGGCCCTGATCATCGCAGGTGCGGGATGGATGCTGATCCTCAGGGAGCCGGAGCAGGGGCTCGACGATAGGATCTGCTGATGATGACTTCAGCGCTTCAATGTGGCCTTGATCGATTGCGGGATGAGAGTTTTCTTGCGCTTCGTGGCAGCCGGATCGGAGTCTGCTGCAATCGGTCCGCCATCGATGGTCACGGAACTCACCTCGAAGACCTGTTCCAGGAGGCGGCCATCGATGTGGTTCGCTGGTTTGAACCGGAACACGGAATCGAGGCGACCGCCCAGGACATGGAGACGGTGGTCTCGAATCGACCCGAGGTGATCAGCCTCTACGGCGATGACGAGGCATCCCTGCGACCCGATCCGAATGCCCTGGAGGATCTCGATCTACTGCTCTTTGACATCCAGGATATCGGCTGTCGCTACTACACCTTCGCCGCGACCCTCAGATACATCCTGGAGGTGGCTGCGCTCACCGGCACCCGGGTAATGGTGCTCGATCGCCCCAATCCAATCGGCGGGGTTGCCGTCGAGGGGGGAACCATCCATCCAGGATTCGAGAGTTTTGTCGGAGCCTCGCCC
Organism: Planctomycetota bacterium; assembly: GCA_018694835.1. Classification (GTDB taxonomy): domain Bacteria; phylum Planctomycetota; class UBA8108; order UBA1146; family UBA1146; genus QNYK01. Next base: position 87,684 of record JABHOG010000007.1, on the reverse strand, counting down.
ATCAGTATCCGTCATGGTCTGACGATGGGGGAGATCGCACAACTGCTGGTCGGGCCGCTGGGAATCGCTGCCGACCTGACGGTGATTCCCTGCCAGGGATGGTCGCGCCAGATGTTGCAGCAAGATGGTTCGCTTCCCTGGGTAGCCCCTTCACCGAACATGCCGACACCGGATACGGCTCTCATCTATCCTGGCCTGTGCCTGGTCGAGGGCACCGACCTGTCCGAGGGGCGCGGTACCCGGCGTCCCTTCCACAGAGTGGGAGCCCCATGGCTCGATGCCGATCGTCTCGCACATGCCATCGAAGTTCGATCGAGGCAGATGGAACTGCAAGGAGTGAGTTTCTCGCCGGTACACTTCGTTCCAAAATTTCAGAAGTTTTCCTCTCAACAGTGTCACGGAATCGAACTCGAGGTGATCGATCCCTCGGCAGTCGATGCACTGTTGCTGGGAGTGATCGTGCTGGAGCAGATGCGCGCTCAGGATCCCGAGCGGTTTCGCTGGCGCACCGAAACCTACGAGTTCATCGATGATCCGATCGCCATCGACTTGCTGTGGGGAGGTTCCGATCTTCGTCTGGGGTTGGAAGAGGGGCTCTCGCCGCGCGACCTGATCGAGGCGCGAGAGGGGGAGCGGCGTCAGTTCCTCGACCTGCGCCAGCAGATCTTGCTCTACTGACCCGTTTTCATCTCAGGATGTCTGTTGTTGTGGCACCAGTCGCGTGACCCTGTGGGCGATCACCGAGACGGCTCCCAGCCGTTCTTCGACCTTTCCCTCGACCAGTAGAGGACCACTTCCATCGAGTAGGGTGCGCCGTACCGAGGGCCATATCGAACTGAAGCAGGTCACCTCACAGGTGCCATGTTCATCTTCGAGGGTGATGAAACCCATCGCACCGCGGGCACTGGGGTGATGTCGAGAGGCGATGCGGATCCCGCTGATCCGGACCCTGTCCCCTGCTTTTCTCGGGACTTCGCTCAACGAGATGCATCCGAGCCGCCGTTGAATGTCACGGTGAAACTGCATCGGATGAGCACTGACTCCTGCTCCTAGCAACCGGATCTCGTGTTCGAGAAGCTTTTGCGGTGAAAGTTCAACGAGGTCAGGTCCCTCGTCGACGATGCCTGCCAGGTCGCCGGTGGTCAGCTGGTTCCTGGTCGCACTGAGGTGTCGATATCGGGTCCGTGTACGCCACAGCAAGCGGGTGCGGGGAATCTCGAAGTGGTCGAGTGCGCCGACCAGGATCCACTCTTCCAGTTCTGCCATTCCGATCCGGGTCCGCCGCATCAGGTCCTCGGGAGAATCGAAGGGGCGACCGGCGAAGACCGATTCGATACTGGACTGGCGTGAGCCGAGGATCATCGTCAACGGCATGCGTATCGAACCATCCGACTCCAGGGTGAAAGTCTCGGTTGAACGCTCGACACAAGGTAAACGCAGCGGTACCCCTCGTCTCCTCGCCTCGGCGACGAAGGCGGCGAAGGGATACATGCCAGCGTGGTGGCGAAACAGTGCGCACAGGAACTCGGCGGGGTAGTGGGCCTTGAGCCAGGCACTGCGCCAGGCGAGCAAACCGTAGGAGGCGGCGTGCGCCTTGTTGAAGGAGTAGCGGCCGAAGCGTTGCAACTGTTGCCATAACTGGCGCGCTTCTCCGGCTCCGAAACCGTTGCCGATGGCGTCGGCGATGAACTGGTCTTCCAGTCGTTGCAATTGTGCCTGGGAATCGCTGCGTGTTGCGCGGGCCAGCGCTCTTCGCAGCAGGTCTCCGGCGGCGAGGCTCTGGCCGGTGATGAGGGCGACCAGTTCCATCAGGTTCTCTTCGTAGAGGAGCAGACCCCGTTGCTGTTCCAGCAGTGAAGTGAGGGCTGGATGCGGCGGATCAGGGGCTTCCAGTCCTCTCGCCCGGCGGCAGAAAGCGTCCTTCAAACCGCCGGCGGAGGGGCCCGGGCGAATCAGAGCGACCGCCTGGATCGTCTCCTGCGCAGTGCTCGCCTTCATCTGGATCAACAGCGATCGCATCGCCGGACTCTCCAGCTGGAAGCAACCGAGGGTGTCACCACTTTGCAACAGCCGTGCGGTTTGTTCACATCGTTCGGGGATGGCCGCAATGTCGGGGCGCTTGCCGCTGCGCTGTTCGATCAGATCGCGAACCGTTCCGATCTCCGAGACACAACGGTTGCCGAGCAGGTCGATCTTGATCAACCCGGTCTCCTCGATGGAGTACATGTCGAGCTGGGTGATGATGATTCCACGAGCCGCTCTTTCGACCGAAGCGATCTGCTGGATGGGGCGATCGGCGATACAGATTCCACCCGGGTGTACCGACCGATGATGCGGTCGTCCCAGTAACCACTGGGCATCTTCGAGCAGCTCCTGGCGAGCCGTTGCAGAGATTCCGATCGCTGCGACGACGGGGTCGTTGCGGAGGAATTTCGGGATCGTTGAAGGGCCACTGGGTCCGCCACTGGATTCGCCACTGGATTCATCTAGACGATGGGGCAGTCGCCGAGAGATACCATCGACATCAGTTGGAGAGAGACCGTGAGCCCGCGCCGCTTCGCGCATGGCAGAGCGAGGCTGTAGCGTGGTCCGGGTACAGATCATCGCCGTTCGGTCCTTACCGTAACGCTGGTAGACATGATCGATGATGCGATCTCTTCCCTGCCAGCACAGGTCGATATCGATGTCGGGGAGGTCCTTGCGGTCCGGATGGAGGAACCGTTCGAAGCGAAGGCCGTGGGAGAGGGGATCGACCTGGGTGATGCCGAGGGCATAGGAGACGATGGAAGCGGCTCCCGAACCGCGCCCTGCACATTCAATCCCGAGCCGGTGTGCCTCCGAAACGATGTCGCCGACCACCAGGAAGTAGGGAACGAATCCCATCGAGTCGATGACATGTAGTTCGGTGGCGAGGCGTTCCAGGGCGGCTCGGGTGATGCTTCCGTAGCGTTTCACTAGCCCTCGATGGCACTGTTCGTACAGGAGCCCGAAAGGGGTCTGCCCCGGTGCGATAGGAAAGGGTGGGAAGATGGTCGGAGTCGCGGTTGGAGCGGTCCTGCAGGCCTGCTCCTCGATGCGCGCGGCGGATTCGAGGGCGGCGGGTAGGTCGCGGTACAACTGTTGCCACCGGACTGGAGTGGGAATTGGCGCGAGTAGGGGAGAGATTTCCGGATCGCGCTGATCTTTCCGATCACGAGCGACCCGGTCGATGGTCGAGACACGGCGCACCGCTTCGAGCAGATCAAGCCTCGATTGTGTCACCGGTTGTTGCATGCCGATCCGCGATGAGGCGATCACCCCGAGCCCCAGCTGATCTGCCGCATCGAGGGCACGATGTTCCCGTGCGATGGGATCGCGCAGGCGGTCGATCTCGATCAGTACCCGCTTTCGTGCCAGCGGGCCGAGTTGGTCGACCAGTTGCCGTGCCAGCGACAGGTCGCGCACCAGGATCATCAGGGAGGGGGCATTGCAAACTTCATCGACCAGATCAAAGGGAGCCACTATCTGGTCCGTTCCGGTGGGTTCGGAGAGACGCCGACCGCTGACCAGTGAGTGCAACTGTTTGCGGCTTGCCGGGTCCCTGGCGATGGCGACCACTGATCGACCGCAACTCCCATCGACTTCGGCGGCGGCCAGCAGTTTCAGATCGACCGTTCGAGCTGCCCGGGTCGCCTCGATGATGGTTCCGAGGTCGCTATCTTCGGCGACCACGACACTGCGCCATCCAAGCCGGGCCGCTTCCTCGATGAGAGTGGAGATCGGCTCCAGTCCCCTGAGCAGAGAGCCCCAGGAGCGCAGTGAGAGAAGCAGTGAGAGAAGCAATGGAGAGTCAGCAGTCACGGATAACCTCGGATCGGTGGGAACGGAGCGATCGCAGGATAGCGAACATCTGTTCGCCAGCCAAGAGGCTATTGCAGAGAGAGGTCTGATCGACCGGATGCCCCGGCAGGAAGAGGGGCGGAAAGAACGAGGGCGGAAAGAACGAGGGCGGAAAGAACGAGGGCGGAAAGAACGAGGGCGGAAAGAACGAGGGGCCGAGAAGGAGTTTCCTTCTCGGCCCCAGGAACTGCGATGCTCACCCGATGAAAGATCAGGGGCAGGCGTCGTAGGTGGCGCAGTCGAGAGCATCCGTGGTCGGATCTGCACCGCACACGGGAGCGGTCGGGGCGGGCATGTTGGGCCCACCCGAGAACAGGTTCGACAACTCGTACACCGCATCGGCGATGTTGACCAGGCCGTCATCATTACAGTCTGCTGCATCTTCGCAGTTGAGAGCGCCACCGGTGAAGAGACCCGCCAGCAGTGAAACGGCATCGGCGATGTTGATCGCACCGTCGCCGTTGGTGTCACCGCGCATGAAGCCACCGGTCGAGGGCTGAAGGGTGACGGTACCGTTGGTCAGAGCGGCGGGATTCGCCTGTCCATCGACGACGATGATGTTGACCACCGAGGGAGAACCGAGCGAACTGCTCCAGCTCAGAGGGGTGGTGGTTCCGGCACTGTTGCCGATGAGGCCAGAGGGAACCGTGTCGTAATCGACGCTTCCCACCGAAGTACTGCTGGAGAAGAGCAGGAAGGCGGTGTTGGCGAAACTGTAGACACAGCCCACAGTGAGACCATCGACGTAGAAGTTAATATCGATGAAGTCGGGTCCGCTATTGCCGTTGAGCCCGTCGAGGGAAGCAGCAGCATTCCAGGTGGTGGCGCTGATCAAACTCGGATTGTTGGCGAGGCCAAAAGAGAAGCCCTGGGTCTGGTTGGGGAATCCGGGAGCGGTGGCATCTTCCTCGATCGACACGATCGCCGAGAAACTGCCATTTCCTGTCGCAGGAGAGTAACTGGCCAGCACATCGGAAGCGATGAAGGTGAACCCATCGAGCGGCACCTGACAGGTCGGTATGGCCGAGCAGTCCGGATCGTCGCAGTCGATCAGTCCGTCGCCATCATCGTCTGTACCATTGGTGCAGTTCTCCGGTGGGGGACCGGCACAGGCCGGGTCGAGGTCGCAATCGGCATCTTCGCAATCGATCAGGCCGTCACCGTCGTCATCCACTCCATTGGTGCAGTTCTCCGCGGTCGGGGCACCACCGAGGGTGATTTCGAGAACTCCGGTTCCGGAGTCTCCATTGGCCCAACTACCGAGTCGAATCCAGTAGCTCGACCCAGCAGTCATGCTGACATCGAGGCTCGAGGTGAATCCGCCGCAGCCGATGCCATCGCCGTTGCAGGCGATCTGGGTCAGCGCTCCGCAAGCGCCCTGGTAGACGACGACGTCGCTATCGAAATCGATGAGGTCACAGGTCGAGATGGTCGCGGTCCCCGAGGTGGGAGCGGTGAACTGGTACCAGGCATCCGATCCCATGTCGCCGAGTGCGCTACCCACACACTGTGCATCGTTATAAGGATCAGCACTGGCGGTCATCGCAGTGGTGTCGACCGCATTCGCTCCGACGACCGCCACAAGAGGATCGGTGCATTCGTCGCCGATTCCGCCGCTACCGCCACAGGCGGGGTTGGCCGTACAATCGGGATCTGCGCAATCGATCAGCCCATCGCCGTCATCGTCGGTTCCGTTGGTACAGTTTTCAGTCACCGGTCCGCCGCCCCCGACACTGATGGTGAGGATTCCGGTTCCGGAAGTACCGATCAACCAGCTACCCACCCGGATCAGGTAGGTGTTACCAGCGGTCATGCCCACATCGAGCGAGGAGGTGTATGCGGTACAGGCGGGCCCATCGCCGTTGCAGGCGATCTGGGTCAGAGCGCCACAGGTGCCCTCGTAGACAACGACGTCACTGTCGAAATCGATGGCGTCGCAAGTGGAGACCGTGGTGAGACCGGTGGTGGTTGCCGTGAACTGATACCACCCATCGGACGCCATGTCGCCGAGGAAGGTACCGACACACTGAGCATCGCTGTAGGGGTCGGCACTGGTGGTCATCGCGGTGGTGTTGATCGGGTTGGCACCCTCCACCACGGTCAGAGGATCGGCACATTCATCACCGGCTCCGCCACCACCACCGCCACCACCAACGGTGATGGTGAGGGTGCCAGGCCCTTGATCAGCGGTACCCCAGCCGCCGATGCGAAGGATGATGCTATCGCCCGCCTGGACTCCAGGAATGGTGAGCATCGAATCAAAACCCTGACAACCAGCAGCCGCGCCACCATCGCCGTCACAGGCGATAAGGTTCAGGTTTCCACAGCTGCCAGAGTATGCGGAGAGGTCAGTATCAAAACTATTGATGTCGCAGGTCTCGAAGGTGACGTTGCCGGAGAAGTTAGCAATGTACAAGAACCACCCATCGTTGGCGTTCTCGCCATAGGTGTTGGTGCATCCGGTCGGATCCGGCTCAGCACTGTCCGTCATTCCGGTCGTATCAAAGGCATTGGCACCTTCAGTGACGAGGATCGCATCGATGCACTCGTCGCCGGATCCGCCACCGCCGCCACAGGCAGGATTGTTGATGCAATCGGAGTCGGCGCAATCGATCATTCCGTCGCCGTCATCATCGGTTCCGTTGGTGCAGTTCTCGGTGGCAGGTCCGCCACCACCGACGGTGATGGTCAAGGTGCCGCTTCCCGGTGTGCCATCCCAGGTGCCCATACGGATCAAGTATTCGACCCCCGCAGTGACGGGAACCCCGCTGATCAGCGAAGTGAATCCGCCGCAGCCGGTTCCATCGCCGTTGCAGGCGATCTGGTCGAGGGTGCCACAAGCACCGACATAGACCGCAAGGTCGGAATCGAAGTTGATGGTGTCACAGGTACTCACATCCATCGATCCACTGGAGGTGGGGGTGAAGGAATACCAGGCATCTTGACCGAAGATGCCGATCGCCGTACCGGGGCACTGGGCATCACTGATCGGGTCTGTTCCGGTGGTCATCGTCGTGTTGTCGACCGCATTGGCCCCTTCGACCACGGCGATGGCGGTACTGCACTCATCTCCGGCACCTGCCGGAAGGCAGGCGGGACTGGTGAAGCAGTCGGGGTCATTGCAGTCGATCATTCCGTCGCCGTCATCGTCGACTCCGTTGGAACAGAGTTCCACGTTGCCGCCGCCGCCAGCGGGAAGAGTATCGATGGTCAACTGACCGGTACCGGCGGAGTCGAGCCAGGCGCCCAGACCCAGTCCCCAGGAACGAGAGAATCGCCCGTAGTCGTCAGAGAAGTTGTTGCCGCAAGCCGCAGCGCCGCAGCACAACTGACCGATGACGCGGTGATTTTGATCGAACAGCGGTGAGCCGGATGATCCAGGCTCGGTGGTTCCCAGATCCCAGTCGTTGACCGTGACGAAGTTGGTCGAGAGGGAAGGAGCCTGATTCTCGAAGGAGATTCTCTTTTCATCGACACCGGGGTGGTGAATGCCGGCGGCACTGGTGGGTTGCGAGGTCGAGGCATTCCAGCCGCAGAAGGAGACACCGTAGGTGGGATTGGGTGGGCTGGTCAACTCGACCAGGGTGTAGTCGGAGGTGCTGGAACCGGAACGGAAGATGGCACCGCTACTGAACTGGTTCAAGGTGCCGTTGCCGGGTCCTCCACTGGAGGCGGATCCGGGCGGACGACAGGTCGAATTCTCGTAATTCCAGTACACCACCAGCGATCCAGCATTGCCGCCGGTGACTCCGCAGTGATCGGCAGTCATGAAGAAAGGAGTTCCGTCCTGGGCGGTGTTATTGACCATGAACCCGGTGCAGAAGAGCGACCCTCCGCTGGAGATGACACCGACACAGTCGATCTCGTTCTCCCAGCCCGCCGATTGTGGGCACACCACATCGACATTGCAGGATCCAGACATCGACGGGCCGGTGTTGGTCGAGGCGGGCACGCCAAAGTTCTGATGAAATCCGCGATAGCCGGGGTTGATGGAAGCCAGTTCCACCTCTTGGTTGATCATCCAGCGATCCTCGAGAGCGCAGGTGATCTCGATGACCACGTCGTTGCCGGCGACGGCGGGAGTCCAGAGTACGCCGGAGTCCTGGATGTCGTCGACGGTGAAGGGACGAATCCGGTGGGTTCGATCGATGTTGTAGAGTTTCATCTGACCCTCGACCGGTACGAGCCAGCGGCTGAAGCCGAAGTTCATGCTGATGGCATTCTTGCAATGGGCTCGTAGACGCCACACTGCCGTCTGGTCATCCAACTTGCTCCATTGCCCGTGGGTCGAAGGACGGATGTCGACCGACTGAGGAACGGCATAGCGTGGAGCCATTCCGGCTCGGTCGCGATCGATGTCTTCCAGAGTCAGAGACTCGATATCGAGGGCGGGGATCTCGACAACGGGCACCTCCTTCAAGGAGATGTCAGCGTTGGCCAAGGTCGAGCCGAGGAACAGATGGGACAGAACCAAAGCAATAGTGGTCAACGATCGAACTAACATCATGGTCCTCCTCAGGACATGTTTTGGGTGGAACCGGCCATGGTGACCATGACCCGAACAACCATCTCCCACAGATCTATCCGATCGAGGGAGATCAAATTGGACGACAACACACCTCTTCAACTCCGGATCATCCTTGCGGATTTCGATTCGATCGGCGGGGTTCAAGAGGTGTGCCATCTGTAATTACTGGATGATAAAGCCGATTCTATTGTCCTTGCTGACCATTTTTGCGCAAGTGGCTATTCTCTGAACCCGGCCGGGAGGAGTTGCCGAGATACGCCCAAAGATCTCCAACCTGACCTTCATCGAGGGTATTGATCAATCCGTTGGGCATCGGCGAGTCGGGAGACGCCTCGATGGAGATCATCTTCCCGCTCAGGGTCATCGATTGGTATCCAAACGGATCGGTATTGAGCACCAGAGAATCTGGATCTCGGCGCAGGATGCGGCCCACGAGGTTGCCGGTCAGTGCGTGGCTCTGGTCGCACTGCCATGGCGTGCTCCCGGCACCGATGGGGCCCTTCGCCTGGAATCTCACGCTTGCCGTGATCGCTTTCCTCGCCTTTCGGTTCTTCGACATTCTGAAACCGCCACCGGCACGGAGCCTCGAAAGGCTTCGCGGTGGTTTCGGCATCCTGGTGGACGATCTGATCACCGGCCTGATGGCGCTGGTGCTCATGCAACTTCTGGCGCGGGTCCTGCTGCCGATCTGGTGGTCGCTGGACGTTGCCGAGTTCATGTTCATGAAAAAGACGCGCGCCCGAATGGGACGCGCGTCTTCATGTGGATTCAGTATCAGCCGTGTTCGGGGTTCAGCCGGTCGAGGGCGTCGCCTCGAGGGCGGCTTTGAGTTCCTCGGTCAGCTGCTTTTCAAGCACTTCAGCCCCACCGAAGCCGACGTGGACGTTGAGGATCTTCCCGTCCTTGCCGATCACGATCGAGTGGGGAATACCGTTGACCTTGTACTGTTTGGCGACTTCGCCCTTCTCGTCGAGAAGGACGGAGAAGGTCCACTTCTTCTTGTCGACGAAGCTCTGCACCCGGGCCGCGGGTTCGAGCAGGTTGATGCCGTAGAAGACCACACCTCGGTCCTTGAAGGCGTCGGTCACCTTCTGCATGGTGGGCAGGCCCGCCACGCAGGGGCCGCACCAGGTGGCCCAGAAGTCGAGAACGACGACCTTGCCTCGAAGTGATTCGAGGGTGACGGTCTTGTCGGTCCGCAGGGTCTTGAGGCTGAAGTCGGGGGCGGCCATTCCCAGGGTGGGGTGCTCAGGCTCTTCAAACTCCATGTCCTCGGGGATTTCCATGAAACCCTCGCCCATGTCGCCGGTTTCACCCATCGCGGCTTCCATCAGGTTGTCGACCTTCTTCCAGTCCTCGCCAGGAACAAAGTCGAATGCAGCGTTGTCTTGTTTGCCCTGCGCCCACCCCTGGAAGGCGATGGTCATCTCCATGCCGGCCATCATGGGGTCGTTGGCCATCATCGAATTGTCGGGTCGGATACCCAGGATCCAGGGCTTGTCACCCTTGGCAATCCAGAGATCGACGTTTGCCAGCGGGTTCATGGTGTCTTCCGCCACCTGCTCCTCGGTCAACCGGAACTTGATCCTGGTTGAATCGATGCCATCGAACTTCTCCTCGCCGGCGATCGAGACGGCACTGGCGTCATCCATCATCTTCTCGAGGGCATTCGATGAGAAGAGCATGATGCCGAATGAGAGTCCCGGGTCCTGGCCGAGCATCATGGCGGTATGGTCGGGTTGTCCGCCTTGTTCGGGATTCATCGCCTTGATCATGGCGTCAAAGCTCTTGAGCGCGGGTGTCCGCGTGTAGATCTTGAACATCGAGATGCCGACGGTCATTTCCGAACCGTCGCTGGCGGCATCCACGCCGCCCATCATCATTGATTCCTCCGACATGCTCGCGAACTTGTTGGGTCTTTGCAGCTTGACCGTCGAGGTCTGCTCCATCGGTCCCGGCAACTGCGGGGCCTTCATCGTCATCACGCTCTTGAACTGAGCGCCATCCAGGGTCTTGTAGAAGTCGGTCATCTTCTGAATGAGGGTGCGGGCTTCGGTCTCAATCCCCTCTTGGGTATCCTGGCCGAGAACTGATGTGGTGTTGAAGGCGGCAATCAGGACGCCGCAGAGGATGGAGGTGCGAATCATTTCGTTCCTTTTCGAAGGGTGGTGGATCGTATTCCCCCACTGGAACCGGGTGTGCAGGGGGGGGGCGATTCTATCGTGTATCGAAGCCTGCCATCCTAATTCTGGCCTGACAAGCAGGTGTGTTATCTGTAATTACTGGATAATAAAGCCGCTTCTATTGTCCTTGCTGGCCATTTTTGCGCAGGTGGCTATTCCCTGAACCCGGCCGGGAGGAGTTGCCGAGATACAGCCAAAGATCTCGTACCTGACCTTCATCAAGGGTGTCGATCAATCCGTTGGGCATCGGCGAGTCGGGAGACGCCTCGATAGAGATCACCTTCCCGCTCAGGGTCAGCGGTTGGTATCCAAACGGATCGGTATTGAGCACCAGAGAATCTGGATCTCGTCGCAGGATGCGGCCCACGGCCAGATCGTCCTCGGTGGTGACGATGCTCCAGTGGTACTGGTCGGAGATGTCACGAGATGGGGTGAGAATCGACCGGATCAGGTCGAGGTCGGAGAAGCGTGCACGGACTCCGGTCAGATCGGGGCCGGCACCACCGCCCAGCTGTTGAAAACGATGGCAGCGGCTACAGAGCGCCTTCTCGAAGGCGAGTTGACCACGCTTGGCATCGCCGCCCGGCTGGCGCACTGCAGCGAGCAGCGTGGTTTCGGTCCAGTGGGTCACTGGATCGGGAAGAACCGGTGCTTCCTGTGGGGGGGGCGACAGCACTCCAGAACCATCATCGAGTTGTCGTACCATCTGATCGGCAAAGCCACGCAAACTGTTGCCTCCGCTGCGGCCGCGGATTCGCTTCAACGCCGCGGAGATGCGTAGTTGCTGGGCTTCGTCCGGCTTCATGAATCGCAGCAGCCGCAGGGCCGCCAGTCCCTCTGCCGCATCCGCTTCGGCGTCCATCCAGTCGAGGATGCGCGCGGTCAAAGCGGGCGCGGAAAGGCGCACCAGCAGATCTCCTCGGAGGCGATTTTCGGCCAGATCTGGACTGGGGAAGTTGTTGTCAAAGCGCGCCAGCAGTCGCTGGCGGGTCGCTCCTGCAGGGTCACCCAGACGGGCGATGGCGACGGTGACGACGCGCAGCTCTTCGAGTAGTTGGCGTCGGTCATTCGCCGGAGGGAGGTCGCACAATCGTTCGAGCAGGGGGTCTCGGTCGATCTCCTCCCCGACTCGAGCCAGCGTCAACAGACCGATCGATCCGGCACTGGATGCGGGGTCGAGAGCCCACTCTCTCCAGCGAGAGGGGGGGAACTGTTCGATGGCCACGCGAGCGGCATATCCGATCGCCACGTCTCGATGCGACAGGTGACTCCAGCTGAGGGTCAACAGATCCTCGTCCGGTTGTAGATGTCCCGCTTCCAGCTGTTTCTTGAGTGCCCTGGCCTGGCGACCCCGATCGGTGGTGGGGGGTGCCATCGGATCACGATCGTCACCTTCCGCCCGGATACGAAAGAGGGTGCTGGCGGTGCCGCGTCCACCGGTGACTCCGTAGAGGGCGCCGTCGTCACCGAACACCATGTCGGCGACATTGAATGCGGCAGCCGCGGCGAACGGTTCTGCGCGGCCTCGCCAGCCGGCGCCGTGCTCCTGTGGGAAGTAGGCCAGGATGCGACCGTAGGCCCAGTCTGCGATGTAGATGGCATGGCGCCAGCGGCCGGGAAAGTTCCCTTCGAGTCCGGAGGAGACTCCAGTCGGGGAGGAGAGGTCGGTCTCGACCGATGGCATCACCGCGTCGGGAATACCATCGGGCCACTTGCCGTCGCCGCCGCGCCAGCCCGCCTCACCACCGGAGACCACCTCGACCACTCTCGGTGAACGGTACCAGGGAGTGCCCACATCCCATTCCATGTCGGCATCGTAGGTGAAGAGCGATCCGTCGTGGTGGAACGCCAGGTCATAGGAGTTGCGAAAGCCTCCCGCGACGCGCTCCCACTCGAGGGTCTTTGGATCGATGCGAAGCACCTGTCCGGCAGGAGCGAGGTGCCCGACGGCATGACCATTGGGATCCCACAGTCGCGGCAGGATCAGATCCTCTTGCCAGTGACGGTAGCGATCGCGAGTCAACAGCGACTCCGGTACATCGATGTGATTGCCGACCACGGTCCAGACATCTCCATCGGGACCGCGCACCAGCGCGTGAACGCCATGTTCGCCACCGGGCCCCATCGCCGACAGGCGCTTCTCCTGATCGTAGAAGCCGTCTCCATCGGGATCGGAGAGGATCCATAATCCACCCCGATCCTTGCGGTGACCGTGGACATGAACCCACAGATCTCCATCGACCAGCAACAATCCCTGGGCATCGCCAAGGGCCGCACAATCGGTGACGGTCACTCCCGCTTCGTCGATGACCACTCGCTTCAGCACCCCCCGTTGCGGAGATGCGATGAACTTCCCCGGACCTTCGCTGGCGATACACACCCAGGAGCCATCGGCCTTGTCGACATGGTGGAGAATCTCCGCTTGAAACCCCTGGGGAAGGCTCCAGCGAGTGACCGATCCGCCGGGGGTGAGGCCGATATCTCCCCAGGGAGCGGTGCCGGCGCCCACATCTCCGAGGATTCGCACCGGCTTCTCGGTTCCATCCTCGAGGTGACGCCACTGCGAGTCGGTGACGATGGAGACCACGGTTCCATCATCTCGGGTCCAGGCGAGCACTCCCGCCAGTGCTGCAGGACCCCCATCATTGGTGCAGAGGATCCGCAACTGGTGAGTTCCCTCGATCAACTTCTCGATGATGGTGCGAGCAGGCTTCGCCCAGTCATCGCCCTTGAGGATCTGAACCCCGTCGAGGAATGCGACGAAGTGGTTATCGCCACTCATCGTCAGCGACGCCTCGACCGGCTGCTCGACGACAAAACTGCGGACCAGTTCGACCTGTACATCGTCGTCTCTCTTGCCCTCGGCCCAGATCCAGCGGGGCGGTTGAGCCTCCAGCGGTCGGGTGATTCGAGCACAATCGAGCACCGGGTCGCCGTCCAGCGGCTGCCATTGGCGCGCCCGGATCGATTTCCATTCGACCTTCATCGGTCCACCGCCATGAATCTGCAGTCCGATCTGGCCGCCGGTCACCGCCTCGGTGGATCCATCGGTGAAGGCACAGACGGGGGTACCATCGATCTCATGTCGAATCGATGAGCCGTGGGCGATGATCCGCATCTGGTGCCAGTTGCCATCGGAGAGGCGTTCGATGGCGCTCTCGGCATCGGGATGGAAACCGATCACATCGCGAGTGCCATCCGCCGCCAAGGTGGCCACTTCACCGCGCGGCACTGCAATCCCTCGACCGCGCGATTCGTAGAGCATCCCCGAGTATTGATTGGCGGCGTCGAGGTCTGCCTGGTATCCGATCGCCTCGCCATCGGCAGCGCGCCGGCTGCGGTACTGGATGCCGCTGTTGCCGCCCTGGAGGCGAAAGTGAGCCTCCAGTACGAAGTCATTCCAGGTCGACTCGTGCCACAAGTAGTCGCTCCGGGGCACCGGACCTCCTGCCGGGCCCTCGCCGACGATCACTCCATCTTCGACTTGCCACAACTTCGAATCGCCACTCCAGCCCGCCAGGCTGTGGCCATCAAACAACTCGGTCCATGTCAGTTCCTGGGCCGATGCTCCGGTCGTGATCGACCACGAAATCGCCAGCCACAGCAGGCCACGCAACGAGATGGCCAACGAATTCACGGCAACGATCGGATCAGTGGTGCGCTTCTCATTCATCGGCTCTGCTCTTTTCAGAGATGGATTCAAAGGTTCCATCCAGGAGTTTTCTGGTTGGTCTGGATCGATACGATCGATCGATCCTCGGCGATGTCGGCCACGAAATCCGCCACCGCAGGCAGGGTCTCGATGGTCCAACGGGTCAATCTTTCGTAGTGATCGAGAAATCTCTGTAGTGCAGCAGCATCCATCGAGCGGCTGGCGTCGTGGCCCCGGTCTGCTCTCAGGCGAGCCTCCTGCTGGCCACGCCAGAGGGAAACCGTTTCCCAAGAGGGGACCTTGAGGATTGCCAGGTGGTCGAAGAGACCAAACAACTGCTGGTAGGGGCCGGCCAGTTGATCGCGGATCCGCTTCCGCCACACCATGTCGGCATCTTCAGATCTTTCGAGATCATTGATGGGGGTTTCCCAGTCAAACTCGGCGCAGGCACCGAGCCCGGTACACCATCCCTCGAAGATCACCACATCGTAGGGGCCGGTGATCCGGCTCGACTGGGTCGTCGGCAGTCGGTCATCGATTCCCTTGTCGAAGTGGGGAATAGTGGCCGCTGCGCCGGCCGGATCGGCCAGTGCACCGATGATCTCGCAGGCGAGCTCGGTGTCGTGGGTTCCCGGGACTCCTCGTGTGATCCACAGGGGGTGTCTTTGCTGTGCCAGTTGCTGTCTTTGCTGGAGCGGAAGATAAACATCATCGAGCGCAACGATGGCGACCTTCAGATCGAACAGATCCTGGGCCAGCGGCACCACCAGTTCACACAGGGTGCTCTTGCCCGCTCCCTGACATCCCTGCAGGCCGACCACTACTGGCGCAGATTTTCGCTGGTGCCATTGCTGTAGCGATTTGACGAAGGGGAGGTGGAGTTGATCGA
The DNA here is from genome assembly GCA_018694835.1 of Planctomycetota bacterium. GTDB lineage: Bacteria > Planctomycetota > UBA8108 > UBA1146 > UBA1146 > QNYK01. Next base: position 72,553 of record JABHOG010000007.1, on the reverse strand, counting down.
GTAATGGAGTGGCGCTCTCGGGAAGACCGAGTCGTTGCCGCCCTCGATTCCAGCACTGTCCGACATCGGTATCGAGAATCGACATCTCACCCCTCCAGCGAAAGAGGATACCCGAGGAAATGGAGGTTGGAACGGGAGACTGACGACTACGGGGCATTCCCGGGTCGAGTGGCGAAGAGGAACCGGGATACTGCTCTTGCGACCCTGCTCCAGTCGGGGCACGATCCTGGCCAAGAGTTCGTTCTAGATGGGCACGTTCCCGAAGGAGAGCCGTCATGGCAGCGAGGAAATCCACACCATTAGTCCCCTGCTGGGTGTATTTCCTGCTGATCGCCAGCGTAGGACTGCCGGGTTGCATGGTACTTCCTGTTCCGGGTGGTGAGCAGGCGGCGGTCTTTCAGGTCTTCGAACCGAAGTCCCGTGTCGAGGACACCGGGATCGGGCTCTCGGGGTACTGGTTTCGAGATCAGCAACTGGGAGTCTTCTTGCAGTTGCAAGCCGCCTTCAGCGGAACAGTCTCTGGAGTCGAATACCAGAGCCTTCCGGTCTCTTCTACCGGAGATCCGGTCACAGCGCGAGAGCAGCACGGACTGACCATCGCGGTGGGACCGACCTGGAAATTCAACGAGCACGTGGCGGTCTACGGAGGCCTTGGAGTCGGCAGTGTGTCGCGCTGGGAGGAGAGGTTCGATGGAGACCTGCTCCTGAGTCCGACCGGTTACTATCACAACGATGCCGGGACTTCTTCCGATCTGCACCTGACTTTCGGGTCGCTGATCCGAATCGGCGATGGCTGGGTCATCGATGCCGGTTATGGCACCTTCAGCGAATCGGTCCATGTCGGACTGGGCTACAGCTACTAGAACTCGACGAGGAGCAGGATGTCATCCACCAGTACCCCGGCCTTGTTGCTCATCAACCTGGGTTCTCCCGATGAACCGACCGTGCCGGCGGTGCGGAGGTATCTCGATCAGTTCCTGATGGACGAGCGGGTCATCGATCTTCCCTACCTGCTGAGGGCATTGCTGGTCAAGGGAATCATCCTCAACACCCGTCCGAAGAAGTCCGCGGAGGCGTACCGCAAGGTGTGGACCGATGAAGGCTCTCCGCTGATCGTCACCTCACAGAAACTGGCTGAGGAGGTCGGTGAACGGTGGGGCGGGCCGGTGGCGCTGGGAATGCGCTACGGCAACCCGTCGATCGCCAGTGCCCTCGATGAGATCGGTCAGGCGGGAGCGGATGAAGCCATCGTAGTACCACTCTATCCCCACTACTCGATGAGTTCCTACGAGACGGTGGTGGCCCAGGTACTCGAAGAACTGTCAAAGATGGCCGATCCGATCCGGGTTCACTTCCTGCCACCTTTCTATGATCACCCCCTTTACCGCAAGGTCCTGGCAGAGGTGACGGCGCCACATCTGGAGGGGCAGTGGGATCACCTGCTGATTTCCTTCCACGGTGTGCCGGTGCGTCACATCGAGAAGCGCGACCCGAGTGGTTGTTACTGTCTGAAGACCGAAGACTGCTGCTTCACCGATCATCCGGCGACCCCGATGTGCTACCGCGCCCATTGCCGCCGCACTGCCCGTTACCTCGCCGAGGATCTCGGCCTACCCGAAGAGAAGTGGTCGGTGGCGTTCCAGTCGCGCCTCGGCAACGACCCGTGGCTCGAGCCGGCCACCGAGCCGACCGCCGTGCGCCTCGCCCAGCAGGGCATCGAAAACCTCAAGATCATCTGCCCCGCCTTCGTCGCCGATTGCCTCGAGACGATCGAGGAGATCGACATGGCAGCGCGCGAGGTCTTCATGAAAGCGGGCGGAAAACAGTTCGAGGTGATCCCGTGCCTCAACGCCGATCCGCGCTGGGCGCAGGCCATCGTCGAGATGGCCCCGGAAGCGCTGCAAAGGAAAGCCGCTGCCGCCTCCGATGGGGTAGTTCCGCAGTAACGGCAGAGACTGGAAAGACGGCACACGGAGTGACTCCACGTCAACAGGATATCCTTGGCTGGCTGATCCCGTGTGCGCTCAGCGATCTCTATCTGTGGGTGGATGTCTGGATGCCAACAGTTTCGAAGTGGCTGGGGATCGAATCGGTGGCACCCATCTTCTGGATCAGCGATCCGCTGCTGGATTTTATATTCGACGTCAACTTGAGCACCATCCTCTATAACGCCATCTTTTCTGATCATGGACGCTGGATCTTTGCGCTCTACTTCCTGCCTCAGCCGTGGATCCTGATCGCCACCATCGTATTGACGATCCAACTGTTCCAGGACCCGAAGTAAGAAGTTCGATTTTGAATTTGGATTTCGAACTGGGATCACAAGCCGTTCGATGGGGATGCCGACCACTGTGGATTATTGAAACAGGTTCGCCAGCAGGAACACCAGCAGCGCCAGCAGTAGCATCAGTCCGGGCAGTATCATCTGCCACTGGACCGTCGTGGAAGAGGGGATCTTCTGGACCAGTTGGCGGATCTTCGCCGGGATCTGGTCGAGCACCGTTTGTGAGAGTGCGGTCATACCCTGAGCGATCGGGTTATTGACGATCCAACCGAGGATGCGTCCGCCCTTGCGATAGACCACGTCGAAGTCGAGGTTTTCGCGCACCAACTCTGGCGGGTAGATGCCGCTCTTCATCAGCACCACCACCGACAGCGAGGCAAACAGCAGCAACTGCATCTGCGTCAGCACATGAGTGGTGGTGTAGGGCAGGTAGTCGACGGGGTAGGGCAGCAGGTTGTAGAGCAGATCGGGGCGACAGCCGATGAAGATGCACAGCGCCGCACCGATGGTCATCGCCAGTAGCATGTTGATCGGTGGTTCCTTGGCTTCCAGCTTCGAATCGTGAGCGAAGAAGGCAAAGTAGGGAATCTTGATGCCGGCGTGTTCGAGTACTCCAGCAGAAGCAAAGAGCAGCAGGAACCACAGCCAACTGTGCCCTTCTTGCAGCGCCGCAGCCATCACCATCGACTTGCTGACGAAACCGCTGAAGAGCGGCACCGCGGAGATCGAGGCGGCTCCGACCAGGCACAACACCGTGGTGATCGGCATCTTCTTCCACAGGCCCCCGAGGTCGGTGCCTCGGGTCGTGCCGGTGACATGCAGCACCGCCCCCATCGACATGAACAGCAGTCCCTTGAACAGCACGTCGTTGAAGGCGTGAGAGATCGCACCATTGATCGCCAGTTCGGTACCGATCCCGATGCCGACCACCATGAAACCGATCTGGTTGATCATGCTGTAAGAGAGCACCTTGCGCAGATCATTCTCGATCACTGCATAGAAGATGGGAAAGATGGTCATCGCCGCACCGATGAGGATCAGTTCTTCGGTGCCGGGGAAGAAGCGCGCCAGTGCGTAGACCGCCGTCTTGGTGGTGAACGCCGACAGGAACACGGTGCCGGTGGCACTCGCTGCCGGATAGGTATCGATGATCCAGGTATGGAGCAGCGGGAAGCCCGCCTTGATACCGAAGGCGAGAAAGATCCACGGCACCCCTGGTGATGAGAGATCGAGCACACCCAACTCGGCGATGGTCAGCGAGCCGCCCGCCTGGTGGTGGATCAGGATGCCGACCAGCAGCGACAGTCCCGACAGCACCTGGAAGATGAGGTACCGCGAACCGGTCGCCCGCGAGCGATCATCGTTTCGGGACCAGACGATGAACGCAGAGGTCAGCGCCAGCAGTTCCCAGCCGACAAACAGCGTCACCAGATCGCCGGCCAGCACCGTGCCGATGGCACTGCCGACATAGAGCAGTGCCGAGCCGATCTCCAGCCGGTTCTTGACATGGAGGGCGTAGATGACGCCGATCAGTCCGGCGATATGAAAGAGCAGTGCAAAGAGGAAGGAGAGCCGGTCGACCTGGGCGAGGATCAGTTCGAAGCCGAGGAAGGAGATGGTGAAGGAGGCTCCGTCGGGCAGGCCGAGCAACCCGAGCAAGCCGACGACGGGGGTCGCCAGAGCGATGATCTTACGAGGGATCCCGCGCAAGATCGAACAGAGGATGGCCCCCACGATGAAGGGCAGGACTGGATAGAGCCCCTCAATCATCGTAGTACCCTTCCTTGCGCGACACCGCCGCCCGCAGGCCACGAGACAACATCACCAGCAGTACGATTCCGAGGAAACCGTAGATGGGATAGAAGCCGGGGATCCCTTCGACCTGTTCTACCGCCGGTTCGAGGTGGCGGTGGTAGAAGAAATCGGCGGCAAAGACGATGGCGCAGGCGATCACCAGCCACCAGTGAATACGAGAGGGAGAGGAGTGGTCGGGATCGCTCACGGCGCACTCCCTTCGACCATCGCTGCCAGCTGGGCGTAGATACCGGGCCAGAAGAAGAGCACCAGGCAGGCGAGGGCGCTGATGATCAACGGGATGCGACAGGCCCACGGCGCCTCGCCGTGATCCTCATATCCCTTGACTGCGGCCGCCGCATTCTCCTTGGCGAAGAAGGCGCGGATCGGGATCGGTAACAGGTAGCCGAGGCCGAGCAGGGTGGAGATGAGCAGGGTGCCGAGGAAGGCCCACTGGTGCGCCTCGATCATGCCAACGCACAGCAGCCACTTGCTCCAGGTTCCGCCCATCGGGGGCAGCCCCAGGGTACTGATGGTGCCGATGAAAAACGCAGTCATCGTCCACGGCATGCGCCGGCCGATGCCATCGAGTTGGTCGACCCGGGTCTTCTGGCTGACGACATAGATCGCTCCAGCGGCGAAGAAGAGGGTGATCTTGCCGTAGGCGTGCATGGCGATGTGGAGTGCCCCGCCCTGGAGGGCGGCGGGGAAAGCGACCGCAGCTCCGAGCACGATGTAGTTCAACTGGCCGATGGTCGAGTAGGCGAGGCGCGCCTTTAACTCCGGTTTTGACAATGCGATCACCGATGTCAGCAGGATGGTGCCTGCGGCAAACCATGCGACCACTTCGGCGCCCCAACTCGCTTGCATCGCCGCCGGGCCGATGACCATCGTCGAAAGTTTCAGCACCGTGAAGACGCCCGCCTTGACCACCGCCACCGCATGCAACAGGGCGCTGACCGGGGTCGGGGCGACCATCGCGTTGGGCAACCACTGGTGAAACGGGAAGATGGCAGTTTTGGCGGTTCCGAAGAAGAAGAGCAGGATCAGCAGTGAGATCTGCGTCGGGGATGCGGAGTCGGCGAGGATGCCGCCGGCCTCGAATCGAACCGTGCCGGTGAGTACCCAGGTCCACACGATGGCGGTCAGTAGCAGAAGTGTCGACGAGCCGACCAGGATGAACAGATAGATCCGCCCGGAGCGTTTCGATGCGGCGGATCGATGGTGAGTGATGAGAGGCCAGGTACTGAAGGTCATCAACTCGTAGAAGAGAAACAGTGTCAGCAAGTTACCACTGAATGCGATCCCCATCGCTGCCAGGATGGCCAGGGCAAAGCAGGACCAGTAGCGTTCTTGCCCCTCGAAGTCGGCTCCGTAGAGTCGATACATGTACCCTACCGAGTAGATGCTGTTGAGGATCCACAGGCTCGAAGCGACCAGGGCAAAGATGAGCCCGAGTGCATCGACCTCCAGCATGAAATCGAGCCCCGGGGCGATCGATCCCAACACCACGGAGTTATCTTCGGTGGAAGATTCACCCTGGAGCGCCGCCGGTAGCAACTGGATGACGGTGGCCAGCAGTGCCATCGACAGCAGCACGGTGCAGCCGTTGCGCAGGGTATGTTGCCGTCGCAGTAGCCACGGAAGCACCGCCCCGAGCAGCGGAAGAGTCAGTGCCAGAATCTCGAGGGGGATCATCCGCCGCCTCCCAGCAAGGCTCGTGCAGCGTCGGTGGCGAGTTCCACCACCGGGGCGGGATTCAGTCCGAGCCAGATGCTCGAGCCGATCAGCAGCCACACTGGCCACAGCATTTCGAAGGGTGCCTCGCGAATTTCCTCGGCATCTTCAGCGGCCGGTTTCAGATAGGCGATCTCGACAAACTTCCAGGTGTAGATCGCCGCCATCGCCGAACCGAGCAGCACCAGCATCGCCAGGATGGGATGGTCCGCCAGCAACAGTCCCCGCAGCAGGTGTAGTTTGCTGATGAATCCGGCGGTGCCCGGGACGCCGATCATTCCCAGTCCACCGAGAACCACCGCCGCACTGGTCCATGGCATCCGTCGGCCGATTCCCGCCAACTGGGTGAAGTCATTGCTGCCGAGTCTGTAGATGAAGATTCCAGCACAGAGAAACAATCCACCCTTCATCAGGGCGTGGAACATCAGGTGGAGGATCGAGCCGGTCATGGCATCGATGTGACCCACTGCCAGTCCCATGACGATGTAGCCGACCTGGGCGACGCTCGAATAGGCCAGTAGCAACGACAGCGAAGGCTGTCGGCTCGCCTGGATCGAACCGTAGAAAATAGCCGCCCCCGCACACCCTCCCAATAACCAGACGTTGGGATCGGTGAGGACTCCTCCCTCGGTCGGAAGGACCGTGTAGAGGAAGCGCATCGCCATGTAGATCCCGACCTTGGTGGCGGTAGCAGAGAGCAGACTCGCCACCGCAGATGGCGCAGTGGAGTAGGCCGCTGGCATCCAGAAGTGCAGGGGAAAGAGTGCCATCTTGAGCGAGAGTCCGACCAGCAGGAAGGCGCGAGCGGTCATGACGGTCGCTCCGCCGTCACTCGCCTGGAGGCGCTGGTGTAGATCACTCATGTTGAGGGTGCCGGTGTGGGCGTACAGCAGTCCGATGGCGATGAGGATGAAAGATGCGCCGATCGATCCCAGGATCAGGTAGTTGAAGGCGGAAACGAGCGCTTTTCGATCGCGCGATCGACCCATGGCGATCAGCCCATAGATGGTCAGTGCAGAGATCTCCAGCAACACGTACATGTTGAAGGCGTCGCCGGTGACGATGATGCCGAGCAGTCCAGTGATGGCGAGCAACCACACCGACCAGAAGGGACCGAGTCGATCCGCTGGGATCTCCACCTGGACGCTACGGCGCGAATGGATGGTGACGATCCAGCCGACCGAGGTGACCACCAGTGCCACGATGGCGCTGAGCAGGTCGACCTTCAGTTCGATGCCGAAGGGGGCGGGCCATCCTCCCAGTGGATAGGAGATCGCGCCCCCGGATCGGACCACCAGCAGCATCTCGATGGAGATGATGGTGGCGATTCCGGTGGTCAGTACCGCCCACGCCCAGCCCCTCGATCCACGACCAAAGATCGGCGCCAGCACGCCACCCAGCAGCGGGATCAGCACCAGTAGCACCGGGAAGTGGTTGGCCCAGGGTTGGAGGAAGTTCAGCATCCGACCTCCTGCGACTGTTGGTCGAGCGCGGCCACTTCATCCGCCTCGACGGTGCCGTAACTCTCGCGGATTCCGATGGCGAGAGCCAGAGCCACCGCCATGGTGCTGACCGAGACGACGATGGCGGTGAGGATCAGCACGTGGGGCAGAGGGTTGGCATAGATGACTGCAGGGTCATCTTGCAGGATCGGAGCGGCCGCGCCATCACGGACCCCCAAGGTGATGTACATCAGAAAGATGCCGGTCTGGAACAATCCCAGCCCGAGTATCTTCTTGACCATGTTGTTGCGAGCGATGATGGCATAGAGACCGACCATCATGATGATCACGAAGGCCCAGTGGTTGAAGAGTCCCAGCAAGGTCATCGGGTACCTCCCTGAACCTTGCGGACGATGGTCAGCACCACCGAGGCGACGGTGAGTCCGACACCCGCCTCGACCAGCGTCATGCCAAGCGCTTCTGCTTCGGCAGGGTGGACCCGATCGAGGGCGGAGTAATCGAGGAAGTGTCCTCCCATCGCCATGCACGCCACTCCGGTGCCGGCATAGAGCAACACCCCGAGGCTCATCGCGAGGTCGACCAGCCAGCGCGGTAGCCAGCGATCAGTTGCGGTGCGACCGAAGAGGAGGCTGTGCAGGATGAAGGCCGCAGCCACCAGCACACCCGCCTGGAATCCACCCCCCGGTCCGATCTCGCCGTGCATCTGCACGTAGAAGCCAAAGACCAGGATGTAAGGGATCAGCATTCCGCCGATGGTGCGAAGCACCACGCTCTCACTCTTCTGGTGGGAGGTACTGCCAGACTCATCGATGGTCACTGTCTCGGGCGAACGGCGCGGGATGGGACGGAGCAGCAACAACAGACACATCCCCGCCGAAAAGATCACCGCGGTCTCGAACATCGTGTCGTAGCCACGGTAGGAGGCGAGTACTGCGGTGACGGTGTTGGGAACGTGGTGGCCAAAGTCGCCTTCCCCGTGAGGCGAGTTCGGCGGCGTTGCGCTGTCGGACACCTTTCCGATGTCCTGGGCGAGGTAGTGTGGAGCGATGTGAAGCTGGGCGGGTGCCTGTGGGTCGCCGAAGCGGGGTAACTCCGAGGTGCCGTACAGCAATACCACCCCGGTGAGCACCACCAGTACCAGTGCCGGCAGTGAATGATCTCCACCGGAACGCTCTCGGGTGCCGATCCGGGTCAGTGCCATCAGCAGCAGCACCGTCGCTGCGCCCGCTCCGACGCTGGCCTCGGTAAAGGAAACATCCATGGCGAAGAGGTTGGCCCAGATCACCGCCATCAACAGGCTGTATATCCCCATCAGCATCACCGATCCGAGCAGATCGCGCTGCAGCATGGCGGCGACCGCAGCGAGCACCGCCAGGATCAATAACAGAACATCGAGGAGCAGCACCGGGTCCATCAGGGGCTCTCCTCTTGTTCTTCGAGATCGGTAGATCTTCGGGTCCAAGGAGCCAGCCCGCTCAGGTGAGCGGCCCGCGAGATGGCGTGTGTTGCGGTGGGGGTGGTCACCATCAGCAGCACCGAGATGGCGATCAGTTTTCCCACCACCAGCAGGCTATCCCCGGTGCTATCGAGATGTCGTAGTACCAGGCCACCAATCACGAGCAGTTGAGCCAGCGTGTCCGCTGTCCCTGCAGGATGGAGCCGCGAGTAGAAGTCTGGCATTCGTAGCACACCGAGTGCACCGCTGAAGGCGACGAATCCACCGAGTAGGAGCAGCCCATCACTGATCATCTCCATCAGGAACTGTACCTCCCTGATTCAACGAATCGCAGCAGGGCTACGGTGGCGATGAAATTGATCAATCCGTAAAGGATGGCGATGTCGAGGAACCCGCTGCGGTCTCCGATGAATCCGATGATGGCCAGCAACATCACGGCCTTGGTTCCGAATACGTTAACCGCCAGTACCCGGTCGTAGAAGGTCGGCCCGAGCACCGATCGGATGCCGGCGAGGAGTGCTCCTCCGAGTACTAGCAGTGCTGCCAGAAGTTCCGCATTCACCGGGAGACCTCCTCTTCTCTCTCATCGTCGCCGTCCCATCGCTGTGGAATCATCGGGCTGATCCTCTTCTCCATCGAGCCGTCGAGCACGCCCCGGGCAGACTTCTCGCCGAGGGCGTGGACCAGCAGTGATTTGTCGTCGATGTCGACCGTCACCGTTCCCGGAGTCAGGGTGATGGAGTTGGCCAGCAGTGTCAGGGCGAGGGGATGAGTGAGGTGAGTTCTGACCTCGACCAGCCTGGGGGAGATGTTGGGGCGAGGAGACCATGCCAGGATGATCACATCGAAACTGGCCCGCACGATCTGCAGCAGTAGCCATGGCAGGTAGAGGAGGAAGCGCAGAAACGAGCTCAGTGGCTGGAATTGGGGGCTGATCAGATCGAGTCGTTGGCAGATCAGCACCGTCACGGCACTGGCCACCATGCCGGAGCCGATCAGGAATGGGGATTCGAACTGTCCGGAGAGGAGCAGCCAGAAACCGAACAACGCCAGAAATAGCCAGAAAGAACGCAACCGATTTCCCCCGATACCCCGACCAACTGACGATTCCACCGCCAGAAGATGGCACGCACAGGTGCGGGTGTCCACCGTTGGAAGCGACTACCGTGAGTGTGTCGTGGGAGGTCTAGCTCAATTCTAAGCAAAGTACCAAAGCGGCTCGCTCCCCCTGTCGGCGACAGGTAGCCTTGGCAGGGGAGACGGGGGGCCAACGGATGCAATTCGAAGAAATCGCGGGATTGACTGCGGCGGCCTGCTGGGCCAGCGGAAGTTTCATCTACAGCCGTCTTGATGCCCCGGCAGCAGCGCTGAACCTGGGGAAAAATGTCATCGCAGGAGTTCTGTTACTGGTCAGCGTGCCCTTCTTCGGAGCCGGCCTGGAGGTCTGGGCGCTGGCTCCCTGGAGCGATTACCTGTGGCTGATTCTGAGCGGATTGGTGGGGATCCTCATCGGAGATTCCGCCTATTTCCGCAGCATCCAGATCCTCGGACCGCGCAAGGCGCTGGTGCTGACCACCCTGACTCCTCCCATCTCTGCTCTGCTGGGTTGGTTCTGGCTGGCGGAATCGCTGGAGACGGTCCACCTGCTGGCGATGGGTGTGACACTGGCAGGGATCAGTATGGTGATCCGTGATCGCAATCTGGCGAGCGATCGATCGGGCCATCACCAGGGAACGCTTCGCGATGGAATCTTGCTGGGCATCTTTGCCGCCTCGTGCCAGTCGCTGGGGATCGCGCTGTCGAAGGTGGTGATGAAGTCGTCGTTTCCCGCCCTCGAGGTCTCCGCGGTTCGGATCGGAGTCGCGGTAGTTGGAGGATTATTGGTGGCAGTAGTCAGTGGTGCGTTACCCGGCTGGAAGAATAAACTGATGCAGAGAGGAGTTCCTGGGCGCATCTTCGTCGCCAGTGTGTTGGGAACCTACATCGGCATCTGGCTCAGTCACATTTCTGCCGAGTATTACTCCCTCGCCATCGCCACCACCCAGATGTCGACAACACCCATCTTCATGGTGCTATTGGTCGGGATCTTCCTGCGGAAAAAGATCTCGATGACAGCATTTCTGGGGATGGTTCTGGCCATCGTGGGGGTGGCGATCCTGATGCAACCGACCGGTTGGAACTTCTGACGTCCGCTCGAGTATTCGGCCGCGACAGCATCCGTAGAACTGACTACTTCGATTTCTCCCGGTAGACGAGGGCCAGGTTTCTCGAATACATCACCAGAGCCAGTGATTGACCCAGCAAGAGCACCGGTTCGATCCTGGCGATGGCATAGGCAAAGGTGATGCAGCCGCCGGTGATACTGATCCACCAGAAGGCGACGGGGATCTCCGACTTTCCGGCCTTTTCGCTGATCCACCACTGGACGATCCAGCGCATGAAGAAGATCGCCTGCCCGCCGTATCCGACCAGTACCCAGCGATCAGTGCTCAGCTTGTGCCAGAACTCCTCGAAGAAATCGCGGCCGGACTGAGGATCGTGGAGTGCCAGCAGGTCGAGGATCCCGCACCATCCATCTGCCACCATCGACCCCAGCAGTGATATCGTCAGGGCGAGATCCGATAGTTCCATCATTGCACCTCGTCTACATGGTAGCGCAGCGCTCGCTTCTTCATCCGTCGCACCATCATCAGGTCGAGGAATGCCGGAATGCCACGGCCGAGGGGAGAGTACTTGCTGGTACCCAACTGACGCGCTCGATGACTGACATTGACCTCCACCGTTCGACCTCCTCGCATCTCGACGAGATAGGGGAAGAAGCGATGGAGTCCGTTATAGAGGGTGAGGTCCTGGATGATCTCGCGGCGGAACAGTTTCAGTGAACAACCTACATCCTGGAATCGAGTGCCGAGCAAGGTGTTGCGTACCGAGTTGGCGATGCGCTGGGCAAACTTGCGGATCCACGGGTCCTGCCGATCTGCGCGCACTCCCAGAACTGCATCCAGACCCGGGCTCGCTTCGATCAGCAACCCCATGTCGGCAGGATCATTTTGACCGTCGGCATCCATGGTGATGATCAGTTCGCCACGCGCAGCTCTGAATCCAGCCTCGAAGGCGGCGCTCTGTCCACTGTTGGGGATCAGATTGAGGATCCGCAAGGTGGGTTGAGTTTCCTTGTACCTTCGCAGCAACGCTTCGGTGCCATCGGTCGAACCATCGTTGACGACGATCACCTCTTGCCCGCCACTCAATTCCTGGCTTCCACTCAGTTCACTGAGACTGGCGAAGACTTCCTCGAGCAGTGGGCCCAGTGCTTCCTCTTCGTTGTACGCAGGAATCACCACTGAGATCAGTGGGTCTGGCGATGAAGATCGATCGTCAGCATGGTTGGCGGTCAAGCAGCCCCCGGTGGGTAATGAGTCGCGTTCAACGGATCCTGGGTACGCGGACCATTGTAGAAGATGCGTCGATGGCTGCAATGGAACCGAAAAAGGAGAGGGTTAGCGACGGATGGCATCGACGACCGAGCGATTGGCGGCGATCCACGCAGGAATCGCTCCACCGATCAGTCCGAGCAGGAAAGAGAGTAGCACCGAGGTGAGGGCGATGGTCGGGGACAACTGGAATGAAAAACTGATGTCGGTGAAGGTGTTGAAATTGGCCGCGCCCGTCTCGATGCCGTGAAAGGGTGCGACCATCAGCAGGCCGATCATGCCGCCGATCAGACCCACCTGGGCAGATTCTAGCAAGAATGCGAGGAACACCTCGATCCGACTGTAGCCGATGGCCAGCAAGATTCCGATCTCGTGAGTACGGGAGGCGACGGTGGCCAGCATCGTATTCATCGTTCCGATCACCGCAGCGGACCCCATGATGATGGTGAGAAAGATCGACAGCAACAGTAGTGAGGTGCTGAGTCCGGTGGTCTGGGCGGCGAGGTATTCACTCTGGCGTGTGATGGAGAAACTGAGGCGGGGATCCTCCTCCAATTGCTCGGTCGCCATTGCGAAATCGAGGTCGGGGTGGACTCGTGCGATGACCCGGTTGTAGACCGGGCGATCGAGAGCTTCGAGCATCCGTTCGACCGGTCCCCAGATCTCGCTCCCCTGGGAGTTGTCGAACTCGTAGACACCAACGACAGCGAAGGGCGTGGTGTTGAGGGTCAGGGTGTCTCCGAGCGAGCAGTTCTTCAATCGCGAGACCAGTGGTCTACCGACCACGACCTCGTCGCTGCCCCAGTCGGGCCATCGTCCTTCGAGTAATCGAGGTGGTGTCGGGTGGAGCTTCAGCGATGCTTCTTCGATGCCTCGCAGGGGAGCATTGACCAGGCCACCATTCATCTTCTCCATGTACAAGGCGAGGAAACACTCGGCGGCTGCCAGTGGATTCCCCTGATCATCTCGCAAGATCTCGGGGCGTTCCTTGATGATGATGCGGGCGGACTCTCGCGGGATGCCAGAGTCTCCCTCGGAGGTGGCCCCGATCCTCAGGTAGACCGCCACTTCTTCCGCTCCGAGAGGTCTGAACAACTGCTCGAAGCCATTTCGAAGTGACAGAATCCCGCACAGCACTGCAGTGGTGAAGGCGATGCCGAGGGCGGTGAAGAGCACCTGGGAACGGCGTCTCATCAGGTTCCTGGTCGTGTATCCGGTGGGTAAAGCCATCTTATCCGCTACTCCTCAACGCATCGGTCGGACTCGACCTGAGGAACGGAATTCCCGCCGCTAATCCAGCAACGATGCCCAGCAGCGCAGAGATGCCCAGCGCCAGCAACATCAGCGGTACCGAGATCTGATAGTTCTGGATGTTCTGGGCGAAGATCCGGATCAGACTCCCTTCGGTGGCCAACGCCAGCAGGATGCCGATGCCTCCTCCGAGCAGGGAGATGAGCAACCCTTCCCAGATCAGCAACATGGTGCTGACGATGGGACGGAATCCGAGAGCCTGCAAGATTCCAGATTCCTGGAGACGTTGTCTTCCACTGATCATCATGGTGTTGACCACCGAGAAGAAGATGGAGAAGAGAACGGCTCCCCCGATGGTGCCGAGAAAGAGCGGCAAGTTGCCGATGGCGGAGACAAAGAAAGAAGCAAAGGCAGCCTCGGTGATGGTCTGGGTTCGCTGGGGACCATTGGCAAAGAGCGCGTCGATATCCTTGGCGACCTGGTCGATGGGGACACTCTCTTCAGTGTTGACGTAGTAGACTCCGGCTCCGCGACTTCCGAGGGCCTCGCCGCTATCAAAAGCCTCGTTGATGTAGTCCGCACGGATGTACATCGTGGTGTCGGGGATTCGAGCTTTGAGCGGCCGATAGATGCCGACGATGACGAACTCCCAGGCGTTTCCATCTGCACGGGGGTAGATGGAAGGAATCAATGGAACCGTGTCTCCCAGCTGGAATCCGAATCGTTCACCATCTCGCAGGCCAACCCCGATGATCGCCGCCCGGCGATCGCTGGAGAACGCCTTCTGTACCGCAGCCCTTGCCGCCGGACCGGTCGTTCCTCCCACGGCTTCGATGATCTCGATGTCCTTGGTGTACATGTCGAGGAATCGTGGATGATCTACCGCGAACTGGGCGAAGAAGTTCTTCCGTTCCTGGTAGTAGGCGCCAAACCAGCGAAACTTCGTGGTCAGGTGCACGCCATCGATGGTGTCGATCTTTTGCTGGTATGAGGTCGGAAGATCGACAAATAGACTGACTGCAGACTGGGTCACCAGGCGATGGGATGACGCGCTCCGAATACCCTCCTCCATCCCTTGCACCACGGCGATGAGGAAGCAAAGCAAGAACACGGCGATGGAGATGGCCAGGACGGTCAGGCCATTTCGCGCCTTTCTCGCCATCAGGTGGCGCATCGCCAGTCGGAAGGGGAATTGCACTCAGGCCTCCTGCTGCTGGTCTTCCACCAGCAGCCCCTTGTCCAGTTCGAGCAATCTCTTGGCCTTCTTCGCCGCTACCAGGTCGTGGGTCACCATCAGGATGGTCTTGTCCAGTTCACTGTTGAGACGGCTGAGAATCTGCAGCACTTCATCCGCACTACTGCGATCGAGATCTCCTGTCGGTTCATCGGCGATGATCACGGCGGGGTCGGTGGCGATCGCCCTGGCGATGGCGACCCTTTGCTCCTGCCCACCGGAGAGTTGAGTGGGGCGATGCGATGCTCGATCCGAGAGGCCGACGATGTCGAGGGCAAATGCGGCCTGTTTCTTCCGCTCGGCGGCGGACAGTGGGGTCAGTTGTAGCGGTAGCATGACATTTTCGAGGGCGGTCAGGACCGGCAGCAAGTTGAAGGACTGGAAGACGAAACCGACATGGCGAGATCGCCAGGCTGGGAGTTCACTGCGAGACATCGCACTGACCTCCGAGTCGGCGACATGGACCGATCCGGAGTCGCAGGAATCGAGGCCTCCGACCAGGTTCAAGATGGTGGTCTTGCCCGAACCGCTGGGTCCCATCAGGGCCACGAAATCGCCACGAGCGATCGACAGCTGGAGTTGATCGAGAACCTTGAGGGTTTCTCCTCCACGGGTGTAACTCTTGCTGACATTGTTCAGGGTGATGAATTTGTCGGGCATCTAGGGTCTCCTCACCTGAACGCGGTCGCCAGATTTCAGTGTGGGATCGGGATCGATCACCACCGTTTCGCCTCCGATGAGGCCAGATCCCACCTCGATGAGGTCATCTCCGAGATCATCCCTCAATGTGATGGTCCGGACTTCGATGATTCCATTGCGAACGACCATGACAGTAGGTGACTCCGACTGGAGCAGCGCTTTCTTCGGGAGCAGTACCTGTGGTGGGGTCGGGTTCGCTTCCGATTCTGGAACGAAGACGACTCGAACTCCCAGTTCTGGGATCAGTTTTTCATCCCGATCGATGAACTCTGCCCGCAGTTCGACCGTCGCCTTCGAGCGGTTCGCAGTGGGCCAGACCTGACGAATTCGACCGCGGTATCCCTGTTGAGGATAGGCGTCGAGGTAGATCAGAACCGGCGCACCGATACGAGCGGCATCGAGGGTGGTCTGGGCCAGTTCGATCTGTACCTCGAGAGTGTCGAAATCGACCAGCGTGGCGACCGAGCCACGTGCGTTGGCCCCTCCGCCGATGGAGGAAACCACCTCACCCACCTCGGCGTTCTTTTCGACCACCACCCCGGAGAAGGGTGCATAGACGGTCGACTTGTCGATGCGGGTCTCGATCTCGGAGATGGAAGCCTCCAGTGAAGCGACCCTCGCACTGGCGGCTCGTGCGGTGGCCCGGGCCGTATCGAGTTCAGAGCGCGACAGATCATCGGTACTGGAGAGAGACTGCTGCCGCTCGAGAGCGAGGCGAGCCCGCTCCTCCTCGGCCAGGCCGCCGTCGCGCTCTGCCTCGAGCCGGGCCAGCGAAGCCTGCAACTCTCGACTGTCGAGGCGCGCCACAACATCTCCTCGCTGGACCCGGGTACCCTCCTCGACATTCATCTCGATGAGTCTGCCGGGAATATCGGTGGAGAGGGATGCTCGCCTTCGCGGCACGATGTAACCATTCGATGCGACTCCCGTGCGGTCGCTGGCTCCACCTCGTCGTTGCACTCGACTGGTGATCACCTCCGGGTCCTGTGATGGGACGCGGGAAGGGATCTCTTTCCAGGCGATGTAACCGACGATCAGCATCAACGGCAGCAGGATCGGCCAGCGAGAACTTGGGGTACGGGGGGTTCGATCGATCTTCAGTCGAGAAAGATCATGCCTGGGTGATTCACCGCCGGCGGCGGGTGTGGTGTCAGGGTCGGTCATCACAACCTCATAGTGTGAGGGGGACTGGAGAATGAAGGGGCAGGATGCCAGAGCGAGGAGCACTTTCCAGCATTTCTACCAGCCGATCCGCTTCTTCGCCTCCTCGATACTTTGCTCGAGAGATTCGATCGAGGGAGATCGATGGGAAGATTGCGGGGGGAAGATCTGCGGTGGGAAGATCTGCGGTGGGAAGATTTCCTGCCGCTGGAGCGGGTAGGCCGAGGACCTCAGATGTGCAGGCATCGCATGGCCGGAGCGTCTCCGCCGCTGTTGCCGGATGTTGTCGAGGGAAACGGGAGCGACCACCGTCGCCTGTCCCGGTCCGGTGGGAGCCTGGGCCAGGATTCGACCGTCTGGATCGATGATCATGCTGGCACCGGGCCAGGAGAAAGGTGGGTAATGACTCGCTGAGGCTCCCTGGTTACAGGCGACCACCGCTGCCAGGTTTTCGATGGCACGGCAACGATTGATCACCGTCCACCAGTCCATCGGCTCGGAAGCTCCCCACGGATCCATGTAGGCGCTGATGCGAATCAGTACCTCGGCACCGCCGAGGGTCAGTTCTCTGCAGGTCTCTGGAAAGAGCCAGTCGTAGCAGGTGGCGACACCGAGTTTTCCGATCTCCGTCTCGGTGACGGGAAAGAGATCCTCATCGTATCCCTCGATGTCGTGGGGGCTGGTGTGAACCTCCCACGGGATCCACGGATTGACCTTTCGATAGCGACTGACGATTTCACCCTCGGGCGAGATCAGTACGGTGGAGTTGAAGAGGGCATCGGTCCAGCGCGGATCGACCTCGAGGAAGGAACCGCTCTGGATCCACACGCCATGCTTGCGGGCAGCGTCGGCGAGACGATCGGTGTGGCGATTGGGGAACTCGACCGCTAACTTCTCGCTCAACTCCTCGGCACTCTCGTAGATCGGTGCCGCATGAGCGAACTCGGGAAAGACCACCAGTTTCACATCATGAAAGGGGCGGTAGCCGATCACGGCCTGTTCCAGTTGCTCGATGATACGAGTCGTGTTGTCGGCCATCTGTTCCCGATCGCGCGGGTTTGGCTGATCGGTCTGGCAGCACGCAGCATAGTAGGTCATCGAGTTCCTCCGGTGACGGGTACTCCTACTGCTGGAGTCCGATGCTGCTGGAGCCCGATGGTCGCAGCGCAGTGGGTTCCAGCGAAGATGGTTCGAGTGTCGAGTGTCGAGTGCCGCATGGTAACCGTTGTCAGCGGGTCAGGCACGAGGTGCGCAGGATGAGTCCGTGTCGATCTCGTTCGAGACCGACACGGCCCCTTTTCTCGGCGTCACTGTTGTCGCCGCACTGTAGCGCCAGGGCGCTGCCTCGAAGTAAGGCTCCATGGCCGTGGCGCATGCGGATTTGATCGACTTGCTCGAGGATCCGTTTCCAGCGCTGATTTGTCTGTGGATCTGTCTGTGGGGTGTCGAGATCGGTGGCGAACAGGTCTCCCTGCTGAAATGTGGCGGCGAGGCGGATGCGGTCGAGCTGGATCCCGACGAAGCGGATGGCGGTGCGACGCCCCTCCATCGAGCGGCGCAGTGCCAGAGCGGTCCGGATGATGGAAGGGTCGAGGGCGGTGGGAGGGGACAGCACGATGCGGCGACGATCGCGGCGGTGATCACTATGAGCAATCTGGAGCGAAATCCCTCCCGCTTCCAGGCCTCTCTGACGCAGGTTCCTGGCGGCTCGTTCTGCCAGATATTCGATCATCGCATCGAGAGTGCGAGGGCAGGAGACGTCCTCGTCGAAGGAGGTCCCACGCTGGATCGATCGTGGAATCTCGCGACCACCGAGGGGCCGATGATCTTCGCCTCGGCAGCGCTCGTACAGGGCCTCACCGTTTCGCCCGAGGAGTCCGGCGAGAGCCGAGCGCGAGAGCTCGCGCAATTGTTCAACCTTCTCGATGCCGAGATTCGCGAGGATCTCTACGGTACGAGGACCCACCCCGGGTAAGTTCTCCACCGGTAATCGTAGGAGCAAGGCTTCCTCTTGTTCCGGCTCCAGATAGCCGAGCCCGTCCGGTTTATGAAACTTGCCGATGAGTCGAGCGAACATCCGGTTACGACCGAGTCCCGCCGTGACGGTCAGTCCGGTCGTGGAATGAATCTGGGCGCGTAGCCGGGCGATTTCTTTGGCGGGGTCCGGATAGATTCGTTCGGTTCCAGTCAGATCGCAGTACGCTTCGTCGAGGTGCTCTTCCACCAGTGGCGACCAGTTGTGGCAGATCTCGAACATTCGAGTGGCGTAACAGCGGTAGATCGATTCGTGACCACGTACGATCACCAGTGGTGGACATTTTCGGAGCGCCTGGCCGAGTGGCATCCCCGCCTTCAACCCGTGCTCCCTCGCTTCGTACGAACAGGAAGCGATGACTCCACTGCCGACGGCCACCGGCTGTCCGGCGAGTCGCGGATTCCGCAACTGTTCGACCGAGGCGAAGAAGGCATCGATGTCGAGGTGGAGGATCAGCGGGCGAGGAGTCATCGAGGGAGAGATGGAGGGAGAGATGGAGGGAGAGAACGGGGTCGACACGGGCGTCCTTTCTTTTCTTGCTCTTTTCTTTCTGGGCGACAAGCGGGGTGGGACAGGATAGCGAACATCTGTTCGCCATCTACCCTTGTCTTGTGCTGTGGGATCCTGGACAGCACCATGCGCCCCCATGAGGCGGATGAGGTCCGATGAGGAGCTTTGAAGTCGGATGAAGTGCACCGGTGAGAGGAAGAAATAGATGGAAACGCTCCAGTGGGAAGGCCCAGACGCCAGCGGCCTGGCCACCCTGACACTGCAACGGCCCGGTCATTTGAACTCCCTCGACGGGACGATGGTCGAGGAACTGGAGGCAGTGCTCACCGAGGCCGCTGAGAATCGGGCGATCCGGGTGCTTCGACTGACGGGAGCGGGGCGCGGCTTCATGGCTGGCGGCGATCTACGATGGTTTGCCGGCATGTTTGCCAGTTGTACCGATCCGGATCAGCGGCGTGAGGTGGTCGCCGAGGAGATTCGCTCGGTACATCGCACCATCCTCGCCATCGATCGGCTGGCGATTCCGGTGGTGGCTCAGGTACACGGTGCGTGTGCTGGATTCGGCTTGAGTCTGGCGCTGGCGTGCGACCTGGTGATCTGCGCCAGCGACAGCAAGATCACCCTCGCCTACACCGGCATCGGCACCAGTCCCGACGGAGGATCGACCTATCAACTGCAGCGCTTGATCGGTCGTCAGCGAGCGATGCAACTGGCACTGCTCAACGAGCGCATCGATGGAGACACCGCCTGTTCCTGGGGACTCTTCGCTCGTGCGGTCGATCGGGACCAACTGGAGGAAGAAACGATGCGAGTTTGCACGCAACTGGCCAATGGACCGACAGAGGCTCTCGGTCGTACGCGCAAGCTTCTTCGTGACGACAGCGGTACGCTGGAGCAAGTACTGGAAGCGGAGGCACTCTCCTTCGGAGAATGTGCCGCAGGAACCGAGTTTTCCGAGGGGGTACAGGCTTTCATCGAGAAGCGACCGCCCAATTACAGATCAGCGACAGGAGGTGCGTCTTGAATCCTCAATCTTCTCCAGCCACGCCGCTGGCGGGCAAGGTGATGATGATCTCGGGAGGAAGTCGTGGAATCGGCCGTGCGATCGCCCTGCGTGCCGCGCGAGACGGGGCCAAGGTGGTGATCGCGGCGAAGACGGACCAGCCTCATCCACAACTGCCTGGAACGATTCACGAGACGGCGAAGATGGTCGAGGATGCTGGCGGTGAAGCGCTCGCCGTCAAGATGGATATTCGCGACGATGAACTGGTCGAGGCAGCGGTCGCCGCGGCGGTGGATCGCTTCGGCAGAATCGACATCCTGGTCAACAATGCCAGCGCCATCTCCCTGACTCCGGTGAGCCAGACTCCGATGAAGCGAGTCGATCTGATGTTCGATGTCAATGTGAGAGGAACCTACACCTTCACCCGGGCCGCCATCGAAGCGATGAGTCATGGCGATGGAGCACACGTGGTGAATCTCTCGCCGCCGCTCTCGCTGCGACCGGTCTGGTTTGCGCGGCATACCGCCTACACCATCTCCAAGTATGGGATGAGTCTGTGCGTGCTCGGGATGAGTGAAGAACTGAAACCGCTCGGTATCGCGGTCAACGGTCTTTGGCCCCGTACCGTCATCGACACCGAAGCACTACGGTTGATTCCGGGAATGGATCGCAGAGCGACGCGCAGGCCCGAAATCGTCGCCGATGCCCTGCACGCCATCGTCGAGCGAGATCCAGCAGAGGTCACCGGTAACTTCTTCATCGACGAGGATGTGCTGCGAGAGCGGGGAGTCGATCCCGATTCCTATGCCACTGTCGAGGGGGTCGCACCACTGCCAGATCTATTCTTGGATGGTCCCGGATCGATGTTCCCGGACTGTTGATCAGCGCAGTTCTGCGAGTTGGGCCCGCACCTCATCACTGAGGGCGACCTTTTCGCCTGTTCGATAATCGATCTCGACGATGCGGGAAGTGCCCAGAGCGACCACCTTGCCCTGTTGTTGCGACTCGAGGCGATGTTCCAGGGTGTACCGATCGGTGCCGATGTCGGAGGCCCGGATCATCGAGGTGACGGTGTCGGGATGCTGGACCGGGCTGCGAAAGATGCACTCGACCCGGGCGAGGATCGGCCCGCTGCCGGTGTGAGGACCCAGTTCTCTCGATCCGATGCGCTGAAACACCTCGAAACGGGCATCCTCGAACCAGCGCAAGAATCGGGTGTTATTGACATGGCCGAGGGCATCCATGTCACCCCAGGCCACCACGATGGGAAGTTGTAAGGGCCAGTAATCTTGCGCAGTTGGCTGATTTTGGTGATTTCCATCGGTCATCTTGGGCTCCCTGTCGGCAGATTTGCAGTCTATTTGCACTTCCCGGACACTTTGAACCAGAAGAGTTGAGATTGCCAGAGCAGATGATGCTTGTCTGATGCCCTGTCAATCCCGTATCTTCCCTGCTCGTAGACGCTTTGTTCCGGAGGAAATGGCGAGAAGTGAGCAGTCGAGGTGTGTGTGTGATGAGGGAGAGGTGGGACCTTTCTCTTGCGGTTATGACCACTCTGTCATGACGACACCTATCAAACTCATCTCTCGAGAGTCC
Source organism: Planctomycetota bacterium (assembly GCA_018694835.1). Taxonomy (GTDB): domain Bacteria; phylum Planctomycetota; class UBA8108; order UBA1146; family UBA1146; genus QNYK01. The sequence goes on along the minus strand of JABHOG010000007.1, from coordinate 50,896 downwards.
GGATGATCTCGTCGGAGGCCCGCCGGATGTCTGGCACCACTCCCCGGGAGTCATCGAAGCGTTCATCTCAGCAAGGAGGTACACCAGCATGCGAGGATCTCGTTCCCCGCTTGGATCACGAGCACGGTTACAAGCCGCTCTCTTCGTGACCATCTTTACCCTGGCACCAGTCATCGCCGGAGCCATCGAGTTCGACCTGATCCATGGAAAGGTCACGGGACACTTCGATACCACCGTCTCCGCTGGGCTTTCCTGGAGAGTCTCGGATCGAGATCCCAGTATCGTCGGAACCACCAATGGCGGTACCGGACACTCCCTCAACGGGGATGACGGAAACCTCAATTACGATGTAGGGGATATCTTCTCGCAAAACCTCAAGGTGCTGCACGAGATCTCCTTCGATGTCGACGATTACTTTGTTTTTGTGAGAGGATTTTACTTCACCGACTTTGCCGTCCGTGAAGGCGATGTTCTCGCTGAAGGCCGCCCCGCATTGAATGGCACTGCAGAGCGGTTTGCGGGCCAGAATGCGATCCTGCTCGATGCGTGGATCCGCGGAGATTTTGGCAACATCGACAATCCGTTGACGGTGACCCTGGGAAGCCAGGTGATCAACTGGGGGGAGAGTACCTTCATCCAGAATGGTCTCAACACCATCAACCCGGTCGATCTGTCGAAACTGCGAGCCGCCGGTTCAGAGATCAAGGAAGCACTGGTACCGATTCCGGCTGCCAAGTTCGACTACGATCTCTCCGATACCGTCGTGTTGCAGGGCTTTTACCAGCTCGGCTGGCGCCCGACTCGACTCGAACCGCTCGGCACCTACTTCTCGGTCACTGATATCGCCAGTCCGGGTGGAAACCACGTGTTGCTGGGCTTCGGTGTCGACGACCAGATCGTCGATACTCCGGTTCCAGGACCGATTGGTACCAATCCCACTTACAACTCACCGATAGGAGTGGGAGTACATCGCACCGGCGACAGGACTCCCGATGACCTCGGCCAGTACGGTCTCTCCGCTCGCTGGTTCATCGAGGAACTGGGCGGTACCGAGGTCGGCCTGTTCTACACTCATCTACACAGTCGACTGCCCATCATCAGTGCCATCACCGGAACTCCAGCAGGGGTCGCAGCCGGCGACTACGGCGGCTCTGCCGAGTACTTCCTCGAGTACCCTGAAGATATCGATACCTTCGGGATCAGTTTCAACTCTGACCTTGGAAATACCGGGATCGCTCTGCAGGGGGAAGCCTCCCTTCACATCGACCAGCCGTTGCAGGTCGATGATGTGGAGATCCTCTTTGCTGCACTGTCCCCCCTCAATGGGGTGTTCGGTCAGAGCACCATCGGTGCATTTGATTACGGTGAGACGATTCATGGTTTCAATCGCAAGGATGTCGCCCAGGCTCAGTTCAGTCTGACCAAGGTGATGGCGGGTCTGCTCGGTGCCGACCAGGCTGCAATGGTCGGTGAATTCGCAGCGACCTACGTCAACGAAATGGAAGACCAGGCGAACTTCCGCTACGAGGCGACAGGAACCTACACCAGTGGAACCGACCTCTTCACCGGCCTGGGAATCCAGCCTGGAACTGAGCCGCTGTCTGCGTTCCCGGACGCCCTTTCGATGGGGTACAAGGCGCTGATCAAGTTGACCTATTACAACGCCATCGGTTCGCTGGCGGTCTCGCCAATCGTCGCATTTTCTCATGACGTCGAGGGGACCTCACCGGTACCCGTGGCGAACTTCATCGAGGGGCGCAAGGGCCTCAGCACCTCGGTAGCGGTCGGAGCCCTCGGATTGTGGGATGTCAAACTCGGTTACACCAACTCGTTCGGCGGTAGTCGATACAACCTGCGTAACGACCGAGATTTCATGTCCCTCACCGCCAGTTACTCATTCTAGGAGGAGACCTCAATGTTGAATCGAAAGATCGTCCTCGGCTTGTTGCTACTGGGAGCCATTGGCCTGGTTGCAACGGTACCATCTGCGGCGGACGGCCCTGAACTGGGCAAGGAACTCACCGCAATGGGCGCCATCCAGGCGGGCAATGGAAGCGGATCTAAGGCGGGAACGATTCCTCCCTGGACCGGCGGATACAACACCATTCCTGCCGGCTGGAAGCCTGGGGATCACTATGTCGATCCGTTTGCCAGCGACAAACCGCTGTACAAGATCGATGGTGAGAACTACCAGAAATACTCCAAGTTCCTCTCTGCCGGGCAGGTCGCGATGTTCGAGCGCTACCCCGACAGCTGGTACATGAATGTGTACCCTTCGCGACGCAGTGCTTGTTATCCGGAAGACATCTACAAGGCTGCCCTCGAGAACGCAGAAACTGCTTCATTGACCGCCGACGGCAATGGCGTCAAGGACTGCCGCCGTACCTCTCCCTTCCCGATGCCCAAGAGTGGACTGGAAGTGCTGTGGAATCACATGCTGCGCTACCGCGGCGAAGTGATGGCCCGCACCATCGGTCAGGTGGCTCCCACTCCCGATGGGAGTTTCGTGATGGTGCGCATCGAAGAGCAGGTGATGTGGCGTTACAACCGTGAGGGAATGAGTTCGGCGAATTCGGACAATATTCTGGCCAAGTTCTACCAGGGAGTGATTTCCCCACCGCGACTGGCGGGCACCAAGTTGCATGTCCACGAGTCGCTGGATCAGGCTCAGGAACCTCGTAAGGCCTGGGTTTACAGCGCTGGACTGCGACGCGTACGCCGTGCGCCACAGGTGGCCTTCGACAATCCTGGAACCGCCAGCGATGGTCAGCGGACCAATGACCAGTTCGACATGTTCAATGGCAGTCCCGAGCGCTACGACTGGAAGTTGATCGGTCGCCAGGAGATGATCGTCCCCTACAACTGCTACAAGTCTCACAATGCCGAGGTCGATCCGGATCAGATGATCCGGGCAGGACACCTGAACCCGGATCTGCTTCGCTATGAGCATCACCGGGTCTGGAAGGTGGAGGCCACGGTCAAGTCGGGCACCAGTCATCTCTACGCCAAGCGCGTCATGCACTTCGATGAAGATTCATGGCAGCCGCTGGTGGTCGATCAGTACGACAACTCAGGCAAGATCTGGCGAGTGTCCGAGGCGTATCCCATCGTCTATTACGACATTCCCATCCTCTACGATTCCCTGCTGGCGCACTATGATCTGCAGAATGGCCGCTATCTCGCCATTGGATTCAATGCTCCCGGTCAGGTGGAACGATTTGATGTGACCCTACGAGACAAGGACTTTTCTCCTGCAGCACTTTCGCGACGTGGACGAAGATAGTCGCATCTGACCCCCAGGTGCAGATCAGCTGCCGGGCGGGCGGGGAACAGACCCCACCCGCCCGGCTTCTTTTCATCATGGAAGGTGCATCATGAATCGAGCGGTGGTGGTGATCCTGACTGATTGGCGCACGCTGGTGCTGTCTCTGGCACTGGTAGGAGCTTTCCTCCTCTCCTTCTGCATCGACCCGGCTGAAGCGAGGGTAGAGGATGATCCCACCGTCGCTGATCGCTCGCATATGGCGGACAAGGCGGAATCTGCCTTGCTGGTCGGAGCGACCTGCGTCGGTGATGTGGTGCTGGTTTCGGGGAATCACGGTTTGATTCTCCGTTCCGCCGATGGTGGCAAAACGTATCAGCAGATCGAAGCTCCGACTCGGCGCATGCTGACGGCGATTATCCTCGATTCTCAGGGGACCGCCTTTGCCGTGGGCCACGACACCACCGTGTTGCGATCGCGCGACTCCGGTCTCAGCTGGCAATCGGTGTACTGCGATCCCGAAGCGGATCTGGGGCTCTTCTCGATTCAGGCCATCGGGGATTCACGTGTAGTTGCGGTGGGCGCTTTCGGCACGCTGCTGATCAGCGATGATGGCGGGGATCACTGGAAGCAAGAGCTGATCTCGGAAGATGGCCCGCACCTCTATTCACTTCAGAAATCCGCTGAACGGCTGGTCGTCACCGGAGAGTTTGGTTCCATCTTCGAGAGTCGAGATGGAGGAGACGAGTGGACTGTACTGGAGAGCCCTTACGACGGCACTTTCTTCCACGTGATGATCGACAGCCCCGATTCCATCATCGTGATGGGTTTGCGTGGCAACCTGTGGGAGGGACATCCTGGTCGCTGGAAGCGTATCGATTCCGGATCGGAGGCGGCACTCTTCGGCGGCTGCAGGGTCGGCACGGATGAAGTGATCGTGGTTGGTGATGAGGGGCGCGCCCTTCATCGTTCAGCGGACGGAAACTGGTCCGATGTCTCACCAGAGGAGCGAAGAATCATCAGCACTGCCATCCTTTTACCGGATGGGAATCTCCAGTTTCTAGGCGATAAGGGATACCGCAACTTCGATCGGCCCTCTCCCGTGAAGTCGCAAGGCTCGGGGAAGGCTGGCCAATGACAACTTGGCTTGAAAAACTGATCTTCGATCACCGACGAAGGATGCTGTGGCTGCTCGCGGTCGTATCTGTACTGCTGACGGTACAGGCCGGTCGGTTGGCCATCGACGCGGGATTCGAGAAGCAACTTCCGCTCAGCCACCCTTACATGGAGACCTTCGTCAAGCATCGAGAGCAATTCGGCGGGGCGAATCGATTGTTGATCTCGGTTCGGGCCAAGGACGGAGACCTGTTCGATCCTGCTGCGCTGGAGCGGGTCCGTGAAGTGACCTACGCTCTGATGGAAGTTCCTGGCGTCGATCGCACCTCGGTCAAATCCATCTTCACTCCCAACGTTCGATTCGTGCGCATCGTCGAGGGTGGATTCGAGGGCGGTAATGTGGTGCCTGCGGAATGGCAACCGACTGCAGAGATGGCCGAGCAGGTCAGGGAGAATGTTCTCTACTCGGGCCAGGTGGGCAGACTGGTGGCCAACGATTTCTCGGCAGCGATGGTCACCGCAACGCTGGTCGAGCAGGATCCCATCACCAAGCTGAAACCGGATCCCATCGTGGTGGGGAACCTGCTCGAGGAGATGGTCCGTTTACCCCACGAAGACGACGTCATCGCTATTCACATCATCGGTTTCGCGAAAGCGATTTCAGATATCGCCGGCGGCGCGGTTCTGGTGGTCGGGTTCTTTGCCATCGCCTTGCTGGTGACGGCATTCCTGGTGCGCTCCTTCTCCGGTTCCTGGCGATTGACACTGCTCCCGATGGCCTGCTCCTTGCTGGCAGTGATCTGGACCCTTGGAACCATCACGACCCTCGGTTACGGACTCGATCCGATGTCGATCCTGGTGCCATTCCTCATCTTTGCCATCGGAATGTCCCACGGGGTGCAGATGACAGGTGCTTTCTCCGGAGCCATCGTCGAGGGCGCCGATGCAAGGACCGCCGCACGGGTCGCCTTTCGTCAATTACTCCTTCCTGGCGGCGTGGCGCTTTGTAGTGATTCCGTCGGGTTTCTGACCCTGCTCTTCATCGAGATCGGTGTGATCCAGCACCTGGCGGTGATGTCCGCGGTGGGGGTGGTGCTGATCTTTGCCACCGGCTTCGTGCTGCTTCCGTTATTGCTGGGCGGGATGAAGGTAGAGAACTCCTTCGCCGAGCGGATGGCAAAACCGACGCCGTTACGAGATTCCCTGTGGCAACGACTGGCTGCTTGCACTCGAGGACCGGTGGCGGTGGTACTGGTATTGGTCTCCATCGCTGCGGTGTACTGGGGCTGGAGCCGTGCCGATGAGGTCATCATTGGCGATGCCAACGAAGGTTTACCGGAGTTGCACTCCCAATCGCGCTACAACGTCGATACCCGCAACATCGCACACTCATTTTCCATCGGGGTCGACCTGATCACCGTGATCGTCGAAACGGTCCCCAACGCCAGTATCGATCATGACGTGATGGACCGGATCGACGAGTTCCACTGGAGGATCTCCAACATCGATGGAGTCCGCTCGGCCATCTCCTTGCCGATGGCCGCCAGGATTCTTGCCGCCGCCTGGAGCGAAGGATCGCCCAAGTGGCGGGAGCTGCCAAGAAATAGCGAGATCCTGGCGCAAGCACTGAGCAGTATCGAGACCTCCACCGGCTTGTTGAACTCGGATGCGAGCGTGTTACCGGTGTTGATCTTCACCGAGGATCACAAGGCGGAGACGATCAATCGAGTGACCGCGGCAGTCGAGAAATACGGTGCAGAACTGAACTCAGAGAAGGTCAATTTTCGCCTGGCGACTGGAAATGTCGGTGTGATGGCCGCTACCAATCAGGTGGTGGCCGCCGCCCAGATGGAGATGCTCGTCACCATCTACCTGGTCGTGATCGCCCTGGGACTGCTGGCATTTCGCAGCATCCGGGCGACGCTGTGTGTGATCTTGCCGTTGATCCTGGTGAGTATTCTGTGCTACGCCCTGATGGTGATCTTCGACATCGGCTTGAAGGTCTCGACCTTGCCGGTGGCCGCACTGGGGGTCGGAATCGGAGTCGATTACGGCATCTACATCACCACCCAGTTGATGCGGTCACGGCGCGCTGGAGCGGATCTGGAGAAGGCCTATCTGGTCTCTCTGAAGCGCACCGGCAATGCGGTTCTGGTGACCGGGTTGACGCTGGCCCTGGGAGTCGCCACCTGGATCTACTCCGACCTGAAATTGCAGGCGGACATGGGATTGTTGCTTTGCTTCATGTTTGCCGGAAACATGATTGGAGCGCTGGTGCTATTGCCGGCACTGCAGAGGGTCCTCCCCGGAGGAGGAGACGGTGCCGCGAAGAGTGCCGCCAAGGAGTAATCCGCTTCAGTGTAGTGATTCTGGATGCAGTGATTCTGGCTGTCGTGCCGTAGCGCCGTTTCCGGGTCAGGCGGTGGACTCTTCGTGACCCTCAGGCATCACTGAGTCGCAGTAGAATCGGTCGGGTATTGCTCGGTCGCAGGGCAACTTCCTGCGGCAAAGGAATCGACGGTAATCGCCTCGCGACGGGCCAGATCCGCCTCGCGGAGGCGCCGCTCACCCTCTTCATCGATGACTCCTGCTGCGCGCCCTCTCTCGACCAGCGTCGAGGCCGGATGCTTTTCTAGACGCTTGGCCCGGATGGCATCCTTCAACGCTTCCGTGTCGCCACGGGACGCGACGATCTTTTCCAGAGCGGCTTCGAGGGTCGCCAGGCCAGGGCTGCCGGCGGGCCGTGAGATCACATCCTCGGTGAGGCTTCGGATCAGCGCCGATCCATCGAGCAGGTCGGATGCGATCCGATCCGCCAGCCGATCGGAGGGACCGAGCGTGATCGCTCGACCGGGTACTCCCAGCAAACGAAGAGCCCACGCCGCTGGACGGTGTGGAAGATTCTGGACGAACCCCGCCAGTGCTTCCTCGGTCCGTAGAACACAGGTTTCCATCAGGTACTGGACCAGCTCAGCATCTCGATCGGGACGACCGTCGTCGTGAAACTTCTTCAGCGCTGCCGAGCCGACGGCGATCCAGGAGAGGGCATCGGCGAGTCGACCGGTCAGGTGTTCCTTGCGCTTGAGCGATCCGCCGAGACTGGCCATCGCAATGTCGGAACTGAGTGCGAAGTGAGCCGACAAGCCGGTCAGCCGCTGCTGGCAGCGACCGATGATTCCGTCGAAGTCGCGCCCGGTCAGGCGGTAGCCGCTGATTCTGTGGAACAGTGAGCGGGTTCCATTGGACACGACGAAACCGACATGTCCCCAGAAGGCACGATCGAAGGCGGCCAGGTCTGCCTTTTCCACCGCTTCCAGTTCGGCGGTGACGAAAGGATGGCAGCGAACTGCGCCCTGGCCAAAGATGATCATGGTGCGAGTCAGGATATTGGCGCCCTCGACGGTGATTCCGACCGGAACTGCCGAGTAGGCATTGGCGAGCTCGTTTCGGGGACCGCGGCAGATGGCATTTCCAGCGACGATGTCCATCGAGTCATTGACCACCTCACGCAATCGTTCGGTGGCGAACGCCTTGGCGATGGCACTGATGACTGCGGGCTTTTCGCCACGGTCGACCGCCAGGGTGGTGATACCTCGGAGTGCATCGAGGGCGTAACTGCTGGAGGCGCATCGGACCAGCGGTTCCTGGACTCCTTCGAAGCGTCCGATCGGTAGACCAAACTGCTCTCGCACCGAGGCGTGAGTCGCGGCGACTCGCAGGCATAACTGGCAACCGCCCGCAGAACTGGAGGGCAGCGAGATGCCGCGTCCTGCCGAGAGGCATTGCATCAACATCCGCCAGCCCTTGCCACAGCCCCCTTCGCCGCCGATCACCGCATCGATGGGAACCCACACATCACGACCGCGGGTCGGGCCGTTGAGGAAGGGAACTCCGAGGGGGTCGTGTCGTTCGCCGATCTCGACTCCATCCAGGTCTGCAGAGACGAGTGCACAGGTGATCCCCAGGTCATCCACCTGGCCGAGCAGATGATCGGGGTCATGGAGGCGGAAAGCGACTCCGACCAGCGTCGCGCGCGGCGCCAATGTGATGTAGCGCTTGTCCCAGTTGAGTCGGATTCCGAGTACTTTCTGTCCGTCGACTTCTTGCTCGACCACCACGCCATCACTCGTCATCGATCCTGCCGCATCCGAACCGGCTCCCGGTTCGGTGAGTGCGAAGCAGGGAATTTCCTGACCGTTCGCCAGCAGTGGCAACAGGCGATCTTTTTGTGCGTCGGTTCCGTAGTGCAGTAACAACTCGCCTGGCCCCAGGGAGTTGGGAACCATCACGGTGATCGCCAGTGCGTTGCTCAGTGTGGCCACGTGAGAGATCACTGCGGACATGGCGGCCGCGGAGAATCCGAGTCCGCCATAACTCTCGGGGATGATCATGCCGAAGAATCCGCGCGAGGCGAGGAAGTCGAACGCTTCATCGGAGATGGAACCGTCCTGGCGATCCTTCCAGTTATCGACAAATTGAGTCAACTCTGCGACCGGGCCATCGATGAACTCTCGTTCTCTTGCGGTCAGTTGTGCCGGCCCGAGGGAAAACCAGTGCTTCCAGTCCGGAGCTCCTGAGAAGATTTCACCGTCCCACCAGACCGTGCCCCCCTCCAGTGCCTCTCGCTCCGTATCACTGATGGCGGGGAGAACTTTCTTGACGATTCCCATCACCATCGAGGTGATCCACCAGCGCCGCAGGGGTGCGATGAAGCCGATCACCAGCAACACGGCAAAGCCGATCCAGATGATCCGATCGGTGATGGTCGGTGGTTCGGGGGAGAGTAACGGGAGAGCAGATAAGATTGCTCCGGCGACGGTCCAGGCCCAGCGCACCTTGCCCGCCAGCAGTAGCCATAGCGCCGGGACTCCGATCAGCAAGCAGAAGAGAGGTAGTGGAACATCTTCGAACATCAGGATTCCTCTTCTCTGGCGGTGGGTGAGGGCACCAGGCGGCGCAGATCATCTTCCATCAGGTCGACTCCGAACCAGCCGAGCAAGGCATCGAGCAGTTCCAGCGGGTTGATGCCTCCATCGATGGTTACCACACCCAGTGTACCCGAAATGGCGAACCAGGTGTTCCTGCTGCTGCGCTGAGCCTGCGACAGTTGAGCCAGTGAGGGAGCCGGGATCAGCCAGTCATGATGAAGTTCTCGGTGCCACTGCAGCAGTGAGCACGATTCCCCCTCGACATGGTGATCTCCTCTGAGGATGCAGGCGTTGAGCCAGCCCTTGAGCGGAGCGGAGATGGCCGAGTCGTCGGTCGTTCCTGGCGCTGCCTTGGCGAAGGGGAACGCGAACAGCATCGTCGGAAAAGAGGCCGAGCGTAGCACTCCGGCGGGCTGTCCCGGTCGTGGGTCGTGGCCGATGGTGAAACGTGGAGCAAGGTTCGCATCGACGAAGCCGATCGCCGGGTGCAACCAGCAGGTGGCTTCGATCTCGCCGTAGAGTCCCAACCCGGCACCGACGCGACCGCGCACCGTGTCGGTCAGATCGTCGATTCTGGCGCTCAGGTCGAGAGCAGTGCAGCCGCATGGCAGGAGGCTCAGCAGTACCAGTAGGACGATTGCGCAACGATTCGACCAGACTCTCATCGACCGCTCCTTCCGGGTCGCTTTCGACCCATGGCTGCAGCATGGACCATCGAGCCCTCCTCTTGAAGGTGTCCGGTAACGGATTCTGTAGTACTGGCACCGCCGCAAGATCCATTTATCATTCGGTTCGGTAGAGCAGTTCCTCGACGAATTGCAGTGCCTTGTCGATCCTTGTCGATCCTTGTCGATCCTTGTCGATCCTTGTCGAGCCTTGTCGAGCCTTGTCGATTTGCAGGGTCTGTATTGAAAGGGTGCCCTCGATGGTAACCAAGCCTCTCTCGAGCAGATGTTCGCCACAACTCTGGTGCTGGATCCGCCGGATGGGCATCGGCGGGTGCCTCGGTGGGTGCCTCGGGGGGAGCCCCAGATGGTCGACGGCTCTGACGATCGTGGCGCTCTGCTGGACCAGCGCAGTCGCAGCGCAGATTCCACAACCTCCGACCGAACGGGTCGATCTCCAGCGATCGGTCGAGAAACAACGAAATGCCGCTCGAGATGCACGGCTTCGGGTGGATCAGGGGCCCGGCGACGTGGAGCAGGTGCTGGAACTGCTGCGCGATCCTTCTGGAACCGTCCGCGATCAGGTCTTTGGCCAGATCGTCGAGCAGTGGAGTGTCGAGCAGCGCCGAGCCTTGAGAGTAGGCTTTGGTCAGACGAAGCCGAACGATCGAACAGCGCTGGGGCTCGATGAGATCCTGGCGGAAATCTTCCTCCAGCAGCCCGATGCCGAGTTGAAGAGCGAGTTACTGGCGGTGGTCCGCCGATCTTCCTCCGCCGATGCACGGGAGATGGCCCTCGGTGCACTGGCAGCACTACCGAGTTCAGCACACGACAAGAAAATGATCGAGTTGGTGACGCAGCAGGCGAAGAGGGGGTCTCCATGGTTTGTCCAGGGAGAAGCGCTGCGCACGTTGGCGGTCATCGATGGCGAGGCCGCCAGGGCACTACTGGAACGGCGATTGACCGAGAAGAAGTTGCCAGCACTGCGCATCGCCGCCCTGCAGGGACTGGTGGTGGTGGACCTCGAACGGGGATGTCGCGCGGCCTATGAGGCGGTGACCGATCGTTGGAAGGATCGGCAAGGGATCTGGGGCGAACGGATTCGTCGGGCTGGCCTCGAGATCCTGGCAGTGGAGGGGCGGGCTTTGCCTCGTGGTCGTCGAGCGGAATTGATCGACGGGCTGATCCCTTTGGCCTCCACGTTGGAGGGCTCGACCCTGGCACGACTCTGGCCGACCTTGCAACTCATCACCGAGATGCCAGATCAGGGTTCTCCCATCGGCTCGAGTTTCAGTTCGTGGGATTCATGGTGGAAGGCCCATCGTAAGAGCTGGGTGGAGGGGGGCGCTGCCGAGGAGCAGACCGGAGCCGGCGATCGAGCGGAGGATACCGATGACCCGACCCAGGGCACCCGGGTGATTCGATATCACGGTGTGCCGCTCGACTCGACTCGAATCGTCTTCCTTTCCGATGTCTCCGGTGGGATGTCGCGAACTGTGGATGGTCGTTTTGGTGGGGATGGTGCCAGGCGCATCGATGTTGCGCGGAACGAATTACTGCGAGTGCTGGGAGAGTTACCTCGTGAGGCGATGGTCCAGGTCGTGCACTTCGGTAGTCATAGTATTCCGGCACTGCCAAGAGTTCAGCCGCTGGTGCGCAGCCGCAAGGCACTGGAGAAAAAGATCGGATCACAGGAGGTTCCCTCGGGGCGCGGGGAGGCGCGAGGAAACCTTTACGGGCCGCTGCGCCGTGCAGTTCTCGAAGCGGGCACCGATACGGTGATGTTACTCACCGAGGGTGCTCCCACCGAGGGGCGGGTCCAGCAAGGGGATCGGCTTCGCTGGCACATCCGACGCTGGAATCGGTGGGGACAGGCGCGCATTCATGTGCTCTCGGTCGGCCAGATCCACGGCAAAAACCGCGAGTTCCTGCAAGGGGTGGCTCGCGATGGGGGAGGACAGTTTCACGACCTGGACGATTCTTTTGGTAAGGCGGAATCATCTTTCCGAGGGGCAGGGGCCACTCGTTAGATGCGACTGGAGCGAGATGCGGGTCACTGCAGGAATAAGCGCTCGACACGCCAGACCAGGTCGCCCTCCTGGTAGGCCAGTTCCAGCAGGTCGTCGGTTTCCAGAGTGACGGTGAAACCGTGGACCGGTGGCTGAATCGAGCGGTCGATCCAACTGGCGTGCATCTGCTGGACGGCAAAAGATCGGCCACGCCATACCAGCGAGCGGATCTCGATGGCTCCTCCGCGAAAGGCGGCCACCACTTCATCGAGGGCCTCGTGAATCTCTTCTTCTCGAATTTCCATTCTGTGGCTCCGCTCAGTGTCGTTCGAAGCGACGGATGATGCCGACCAACTTGCCAAACACTTCCACCTGATGCTGGCCAGGATCGATCTCCATCGTCTCGAATCCGCAGTTCGCAGCCTCAAGTCGAACCGAGCGGACCGTTTTCTGTGGACCGACTCCTTCACCCTCATGTGGCCCGCGCCAGATCTTGAGAGTGCCCTCGCCGTCGATGGAGACCGCGGCGATCTCACCATTTTCTACCGTCGGCTGTCTTCTCACGATGGCGAGATCTCCCGACAAGATGCCGGCATCTCTCATGCTCATCCCTTCGATCTGGAGTGCGACGATGGTGGCAGCGGATCCAAAGGTCTTGGGGTCGATCGGGATGGTGGCATCCGCCCTCGATGTCGCGTCACCAGCACTTTCGATCGGCTCTCCTGCGGCGATGCGTCCCACCACCGGGATCGATGAGGAAGTGGCGTGTTGTTGCTGCTGGATCGGTTGCCAGTTGCGAGACCCGGCTGCTGGGTCTCGCTCGATCAGCCCCATCTGTTCGAGGCGACGCAGATGTCGATGCACCGAAGCGGGGGAGGAGAGCCCCAGTTGCCGGGCGATCTCTCGCACCGTGGCGGGACGGTTCTGGCGCACGCTCTGGCGCAGCAATTCCAGTACCTGCAGGCGATTGCCAGTGAGCGGTGGATGGGCGGATTGGGATCCCGCAGAAGTGGGATCGGTACGATTCTGATCGGACGAATCAGCGGTCGGGGGAATCAAATCACCTCCACAGGAGAACCTGGAACCGATCTTCGGGTCCAGAGCCGTGGATCAGGATGGTGAACAGATGTTCGCGGGTCAAGCCTCTTCAGTGGCGTGGGCGCGGTGTTCGACGATGATGGTCGGGGTGATTCCCCCGCGGACAAAGAAGCGACCAGTCACCTTCATCCATCTCGGCTGACAGGCGGCCACCAGGTCGTCGAGGATCTGGTTGGTCACCGCCTCGTGAAATGCGCCCTCGTTGCGGTAGGACCAGAGGTACAACTTCAACGATTTGGTCTCGAGGCAACTGACATCGGGGATGTATTCGAACTCGAAGTGGGCGAAATCGGGCTGGCCCGTCAGCGGGCACAAACAGGTGAACTCGGGACAGTCGAACTGGATGATGTAATCACGTCCCGGCTGAGGATTGGCGAAAGTCTCCAGTTGGCGGCTCGGGGAAGTCGACATGAGGGGCTCCTGTTCCGCAGGTTTGGAGCGCTGGAGCGGCTCCAGAAGAGCGTATCCTAGCGTCTCGACCCCTCCGAGGGGAGGGAAGAAGCACCATCTGCTCGAATCTCTGCCAGTGACCCCGACAATCGGAGATTACCGGGCAACAAGCGGGTGCCGACCGGAGATGTCACTTGTATCATCTGTACAGGAAGAGACTCAGTGGGTGGTGGATTCCGCTTCTTGCGGCGGTTCATCGGCCCATCCGAGCAGCGAGGAAGAGTTCAGATGGTTCAGCCAAAGGTATTGGTCCTGGGTTACGGGATCGAGTTGCGCAGGGTCCTGGCCTTGCTGCAGCATTCTTCGATGGATTTGATCGGTGTGATCCCCTGGAGTGGATCGGACAGCCCCGTCATATGGGATGAGGAGAGTGGCCTCCAGCGCCACCAAATCGTCGGATCCTTCGACCAACTGGCGACCATCCTCGATCAGCGGGCGACCGCGGTCTGCTTCGCCTTCTCGCGCCCAGCAGAACGGTGGGAAGCACTCCGATGCTGCCAGGAACTGGCGGCAGAGGTGGTCGGAATCATCTCTCCCGAGGCCAAAATCGGGGCCGATGTGAGGATGGGTCCGGGAGTCGTGATCGACCAGGGCTGCAGCGTCGAATCGGAAGCTTCGCTGGGAACCGCTTCTCTGCTTCTGCCTGGCGTTCGCCTGGGAATTGGCGCTCGTTGCGGAGATGCCTGTGTGCTGGAGGCAGGAACATCTCTCGATGACCTGTCGAGGATCGGCGATCAGGTGTTCATGGGGGCGGGATCCAGGGTGCTGGCGGGGTGTTTCGTCGGTCGAGGAGCAGTAGTTCTCCCCGGATCCGTTATCACCTCGGACGTGGGTCCGGGTACGATCGTCTCGGGGATTCCAGCCGTGGTGGTGGAGTCTTCGGTCTTCTCCGAAGGAGATGGACCCCCCCGGCCATTGCAGTCCCTCTAGGGACAGGAGATCAGAAACCGATGAATCAGTCCGAGACGAGTGAATCCCTTTCCGAAGTCCCCGAAGATGATGATCTGGAAATCCTCGATGTCGATCCGGCGGAGGTTCTCCAGTGCCGCAAAGAGAGTGGTTATCAGCCGCCCAGGATGAACCAGGAAATCGCAGTGACCGGCGGAGTGATCCGCCAGCGCTGGGAGGACTTCAAGGTCACGGAGATGCCTCTCTACACCCCGTGCGGCGCTGGCGAGCACCTGTATCTGACCATCGAGAAGAGTAATCGTACGACCATTCAGGCTCGCGATCACATCGCCAGGACTCTGGGTGTGAAGCGGGAACTGATCGGATTTGCCGGTTTCAAGGACAAGCGAGCGATCACCACCCAGACTTTTTCGGTGCCGATCCTGACCGATCGAGATGTGGTCTCCATCGATGCCCCCTGGATCCGAGTGCTCTCGGTGTCTCGCCACAAAAACAAGATTCGAACCGGACATCTGGCCGGCAATCAGTTCGAGATCCGGATCCGTGAGGTGGACAAGGGGGTACTCGAAAGTGCCAGGCAAAGGATCGAGGAGATCTCGGTCGGTGGGTTGCCGAATTTTTATGGCCCACAACGATTCGGCATGCACGGCGATGGCGCTCGCGTCGGAGCGGCACTGTTGAGAAGACAGATTTCAGAAGCACTGGAATTGCTGCTGGCTCCACGCGAGGGGGTCGAAGAGGATTATCGAAGCGCATATGAGGCGGGGGATATCGATGCTGCGAGGCGACTACTCCCTCCGGGAAGAACCACCGAGGCCGCTCTTCTCACATCCCTCAAGACTCACCCTGGAAATCTTCGTGCGGCGGCTCGTAGGATCCCTCATGCATTGCGGAGGATGTACTACTCCGCCTACCAAGCAGAACTGTTCAACTGGGTTCTGATGGAACGGCTCGAGAGATCGAAGGATGGGTACTGGTTGCCATGGGCCGGAGATATTTGCCAGTGGGAGGGACAACGGTCTCGATTTCATGTCTCGATGGAGGAGGCGGGTTGGCTCGAAGACCAGCAGCGCGCCAGGGACGGGGAGGTCTCTCCTACGGGGCCGATCTTCGGCAAGAAGATGAAGTTGCCTGAAGGGGAAGCAGGGCGGATTGAGAGTGCGGTGTTGATCGCAGAGGGACTGCGTCCAGGTTCCTGGCTCTCTCATGTTCGTGGCATGAAACTCGATGGTACACGGCGACCTTTAAGGATCCAGGTAGGGGAGCCTCAGGTCGCCTGGGAGGAGGAGGAGCAGAGTCTGCTGGTCTCCTTCAGTTTACCTGCTGGGGCCTTCGCCACGGTATTCCTCGAGCAATTGATGGGGGCTTCCAATTCGACGGACGCCAGTTCCACCGACGTTAGTTCCACCGACGCTAGTTCCACCGACGTTAGTTCCACCGACGTTAGTTCCACCGACGCTAGTTCCACCGACGCTAGTTCCACCGACGCTAGTTCCACCGACGCTTCTACTGCTCCTGCGGAACCTGACCTCGACTGATTTCAAGAACCTTGACCTTGTGGACACCGGTCGGCAGTTCGACATCGAACTCTTCGCCCTCTTTCTTCTGTAGCATCGCTTTGCCGAGTGGTGAGAGGTAGGAGAGCACTCCATTATCGGGGCCCCCATCCCACGGTCCTAGCAGGCAGTACTCGAATGTCGAGTCGGTCGAAATGTTATGAAACTTGATCTTACTACCGAGCCCGATCTGATCGGTGCTGGCCTCCTCGGGGTCGATGAGGCGAGCTCGGTCGAGATCTCCCTGGAGTTCCATGACCTTGCGGTTGAGGTTTTCGCGCTCCTCGATCGCCGATGTGAACTCTGCATTTTCGCTCAGGTCACCCAGTGCAGCGGCATCTCCGATGGCCTTGAAGATCGCCGGTAGTTTCTCGTTGCGAATTTCAGTCAGTTGATTCTGAACTTTGTCCATGCCGAACTGGGTCGAGTAGATCGCCGATTGTTGGGCCACAGCACTGCCGCGACTGGCTTGGCCGGCCAGAACCTTGGGGAACTTGCGAAGAATGATCGCCTTGGCCTTCTCCAGGTTGGAATCACTGATGGAGCGGGAACCCGCCAATTGCATGTAGATCTCTCGTGCGTCAGTCAGGGCGCCGCGTTCCAGGACCTTTGTGAGCAGAGCAAAAGGCTTGACCGATAGCTGCTGTCGATAGCGCTTCACCGAAGTGGTGATTTCAGGGTCCTTGTTCACTTCGCTTTCAAGAGAGAGTCGATCGAAACTTGCCGCCGCCTGGCGGAACAGGTCGGGCGAGGAGACTCCCTCGAGACAGGGAAAGTATCGGAAATCCGCGGAAGCAGATCTGCGCACCAGATGGAGGAATAGCAGGGGCGATTTCCCCGGTCGGCGGAGTACGCTGGAACCGACCTGGTCGACCAGGTGTAACTGGTCGGCATCTTCGTAGTTCTGGATGATCAGTTCGCGAAGTGAATCGTCCGATTTCAGTAACAATTCTTCGAGTAGGGAATCCCAGCGATCGGGATCGAGTCCACGGATCACTGCAAGGGTTTCCTTCTGGTCTTCTTCGCGCCCCAGCAAGTTGAGCAGGTCTGACGGATGGCCCGCCTTCATGATGAGGGCACCGATGGCCATCACCTCGTCGCCATCGGGAGCGTGATCTGTGAGTAAGAGCAGAGCGGAAATCTGCTGTGCCGGTGCCAGGTCGCCACGCAAGATGTCGCGACGCAGCAACTTGAACTGGGGAGCGAGCAGGTGGTGCTCGTCTTCTTGTAATTCGGCGAGGCACTCGCGAAGTACCTTGAGTCGGTCGTCGGGACTCAGATGGGCAAAGCGACGATCGATGCTGGCGGTGAGAGCCTCTGGTCCATCGAGAAGATATAACTCGTTGTTCTTGCCGCCGGACTGACCAATCAGCGAGTCCTTCTTGATGGCGGTTTTGGCACGGGCCCACCACTTGCTCCAGGAGGAGGAAGGGACCGCAACTCCACTCAGCGCGTCCTTGATCCTCGAGAGGGGGATCGGCTTGCTGTTGGTCCTCAGCACCAGTTTGATCAGCTCCGCTGGCTCTTGGTCCGCCAGCGAGCGTAGTTCTTCCGGTCGCTTCCAACCCATCACAAGGTAGTGATCGGCGTCGAGAGGATCGCAGATTTGAGGAAGCGCCTCCAACTTTACCGAGTGCCCCTCCTTTTTCTCGAAGTCTACAGTGGCGGTGCCGATCCCCGGGTCCAGTTCCGTCACAACGCCGACACCCCAGCCGGAGCGATGTTTGACATAGGAGCCCGGTTGATAATGGACCATTCTCTTGAAGAGAGGGATGATTTCGGCGGGCCGGGTTCCATCCATCAGGCCAGAGGTTTCGACACAGTTGTCGAATCCATCGATGTGCCCGAACTGGGACTTGTAAATCTCGAGCAACAATCCACGAGCGTCCTTGTTTCGCGGAAGGCTGCACGCAAGTGCTTCGTGGAATTCCACTTTCTTATCGGGGGACAGTTCGTCGGTGTGACCCGATTGAAGAAGTAGTTCGAGCATTTGACCTGCTCGTTCTCCATGGCCTGCGGTGATCGCCTGTTTGGTCGCTAGCAGATATTCGGTAAAGCGAACATCTTCACTCTCGATGGCGTCGAGCCACGCTTCCTCGTACTCGCCCCAGGATTGTTCATTCATGGTCTGGGTGAGTCGATCGGTGAACTTGGACATCTGGTTCAAACCCCCTGGTCCGACGTCAGGTCGGATCTTTCAATACTGGCAATGTGCGAATCGAACACGATTCGACCTGCAGCGCAAACTATGCGAGGAACTTGGTTAGCAAATTCGTGAATTAGTACTTCCTCATTGGGTACATCCCAGAGGACCAGATCGGCTCTTTTTCCCGTTTCAATCGTTCCACACCGCGCCTCACGACCCAGTGCATGAGCCCCACCTCGAGTGGCGGCGATGATCGCTTCTGTCGGGGTCAGGCCCATGTGCATCACTGACAGGCCTGCGATGAAAAGCATGCTTTCGATGGTGCAAGACCCAGGATTCCGGTCGGTCGCAATCGCAATCTCGAGCCCTGCGTCGATCAGGGACCGAGCCGGAGCGTAACCTGATTTGCGCAGATAGAAAGTAGTCCCGGGAAGGAGGGTGGGGACGACTCCAGCGCTTTTCAGCGCCTCGATGCCCTCCGCGGTGACTTCCATCAGGTGGTCGGCACTGATGGCACCGACCTGGGCGGCGACCAGGGATCCACCCGAGGCAGCCAGTTCGTCGGCGTGAACCTTCGGTTTGAGACCATTATCCAGACCCGCTTGAAGGATCTGGGTGCTCTCCTGAGTGTCGAACACGCCTCTTTCGCAGAAGACATCGCAGAATTCGGCCAATCCTTCGCGGGCTACCTGAGGGATCATCTGCTCACAGATGATACGGATATATTCGGCCCGATCTTGCCGCCATTCGTCGGGGATCTCGTGAGCTCCCATGAAGGTGGCGACGATTTCGATTGGAAATTCCTCGGACAACTGGCGGATGGCCCGGAGCATCTTCAGTTCGCTCTCCAGATCGAGTCCGTATCCGCTCTTGATTTCGATGGTGGTGGAGCCGGATTCCATCATTCTCTGTAGCCTTGGTCTGGCTGAATCGATCAGTTGCTGAAGGTCAGCGGCGCGAGTCATTCGGACAGACGCTCGAATCCCGCCACCTTTGCTGGCAATATTCTCGTAGTCGGCACCTGCACAGCGCTGGACGAACTCGCCCGAGCGTTCTCCTCCGAAAACCAGGTGGGTGTGTGAGTCGACAAACCCAGCGGTCAACAACTTCCCAGTGCCATCGAGTGTTCGGCTACCATCGAAAAGACCGGCGATTTTTGTCGCCGGTCCGATCGCCTGAATCTGTCCTGCATCCACTGCAACGGAGACTCCCATGAGGGCTTCTTCATGACCGGGAAGTAGTCTTTCGACATTCTCGATCAGCAAGTCGACGGAGGTTTTCATCGGGGTCGACCTCCTTGCATTGGAATCCACACGGAATGTTCCTCGGCAAATTCGGAAGCCTGTTGATAGCCCGCATCGACATGACGCCAGATCCCCGAGCCCGGGTCGTTGGTCAGGACTCGTTCGAGGCGCGCTGCAGCCTCCTCTGTTCCATCGGCGACGACTACCATACCGGCATGAATGGAGTTGCCGATCCCGACCCCTCCTCCGTGATGGAGTGAGACCCAGGTGGCACCGCTGGCGGTATTCAGCATCAGGTTCAGAAGTGGCCAATCGGCGATGGCATCGGAACCATCGAGCATCGATTCGGTCTCCCGGTTTGGCGAGGCGACGGAACCACAATCGAGGTGGTCTCGCCCGATGACGATGGGAGCGGAGATTTCGCCGTTGGCGACCAGCTCATTGATCCGCAGGCCGAACTTGGCTCTTTCGCCGTATCCGAGCCAGCAGATCCTCGCCGGAAGTCCCTGAAACTGGACTCGTTCCTGAGCGGTGCGGATCCAGTGACAGAGGTGCTCGTCTTCGGAAAACAACTCGAGGATCGCCTCATCGGTACGGTGGATGTCTGCCGGATCTCCGCTGAGAGCGACCCAGCGGAAGGGACCCTTGCCCTGGCAAAAGAGCGGGCGGACATAAGCAGGGACAAAGCCGGGGTAGTCGAATGCGTGCTCGAAACCGGCGTCTTGAGCCTGGCCTCTGAGGTTGTTGCCGTAGTCGAAAGCGATCGAGCCGGCTCGTTGCAAACCGACGATCGCTTCACAATGGCGGTACATCGCATCCATCGAGAGCTCGAGGTATTGATCTGGATGGGTATCGCGCAGTAGCAAGACCTCGTCGAGAGGTTTCTGGTCAGGGACATATCCACACAGCGCATCATGAGCACTGGTTTGATCGGTGACCATGTCAGGCACGATGCCGCGGCGCAGGATCTCCGGGAGCAGGACGGCAGCGTTGCCGAGCAGGCCCACCGATCGGGCCTCTTTCTGTGAGCACAACTGATCGATTCGTTCCAGAGCGGCATCCAGGTCGAGGAATGACTCATCGAGATAACCGGTATCCAGTCGTTTCTTGATCCGTTCGGGGTCGACCTCGATGGTCAGTGATACCGCCCCTGCCATCGAGGCGGCGAGCGGCTGCGCCCCGCCCATTCCTCCCAGCCCTGCCGTGAGGATCCAGCGTCCGGCAAGATCGCCACCGAAGTGCTGGCGCCCCGCCTCGACGAAGGTTTCGTAGGTGCCCTGGAGGATTCCTTGAGTTCCGATGTAGATCCACGAGCCGGCGGTCATCTGGCCATACATCGTCAGCCCTTCCGCCTCGAGTCGGCGGAATTCTTCGATGGTGCCCCAGCGTGGTACCAGATTCGAGTTGGCGATCAGTACCCTGGGTGCATCGGCGTGAGTTCTCGCCACCGCAACCGGCTTACCACTCTGGATCAGTAAGGTCTCGTCGGGTCGCATCGATCTCAGGGTCGAGACGATGGCGTCGAAACATTCCCATGTTCTGGCTGCTTTTCCAGAACCGCCGTACACGACCAGATGATCGGGATCTTCGGCGACCTCGGGATCGAGGTTATTCATCAGCATCCGCAAGGGAGCTTCGATCAGCCACGATTGGCAACTGAGTTCTGTGCCGCGTGGGGCGCGGACGGTGCGGGGGCCATGGGAACTGGGGCCTTGGGAACTGGGGCCTTGGGAACTGGGGCCTTGGGATACGGGGCCTTGGGAACTGGAGCCTTGAGATACGGGTTGTTCCACGGACAAAGGCTGTCCCTCTCCAGGGTGGATGGCTTCCGCCCCTCACTTCTGAGGATCGTCGCCAAACTCTCGATGATGTCGAATCCCGATGGCACCCTATCCGGCCACCGGATGCAACCGAAACAGGGTTCTGATTGGGTTCCGTTCGGTGGTCGCTTCGGCTCGAAAGTGGACTCAGATCAGGGTAAAATAGAGGGGCGGCGGTTTGGATTGGAGATACTGGACATGAGGATTACCCGGGCACGAGCGCTGGGCACCTGCTTCGGGGTGCGAGACGCAATAGATGCGGCTCTTTCGCCCGAGATCTCCATCGATCTCACCATCGTCGGCCAACTGGTTCATAACCCACAGACGGTTCAGAGATTACATGATGCTGGGGTGAAGATGGTCAGTTCCAGTGATGACGAGATCACCACCAGGAACGTCATGATCACCGCTCACGGTGCACCCGCGAGCCTCAAGAAGCAGCTCAGTGATCAGGGCCACATCGTGTATGACGCCACTTGCCCACTGGTGCTGCGGGTCCATCAGGCGGTGCGTAGGCTGGTCAAGGAGGGGTGGCACCCGGTGGTGATCGGCCAGCGAGAGCATGTCGAGGTGAAGGGGATTGTTGGCGATCTGGTCGATTTCACTGTCATCGGTGACCTCGATGATCTGCACCTGCTGGAGGGGCGAGAACGGATTGGAGTGGTTTGCCAGACCACCTACCGGATTCGTCAGGCGAAGGAGATCCTACTCCAGATCGGTCAGCGCTTTCCCGACATCGCTATCGAGTTCATCGATACCGTCTGCAAGCCGACCAAGGATCGTCAAAATGCTGTCGATGAACTCTCCGAGCAGGTCGATGTGATGATCGTGGTGGGTGGAACCAATTCGTCAAATACCCACAAGTTGCTCAATGTGTGTCGGGAAAAAGAGGTTCCCGCCTATCATGTCGAAAACGATGAGCAACTGGAGCCGGGCTGGTTTGTCGGGGTGGAACATGTCGGGATCACCGCCGGGACTTCGACCCCTCATGATGTGATCGATCAAATACATGCCAGGTTGGTCCAGATCTCTCGACAGCAGTGATGGCCGCATTGGGCCTGAATCCTGCACTCTAGAGTCGATTGAGGTCGAGTAGTTTCCCCATTCGCCGGAGTATTCTGGGGCGGAGTGGGGTACACTTTTAAGGAGTAATCCTGCTATTTGCCTGCGTCGATGAGACGGGCTCGGGCATGAGAGACCAAGAGGCTATTGAGATGTTTCGTATGAAATTTTACCCGCTTGCGCTGCTGTTCCTGCTATTTCTTCCGGTTCTAGTCGATGCCGGAGGGACTCCGCTCTCCACTCGAAGGGTGGCCAGTGGTGTCAGCCGTCCGGTCTTGGTGACCGCTCCCACTGCCGATTTCGAACGACTGTTCATCGTTCAACAGCAGGGAACGATCCGAATCTACGACATGACCAGTGCTCAGATGATCTCGACACCTTTTCTCGACATCAATTCGATCGTCGGGGGAGGGACCTCAGGAGCGGATGAGAGAGGATTGCTGGGATTGGCATTCCACCCCGATTACGCCAGCAACGGGTACTTCTACGTCTACTACACCAACAACTCATCGAACACGACGGTCGCCCGCTACTCGGTCTCTACGACCAATCCCAACGTGGCGAACCCCTCCAGTGCCCAGATCGTGCTGACCCAGAACCAGCCATACTCGAACCACAACGGCGGGATGATCGAGTTCAGCCCAGTCGACGGTTACCTGTATATCGGCCTTGGTGATGGCGGAAGTGCCAATGACCCGCAGGGGAATGGACAGAATATCAACACGCGCCTGGGCAAGATTCTTCGGATCGATGTCGATGGGGGCACGCCCTACTCGATTCCGGGCGACAATCCATTTGCCGGCCCCGGAGCTCCGCTCGATGAGATCTGGGCGACGGGCATGAGAAATCCGTGGAGATTTTCCTTTGATCGTCTCACCGGTGATTTCTACATCGCTGATGTTGGACAATACAACTGGGAAGAGATCAACATCCAGTCTGCCGCCTCGGTCGGCGGAGAGAATTACGGCTGGCGCTGCATGGAGGGCAATACCTGCACAGGCTTGTCGGGTTGCACCTGTAACGCCGCTTCATTGACCGATCCCAAGCAGGTTTATAATCATGGAAGTGGTTGCTCCATCACTGGGGGCAATGTTTACAGCGGTTGCGCAATGCCCGACATGCAAGGTCTGTACTTCTACGGAGACTGGTGTTCCAACCAGATCTGGTCCTTCCGGTGGACTGGATCGAGCGTGTCCGAGTACACCTCACGGACCTCCGAACTGGATCCTCCCGGCTCCCAGAGCATCACCGGGATTGCTGGATTCGGACAGGATGCATATGGCGAGGTATACATCTGCGATTGGTCTGGAGGAGAGATCTTCAAGATTGTTCCGGCCAACATCGCGAGCCTGGATCTCAATGGCAACTACATCGTGGATTCTTGTGAGTGCGCCATTGGAAACACCACTGATTGCAACAATAACGGTGAACCAGACACTTGCGACATCGCTGCAGGGATCGAAGTCGATTGCGATGGAGATTTGATTCCGGATTCCTGCCAGACTCCCAACACGGATTGCGACTCCAACGGTGTCGAGGATTCCTGCGACATCGAAGCGGGTGCTGAGGATTGCGACGGGGACGGTGTTCTCGACTCATGTCAGTTGGCGACCAACGACTGTGATAGCAGTGGCGTCCATGATGTCTGTGAAATCCAGAATGGTGTGCTGGTGGACTGTGACTTCGATAATGTTCCCGATATTTGTCAACTGGCTGCTGGAACTGCAGAAGATTGCAACAGCAATACGCTGCTCGACAACTGCGAGATCGATCTGGGCATTGCAGATGATTGTAATGGAAATGGTGCCATCGACGACTGCGAGATCGATGCCGGGTCCACGCCTGACTGTAATTCAAACAACTCACCCGACAGCTGTGATATTGCGAATGGGTCCGTTGCCGATTCGGATGGCAACGGTATTCCTGACAGTTGTGAATCGACCTTTTTCCGCAGAGGTGACCCCAATGCAGATGGGCTGGTGAATATTGCAGATGTGGTGAGAGCCCTCGGATTCCTGTTCAGTGGGCAACCAGATCCGTCCTGTCTCTCGACCACGGATTGCAACGACGATGGGGTCATCGACATCTCCGATCCGGTGGCATTGCTCGGATACCTGTTCGGATCCTCGGCCTTGGCGGCTCCGGGGGAGATCTGTGGGCTGGACCCCACGCCCGATGCGATAAGTTGCATTTCCTACGATGCTTGTCCCTGAATCAAGCCTGTCTTGAATTCAAGGAGATTGCAGCAGGTGGTCTTCAAGACCGCCTGCTGTTTTTTCTTGCAGGATGATATCCTTTTCTTGTCGGCCATTGGCCAGAACCTATCAGGAGAATCGTCAAGGGGCGCATGCCGGAGGGAACAAGGATGATCAAATCGTTCCAGGGGCTCGGAATCGTCTTTGTTCTTCTGGCGATCGCTTCACTGGGCCCGCTGCTTTACTTCCATCAGCAGTGGCTCATCGAGGGGCGCGATTTTGCAGAGATCACTGCGAAACTCTCCAGCATTCGTGAAAATGTAGCGGAAGCCCACCTGTGGACAGAAGAACTGATCACGGGGGACGACACTCAGGAAATTTCAGAAGTGACGAGTCGATTTGCAGATGCACATGACGCAGCCCTTGAGTTTGAAACTCTACTTCCCGAGAAGGGTGGAGGAGTGGTGGACTCGATCGTTTTTGGTGTCAGCATTCTCGAAAGCACCTCACTTCTGCGGGCAACTCTGAACGATCTCGAGAAATCTGCCAACGATCGTCTCGGCGCTCGTTCGATCAGTGCTGCAGGAACTGAGAGTGATATCTCGTTCGATTCCATCTACAAGAAAGTCCTTGAGAGCACCAGGCTCATCGAGAGAACTGTTCGCACTCAACAGGAAGAATCTTCGTTAAGGAACTTTCGGAATCATCAACTGACCCTGGTGGTCTGGCTGGTGACGTTGGCCACTACTTTTGCATTGTTTTTGCTACTCAGACATTGGCAAGCAAAGACTGAAATAGAGAAAAAAGTACTGGAGGCTCGATTCCAGGAGGCACAAAAACTGGAAAGTCTGGGAGTGCTGGCGGGAGGAATCGCACACGACTTTAATAATCTTTTGCAGGCAGTGTCAGGGAATGCAAGCCTCATCCTTCATGAGGAAGACCTGCCGGACCAGATTCGGGACCAGGTGAAGGAAATCGAGGTCGGTGCGATGAAGGCCTCTGATTTGACGAGCCAGATGCTGGCCTATGCCGGGAAGGGAAGGCCGAGCGAGAAGGTAGTCCAGTTCGACAAACTGGTCGAAGAGATCACTTCTCTGGTTCGACTTTCGACACCGAAAACCATCGTGGTGAATTACACTCTAGATGCGAATTTAGGCAGCATTCGGTGTAATGAGACTCAAATCCAGCAGGTGGTGATGAATCTGGTCATCAACGCTACGGAAGCTTCGATTCAGAGCCATCATGCGGTGGAAGTGAAGACCTATCTCAAATCGGTCAGGGCAGATGAACTGGACCCATCGATAGGAGTTGCCCCCGAGTTGAAGGACGGGGAGTACGTCGTTTTTCAGGTCGAGGACCGTGGTTCGGGGATGTCTGAGGAGTCTCAATCGCGCTGTTTTGAACCCTTCTATTCGACCAAGTTCACCGGGCGAGGCCTGGGCCTGGCTGCGGTGCTGGGTATTGTTCGTGCCCATGGTGGAGTGTTGGAACTGGAATCGGAACTGGGAGTGGGCACTTGTTTCAGGGCATTGCTCCCTACCTGTGAGTGGGTGGAGCAGAATGAAACCACTGCTGTAGAACTCCAGAGCAGTTCGGGAGAAGGGCGCAGCGCGCTGGTGATCGATGACGATCCGATGGTGAGGAAGATCGTGGTGCGAATGCTAGAGCGTTCCGGTTATCGGGTCGACTCTGTAGATGATGGAGATCTCGGGGTCGAAGCGGTGAAACGTGCCAACGGAAGATATCATGTGGTGATCATCGACATGGAGATGCCGGGTCGGAATGGACTTGAGGTGGGGCGTGAACTCCACCAGGAGTGGAGTCAGCTACCACTGATTCTCTCCAGTGGTTATGGGAGTGAATTGATTCAGGATTCCGGGCCATTTCAGGCCTTCATCCAGAAGCCGTACTCGTTACAGGCCCTGACGGAAGTGGTCTCCTCGGTCGCTCTTCCGCTCGATGAATTCCCCGGTCAATCGCATGAACCACGATCCTGAGCGATGATTTCGATCGTGGTCGCATCCCAACGAACTCCTCGCAGTACGGTTTCGATGACCTTTCCAGGTAACAGGCGACCCTCGTAGGGAGACCAGCCGGCGCGGCTACGTATCTCGCTTCCCTTCACCTCCCATGGTTGCCGAACATCGAGGATCGACAGGGAGGCGACCGATCCCGGTTTGAGATCACCCATCGTTCCCGGAAAGAAATTGGAAAAGATTCGAGCTGGGGTCACTGACGCTCGCTCGACGAGCACTGGCCAGGAGACTCCCTCTTTGGCCAGTTGACACAGGAATCCACCGAAGGTGTCGAGTAGCGGAACTCCCGAGACTCCGCGGGCATTTTCTTCTCTGGAGTGGGGAGCGTGATCGGTGGCGATGCAGTCGATCGAACCGGAGATGAGCCCCTCCAGAAGTGCATGGCGATCTCGTGGACTGCGCAGGGGTGGATTCATCTGAAGCCAGTCCGAGCGGTCGAATTGGTGACGATTCTCTTCATCGAAAGAGAGGTGGTGAGGGGCGACCTCGGTACTGACGCTCTGACCTTCTTCTCGAGCCTGTTCGATCAGTGTGAGGCCGTCTGCAGTGGAAAGATGTGCGATGTGTGGGTGGATTTCCAGTGCCTTGCAGACGGTCAGGATCGAACGGATCGCCTCGACCTCCGCCTCGGGAGGTCTTCGTTGCTCGTGGGTTGGGCGATCTGCGTGACGCTGCAGGATGGCAGGATCCTCGGCATGGAACATCACCAGTTGGCCACGGAAGGGTTCGAGCACCTCGGCGACAGAAGAATCTCCCCACGAGTCGATATCTCCCACGCTGGGGCCGAAGTAACACTTCCAGGGGATGTCATTGCGGAACGGGGTTCCGCCCCTGGAGAGCAGGCCGTAGAGCACCACATCGACCAGCGATTTCTCATCGGCGAGAAGTCGTTTCCGTTGATAGGATTCAGCATCGGAGGGTGGATCGGGGTTGTTGGGCATATCTCCCAGCAGTACGACCCCGCCATGAATCGCCGCTTCACTGGCGCTTCGGTAGTCCTCCTTGTGTCTCTGAGATCCACCGGGATCGTCGCGGCAATGGACATGAATATCGATGAACCCTGGACAGACGATGACTCCTTCAGGCCAAACCACATCGGGTCGACCGTCCAGATCTCCCCGTTCGAGGATGGTGCCTGTTCGATTACAAATTCGAAGTCGTGACCGGGTGATCCCGCCAACCTCGGCGAGGTTTCCCTCGAGCATCCAGGTCGGGGGGGTAGTGGAATCTTCCATCCTCAATCGGCTCCCTCGTTCGAGTCTTGTGGATAGATGATCAGGCGGTCGTGGACCAGAATGGCTACATCTTGCAGCCCATCTCCGTCGAAATCCTCGATCATCACGCGGCGCGGCTCGATGCCTCGTCCTCCGCCTCGAAATAGCTTCTTTTCGAAGACCGGGAAACGGAGCACGCTGCTGAAGAGATCGTCTCCTCCAGCGAGAATTTCCAGTTCCGCTCGGACCCCATCCACCACGATCAGATCGTCGACTCCGTCACCATCGAGATCTCCACTGGCCATTGCAGTCGAGCGGCTATTTTCGTGCTCACTCCTGCGAGAGAAGGCTTCGCTGGGGATCCAGTCCGGATCGGAGGGTCGAACCACCAGCAGGGCTCGATCGGTCAGCATCAGGATCTCGTCGAATCCATCTCCATCTAGATCTGCGGCAGTCACTTGCTTGACCTTCTGGAAAGGCCCTTCGATCGAAGCATACACCGCTGATTCGTCAGCCAGATGAATCAATCCTTGACCGGCGTCGATGAGAGCCAGTTGGGCACGATCATCGACCAGCCGGATCGGTACTGCAGCTACCAGCTTGGAGGACCCTCCGGGAGCATCGATCTGATGCTCTACCTGTGCTTTCAGTCCATCGATCGAGATGATGCGACAGCGCCCCTCCCGGGCGATCAGCAACTGGTCAGCGGAACCTCTCTGAACGTTGCCACCCGATTCGACGGTCGCAGGGATCTGGATCGAATCAAATCGATCGGACTGGAGGCGGAAAAACCTGGGAGTTTCAAATGGAATCTCCACCACGGTGATCTGAGCGCCGTTCGGCCCGGGAAAGAGGTGCAGGGCACTCGGTTCCCGATCGGACTCGAAAGTGGTCGAGACATCGCTCTCCAGTGGCCACTGGAGCAACTGGTAAGTGCGAGTCTTTTCATCCCCACGATGGAGGCTGACCAGCGGGAACTGTTCTCCGGCAGAGGCGATGGCGATCAGTGTCGAGATCTGCTCTCCCTCGAGCAGTGACGGGAAGGAAAAACCGCTCTGGTCGACGATGGACTTGCCGGCTCCTCCTTCCTCGGGGCTGGTGATGATCACCTCCTGATGATGGATCAGCAGCGATTTCGGTTTCTTGAGCGTGGCGGAGGATGAGCCTGGCGTGAGTTGCCCATTCCGGTTCCAGAAGGGTCTCAGCACCGATGACTGTGCATCGGAGATCACTACATCCGCATCGCCATCGCCGTCGATGTCTCCGACTGACAGAGAGCCGGCTCCGATCCCCTTGGGGGAGAGAGGGAAGACTTCGGGAGCGGGAAGAATTTGACTTCCTCTGCCCCTTTCCATGCGAAGACCCCGCAGAACCGGGCGATGTTTGTCCGACATCATCAGCAGGTTTCCAGCGATGGTCGTGGCGAGCCCCAGTAATCGAGAATCTTCCGCTTCCAGTAGGATCTCGGAACTCCAACCGTCGGCAGATCCCGGGCGCACCCTCAGTGGGTGCAGTCGATCTGCGGCGGCACTGCTGACCGTCAGCAAGTCGGTCATTCCATCCCCATCGATGTCTGCGCGATGTAAGGAGATCGGATTGATTGCGGTTCCTGGTATCGTCTCGATCTCGGGTACGCCTGAGCGAGTCAGATTTCGAATCTCATGAACACCCTCCTTTGAGAGGATGCGGATCACCGTCTGCCCCTCCTCTCCCTCCTCGATGTTGATACTTCGGTCGCCGCGTGCAATCTCACGAAGTCGAACCCGGAAATCGGATCGGAACCGATTGGGATCTGCAGATCCCCAGCGAATTTCGACCCGGTTGGCATCGGGACAGCAAAGGATCAGATCCAGCTGACCATCGCCATCGACATCGCCGGATCCAATCGCCTCGACCGAGGCGCGAACGGGAATCGCGGCTCGACTCCAGCCATCGGGATCGACGAGGGTGTTGCCTCCTTCTCGGTGGATAAATCCGGTCACCTGTGGATCGCGCAGCAACTGGATCAACTCTCCCCTGTTGCCGTCCCACACCACCAGGTCGATGTCGCCATCGCCATCGAGATCTGCGGAGTGCCATGGCCCTCCAGCGGAGGAGAGGCGGAAGACCTGGAGATCGGAAAATCCAAAACTCCCATCAGCAGCCAGAGTAGTGGAGGGAAGTGCCCAGAGGGTGGCCAGAGCCAGGCAGATCTGAAGCCACGATCGGGTCATCGGTTCAACTTGGGCCATGATAATCCTCCTGATTGGCGTGCAGAAATACTCCCGGGTTGACATGTAGATCCTTGCAGAACATCTCGCAGCAGATCAATATGTCAGATCACGGAATGGTAGTCACTATCGGTGATGAGTAGAACCCCTGAGGGATTACATTTAGAGGAGAAACCACATGATTTCCTGGATCCTCGTCCTGCTCACTTCCCTCGTTGCGGTGCAGTCTCCGCCTTCTTCTGTGGATGGACCCGTCTCCAAGGTCCAGCGCGAACGGATCGAACTGGTCGGAGGAAATCACCTCTCAGGTACCGTCATCAAACAAGATGAAGAAAAGGTGTTTGTCGATATCGGTCCGACCATCATCCAGATCCCACTCAATTCGGTGATTTCTAGACGGGCGCTCACCGATTCGGGTGAAGTGGTCGAATCTTCCGATTCCCAGAGTGTCTATCAGGTCGGACCTGGGATCCCCTTGCCACTGCAGGAAGCGGAAAATCATGCCCGCGGTTCAGTGGTCCGGGTGATGGCCGGAGGTGGCCTCGGTAGCGGATTCATCATCAATGATGACGGTTTGGTGATCACCAATGTTCATGTGGTCGAAGGCGAACGAGATCTTCAACTGACCCTCTATCTCGATGATGCCGAGGGAGGTGCTCGTAAGGAGCAGATTGAAGATGTCGAGATCGTCGCTCTCAATCCATTCCTCGATCTGGCTCTACTGCGCATCCCGAATGCCAAGAATCTGCAGTTGAAACCGGTCAAGTTCGCCGCGACCGGATCCTTCGATCGTAGCCAGAAGGTGTTTGCCGTCGGCACACCTCGGGGATTCGAGAGGACCGTCAGCGAGGGCATCATTTCCGATCCTTACCGGTCCTTCGAGGGGCAGGTCTACATCCAGACCACCACACCGATCAATCCCGGCAATTCCGGCGGGGCACTCTTCAATGAAGCGGGAGAGGTGATCGGGGTCACGAATATGAAAATCCTCCAGTCGGAGGGGCTAAATTTCGCAATTCCTCTCGATCAGGTCAAGTTTTTCATAGATCGTAGGGAAGCGTTTCTCTTTGACGAGAGCCAACCGAATACGGGTGTGCGTTACTTGCCGCCACCGAGAAAAAACCAACCCGGAGATTGACCCGCAAACTCCGGTAACCGATGCGGGAAACTCCGCGGAAGGAGATACCGAAATGGTATCCAAGTTCATCTATGGAATGTTGTTTGCGTCCCTCTTGCTGACCGCAGGATCCTCTCCAGCAGATGCCGACGGAGATCGTCTGGGAAAGTACTCGGTGGTGGTCTGGACCGTCGATGACTGGCAAGCGGAGCGAGAGCAGGGGCAAGATACTGACTACGCCAGGTTCTTCAATGAGCCGAGTGTCCAGGCGATCGCCGAGAGATTGATCTCGGGGATTGGTGAACTGGTCAGCGGTGGTCTCGAGGAGCAGCCCGAGATGATGGATGACCTCACCATGATCTGGGAGCATCTTTCCAACTTGGGAGAACAGATGACCGGTGAGTTCGTGCTGGGAGTCGGCTATCGGATGGATATGGGAATGCCGATGCCCGACATGATCGTCGACTTCCACGGCCCGGCGGAGTTCGGCGTGGTCCACCAGGAAATGCTGACAAAGATACAGACGATGATCGAAGCGGGAGGCGCGCCTGCTTCGAGGAGAAAGTTCAGCATCGGAGATGTCGAGTTTTCCGGCATCGAGATGATGCCGGGTGTCGGTCTCTATATCGGTCAATTCGAGGATCACCATCTGATCGGCACCAGCAAGAATGGGCTCGAAGAGTACCTCGCCGAGGGAGATACCGCTGTCGGAGAGAGATTCAACTCGACCCGGATCTACAAACTGGCTCAAACCCATCTGAAGAGAGGAACCTCTCACGGATTCGTCAACATGGATGCCTTGTGGAACCTGACCCCGATGCTGGACATGGCAATCGGTGGTTCGGCGTCAGAATTTGGCGAGCCGTCGGTCGATGGGGATCTGCCTCCTTTACCTGGGCAGGATCCTTCACCCAGCGAACCCGAGATGAAGCCCTCCAAGATCATCGCAGCCCTCGGTCTCGAAGCCATCAGCGGCATTGCCAGTTCTAGTTACATCGAGGAGGGTGGGGTCGGGAACGATATCGTTATGGGACTGGAAGGGCGTCCGGGAATCACCGGTCTGATTCCGCAAGCCAACTCCGATATCACCATTCCAGCATTTGTCCCGGAAGGCACAATAGGCCTCTCCCTGATGAAGTATGACCTTTCAAACATCTTTGACATCGGCATCTCCATCGCTGCCATGCTCGATGGTAGCGATCCTGAAGAGATTGCCGCGGAGATGGAGGCTGGCCTCCAGATGGCCAAGATGACCACTGGCGTCGATGTGATGGAATTGATCGACTCCATCGAAGGAACCCTCTGTTTCTTCACACCTCCGCGGAAAACGGGGGAGCCCGCCATCGATCCGATGGCGATGATGATGGGGGGGGGAGCTCCCAGTTTCCCCGTCGTGCTCGGATTGAAACTTGCGAATCGCGGAGCCATTGACAAGTTGATGGGCTCGCTCGGGCGACCCGAGATGATGGGAGCCGCTCTGCAGAAGGATGAGTTCATGGGTCGCGACCTGTGGAGCTTTGATCCTCTTGGAGATGTGCCACCCGAGTTTGCCGGTGAAGGCCCGTCGGTGCTGCCCAGCTGGTGTGTCGAAGGAGACTGGTTGATCTTTTCCACTGCGGCCGAGGAGGTCCAGGCGGCGCTGCGCCTCATCGATGGGGAGGGAGGAGCTCCCTTTGGTTCCGATAAAAGAACTGCGGCCGCTTTTGCCAAGGTGATGGCGACTCAGGGTAATGGTATCAGCATGTCCAATGTCGGCGAGAACTTGAGCCAGGCCGCAGACCTTCTTCGTCCGCTGCTGGGACTTCTTCCACTGATCGCTCCCGATCTTGCTTCCGACGAAAATATGCTGTTTCTGTTTGATCCGGAGAATATTCCTGAATCTGAACTGTTCCGGAAGTACTTCGGATGGCAAGCATCACGCACTTCCATCGTCGAGGGGGGATTGCGCATGTACACCTTCTCGGAGCAGGTTTCCGAAGCCGCGGATTCTTCGCAGGAGAAGAAGGAACCGGCTGCACAAGGGTCTCAACTGTAGATCGGTGTGAGAGCCGGTGCGTTCTGCGGCTAGAACTGGTTGTTTTGCTGCCCCCAGCGACTTCTTTGGAAGTCGCTGGGGGCAGTTTTCCATCGGACCCGAGATGGAGCGGATCGCTCCCCTCAGATGGCTCCAAGGGGTAGGATCAGGGTGATCCAGAAAGGGGGCCCGATGGCCTTTGCCGATTGTGTCTCAGGGCGTAGGGGATTGATCCTGGGCGTCGCAAACGATCGCAGCATCGCCTGGGGCATCGCCCAGGTGCTTCATCAGGGTGGGGCTCGGCTCGGTTTTACCTACCAGGGAGATCGGCTCGAGCGCCGCGTGCGGCCCCTGGTAGAGACCGTCGATGCGGAACTGCTACTGCCCTGTGATGTCAGCGATGACTCCCAGATCGAGTCCCTCTTCGCTGCTGTCGATGAGAAGTGGGGCGGGCTCGACTTCCTCGTTCACTCGATTGGATTCGCCGACAAGGAGGATCTGGAGGGCTCCTACATCGACACCAGCCGTGAAGGTTGGCTGAAGGCTCATGATATCAGTGCATGGTCCTTCACTCGACTGGCTCGAGAGGCCGCCAGCCGGATGGGACCGGGGTCCTCGATGATCACCCTCAGTTATCTCGGGGCGCAGCGGGCGATGCGCGGATACAACGTCATGGGAGTGGCCAAGGCGAGTCTCGAGGCGAGCATGAGATATCTGGCGATGGATCTCGGAGAACGAGACATCCGGGTCAACGCCATCAGCGCCGGACCGATCCAGACTCTTGCAGCCCGGGGAATCAGTGGGTTCTCCGAGATCTTCGATGAGGTAGAGAAGAGAGCCGCACTCGGTCGAGGAGTGACCACCGAAGAGGTGGGAAATGCCGCGACCTTCCTTCTCTCTCCGCTGGCCAGCGGAATCACCGGGGAAGTCATCTACGTCGACGGTGGTTTTCGGATGATGGGATAAACGGGTCGTGCGCATCGCCATCGGACAGATCAACACTACCGTGGGAGATCTGGTCGGCAACTGCGACCGGATCGTCACTGCCGTGGAGAGTGCCTCCGCGGACGGGGCGCAGTTGGTGCTCTTTCCGGAACTGGCGATCTGTGGCTATCCGCCGCTCGATCTGGTCACCAGAGAAGATTTCGTGGCTGCGGTCGAACGCGCCACCGACTCCCTGGCGAAGCGGTTGAAGGGGCAACCTCCGGTGGTCGTGGGGACGCTGCGCCGCAGTGATGAGGGTGCTGCCCGGCCGGTTCATAACAGTACAGCCATCATCGAGAATGGTGCAGTGGTGGCGCATTCCGACAAGGTCTTGCTTCCCACCTATGATGTTTTTGACGAGTCTCGTACCTTCGAGCCGGGGGGCCCGGTACAGGTCCATTCGATCGCTGGTCATGCTGTCGGCATCGCCATCTGTGAGGACCTCTGGACCGGTGATGTACCGGGGCAGATCAGTTACCGCCGCGACCCAGGGCAAGAATTGATCGATGCCGGAGCAGAGATCATCCTGTGCCCTTCTGCCAGCCCCTACCGTCGAGGAAAGAGCGGGGTCCGCAGGGAACTGTTTCGAGACCAGGCGGCTCGCTATGGAGTTCCGATCGTCCTGGCAAACCTGGTCGGCGGAAATACAGAACTGATCTTTGACGGCTCCAGTATGATGGCTCACCCCGATCGATCCTTCGAGCAGTTCTCCTCGTTTGAGGAACAGGTCGGTGTGGTCGGGCAGAAGCCTTCCGTTGAGGTCGATCTCGATCCGGTGGAGGAGATCGCCAGTGCGTTGGTGCTGGGCATCCGCGACTACTTCCACAAGTGTCATATCGATCGGGCGGTGCTGGGACTCTCCGGTGGAATCGATTCGGCGGTCACCGCATTGCTGGCGGTCGAAGCGTTGGGCGCAGATCAGGTGATGGGAATCACGATGCCCGGACCGTACTCCTCCAGAGGAAGTCTCGAGGACTCGCAGGATCTGGCGCAAAAACTCGGCATCCAGTTGGAAGAGATTTCCGTCAATTCCTCTTATCGGGCCCTGCGCTCGGTCATGGAGCCATTGCTCGGTGAGGGAGAGTGGGGAGTGGCGCAGGAGAACTTGCAGGCGAGGATCCGCGGCACGGTGTTGATGACCGTGGCCAACCGCCAGGGTGCGATGGTGCTGGCGACCGGAAACAAGTCGGAACTTTCGGTGGGATATTGCACTCTCTATGGAGATATGTGTGGAGGGCTGGCCCCTCTGGGAGATGTTAGAAAGCGCGAAGTGTATGCGATAGCCCAACTGGAACGTTTCCGAGGAAGGGTACCGCAGGAGACGATCGACAAGGCTCCATCCGCTGAACTGGCCCCCCATCAACGAGATGAGGACACCCTTCCTCCCTACCAGCAACTCGATGAAGTGCTCGAAGCGTGGGTCGAGGGACGTCAGTCGGGGGGACAGATTCAGCAGCAAGGTCACGACGCCGAGATGGTTCGCAGAGTGATCGGTCTGATCGAATCGAGTGAGCACAAGCGCCGCCAATCCGCTCCCATCTTGCGGGTCTCACCGCGGGCATTCGGGTTGGGCCGACGAGTTCCCATCGCTCGTTCGCTGTCCGGTTGGCAACTGGATGACCTGAATCGGAGCATCGAGCCGGGATCCGCAGCGCGGAACTCCTGAAGCGACCTTGAGGGAGCGGGTTGGAACCCCTTGCTCCGGGCTGAATTTACAACGATGATCCATTCCGGACCCACAGGGCCTCTCGGTGTGATCTCCTCAGGTATCGCCTGAGGTGTGGACCGCGAAGCCTCGTGGGTCCTTCGGATAGACAGACTGTTGCAACTCCGGATCGGTTCGATCCCGGAGGCAGAAGACTCATGAAGTCTCAGCTGATGCATGGATGGTCAGTTGAATGGATGGATGTAACTCCCGATGGATGGGCAGACGACGAGCGAAAAAGCGATTCTCAAACTCGATGGCCAAGAGATTGAACTTCCGGTGATCACCGGGTCCGAGGGAGAAAAAGGCATCGATATCAGTGCCCTTCGGAAAACGAGTGGGTACATCACTCTCGATCCCGGCTACGTGAATACCGGGATGACCCGAAGTTCCATCTGCTTCATCGATGGAGAAGAGGGGATCCTCAGATACCGTGGATACCCCATCGAACAGCTGGCAGCGAACTCGAACTTTGTCGAGACTTCATACCTGCTGATTCACGGAGAACTCCCCAATCCAGAGGAGTACGAGCGGTTCCGCCAGAGCCTTCGTCGTCATTCGATGATCCATGAGGATATGCGTCACTTTTATGAGGGGTTTCCATCCTCTGCGCATCCGATGGCGATCCTTTCTGCGATGGTGCTGGGACTTTCTACCTTCTACACCGAAAACGATGATCCCGAGCAAGACGACAACATCGATCTGACCGTTTGTCGGCTGTTGTCCAAGGTCAGAACGCTGGCTGCTTTCTCATTCAAGAAGTCGATTGGTCAGCCATTCGTCTATCCGGACAATTCGCTTTCCTACTGCGGTAACTTTCTTCACATGATGTTCCGGGTACCGGCAGAGCCCTACCATGTGGATCCAGAAGTGGAACGTGCTCTCAACTTGTTGCTGATCCTTCATGCAGATCATGAGCAGAACTGTTCCACTGCCACGGTTCGGATGGCCGGGAGCGCCATGACAAATCTCTATGCGTGTATTGCTGCGGGGATCACGGCACTCTGGGGATCTCGACATGGCGGCGCAAATCAGGCGGTTCTCGAGCAACTGGCGACCATTCACGAGAATGGTGGAGATGTGTCGCACTTCGTCAAACTGGCCAAGGACAAGAATTCTTCGGTGCGACTGATGGGCTTCGGGCATCGTGTGTACAAGAACTACGATCCCAGAGCCAAGATCATCAAGGAAGCGTGTGATCGGCTGCTGGACCATCTCGGTGTTCAGGATCCGCTGCTTGAGATCGCCAGGAAACTGGAAGAAGTGGCACTCAACGATTCGTACTTCATCGACAGGAACCTGTATCCCAATGTCGATTTCTACTCGGGCATCATGTACCGCGCCATCGGCATCCCGAACGATATGTTCACCGTGATGTTTGCCCTGGGGAGGTTGCCCGGTTGGATCGCTCACTGGACCGAGATGCGACAGGATCCCGATGATCGTATTCACCGTCCGAGACAGATTTATACCGGAGCCCAGTTACGAGATTATCCGGTCTAGTACAGGTCAAGACCCTTCGATCCAGGCCACGGTTCCATCCTGATACTGTTCATGCTTCCAGATGGGGACGTCTGCTTTGACCCGCTCCATGCCCTGTTCGAGGAGTCCAAAACCGTCCCTTCGATGGGCCAGTGAAACTCCTAGCAAGATACTGGTCTCGCCAACTTCCAGAGTGCCGAGCCGGTGGATGGCCAAAGCGCGGTGAGCTCCGGCTTCGACCAACGATGCGGTGATACGAGTGAGTTGTTTTCGTGCCATCGATTCGTGGGCGTGGTAATCGATGCGGACCACCGACTGACCTCGGTTGGTATCACGGACATTTCCGCAGAAGAGTAGCACCGCACCACAGCCGGGCTCGCCAAGCCAGCGGGTGTATTTCTCCACCGGGATCGGCTCATTTACCAGTTGGGCCAGGTGGCAATCCTCTGGATCGGGCATCTTTATCCGCCGCTGACGGGAGGAATCAAGGCCACCTCGGAGCCAGCGGAGATCCGATCTTCGGGGGAGCAGAAGCGATCATCGACGGCTACCCGAGTGTTCGGAAGACGGTCAGCAAGGGGTGGGAACTGCTCGCTGATCGCCTCGACCAGGTCACTGACCGACGCATCTGCCGGCAATTCGACAGCGATGCTATCGGACTGAGCGAGATCTCTCAGTGAGGCAAAGAGAAGGACTTCGATCTGCATCATGCATCTCCCCGCAAGTTTATCGACCATCCAGTTCTGCTCATCATGACCAGCATCGACGGTCGTGGGGATGGTGTCAAGAGACTCACACGGAGGACAAGATGGCGTTTGACGAAGTGGGCGAGGTCACTGATCTTTCTGCCAACTTCGCCAGTCGGAAACTTCCACTGCTCGCTTTGACTCCGGAGCGAATTTCCAGAAGTGGGGATTGATGATGGTGGGATGCTGACTGGCACGGGATAGCGCTGCGGCCGCCGCACTCCTGAGGTTGCCGTCGGAACTCTCCAGCAAATCGATGAGTCGAGGCAACAGGGTGGAAGCCCAGCGATACTCAGGGAAATCGGTACAGATCGCCAACTTGACTTCGAGTGAGCCGGATATGAGTTGTTGTTCGATTCGCTGGATCCAGTCGTTGCGAGTGACTCTGTCTAGCCTGGATCGGGGGCGAAGGAGAATCCGTGTTGCACGGGCCCAGGCCCATGCCTGGCATTCAGGATCGGCGGACGCCAGTTCCAGATCGATCGCTTCCAGCAATTTTCGTCCTTGGATACGGTATCCGCTGAGCGCCTGATCGATGACCCAGCGACGGTGATGGTCCTGTTCAAGGTGTTGTTGCAGTTGATTCTGAAGGGAAGGAGTGATCGCTTGGATGACCGTCGGAATCTGCTCGATGATCTGTCCGTCTTCCAGTTGTAATACAGCATCCAGGCGTTGTTCCAGTGTCCCTTGCTGTTGACCTTGGAGGGTCCAGAAGAGGGCCCAGGAGATGGCGTACCGCTTGGCCAGGTCGCCGTCGTCTCGGTAAAAGCCAAGCCAGTTCTCCGAGATGATCTGCCGTGCCAGTTGGGTGAAATTTGCCCTGCCCAGATCAGAAAGGGCACTTCTCGCAATCTGATATTGCATCGGGTGAAGGGGCGGGACCTGGAACTGGCCCTGCGGATCGAGGTATGAAATTTCGAGAGAACAGGCGATAGCCTCGGCCATCCACCAGGTCGACCGAATCCGATGGTCGTCAGCTGTAAAGTGATGAGCGAGTTCGTGGAGAAGTGTGCGGTGTTCATCCGGATCGGGTTGGTTTTGCAGGAGCAATTTTTCTGCCGGAGGAGTCGGAGTGAATCGAATCAGCGATAAGGTGTGGTTATACCAGCCTGCGGTTCTGATCTGGTCTTCGTGAATGATTCGATCGTCATCGTTCTGGACCAGAAGAATCGATGTGGAACCTATTCCTTCCGAATTGTTGGGGAGAACCTGTTGTAGTCCTTCCTTCATCCAGCTGAGATCCTCTTGATATTGGTGAGCGAGTTGAAGATTTGCATTGGTCCAGAGGGTGCCGACCGCAGTCTCCACGCGATGCTTGTAGAGGAGCCCACAGCCGCACTGACCGAGAAGAAGTACCGCGATCAGTAATGTCAGGAGCGTCCTGATTCCGGTCCTGGCACGAAGAGTGTCAGCGATCCAACTCACCATGATCTCCTGTTCCTCAACGGCATTCCTGAACCGATATAGGTCAACTTGTGTTCGAACTGGTGAGGGGATGTCTCTGATCTTCTCCACATCAGATAGGCGATGCCTTGGCTACGAAACCGATCACCTCTTTTTCTGAAGTGGTAGTGAAGTTCGTAGAGGGGGACCCCCTCATGATCGGGATTCTCGTACTGGAAGTTATTCTCCAGGATGTGATCCTGAGACCAGCGATAAAAGTCCTGCTCCTGAGTAGAGTCTTCGATGGAGACCATGAAGTGGATCACGTCTTTTTCTCGAGAAAACTCGGAGACCGAGATCGCATGGGGCCGCAGCAACGTGGCTGAACAGCCAGTGAGAATCAGCAGCGCCACAATTGTCCACGGGAGAGAGAGAAAACTGCGAGTCCCGACGAGACCTGAGTGTCCGCGTGAAGAGTCGCCATGACTTCGCGGAAGATTCGATCTCTGTAAGAGACGAGAAGGGATCACAGGCCAGTTCATGGTCAGGCTCCAGAAAAGTTCGCGAAGAGTTTCCTTGGGGTTTAGTGTCGTCGATGTTACCACGGCGACACCATGACGAGGAACGGACGGGTTTTCAGCCGGATCGAATCCAATGGCCATCCTGATTCTCGACAGGATCATTTTGAGGGGGGGGACGTTTGAGCCACCAGAGCAGTGCAGAAGGGGAGAACCGGAGGGTTCGGATCGGGGTTATCCTGCTGGGGCCGGTCCTGGCCATTGCGGCCTACCTGGCGGCTCCAGCGGAGTTCTCCGAAGCGGCCCGTGGAACACTTCTGGTGACGGTCTGGACCGTTACCTGGTGGGTTACCGAAGCGATCCCTATCCCTGCCGCCTCGTTACTCCCTGCAGTTCTGCTGCCGTTGATGGGAGTTTGTAAGGCTTCGGTGGCGGCCAAGTTTTACTCACATCATCTGATCTTGTTGTTGCTGGGAGGGTTCTTTCTGGCGAAAGCGGTCGAATGTTCCGGGCTCCATCGGCGAATTGCGCTGGCGACCTTGACCTCGGTCGGCACATCCCCTCGGCGTCTGGCGTTCGGGTTTCTGATCACGTCGGCGATGCTGTCGATGTGGATCTCCAACACATCGACGACACTGATGCTGATGCCGATCGCCATCTCCGTGGCCAGGAGAACAGCAAAAGAAATGAAAAGTGGGGGAGCAGCATTCACGACTTGCTTGCTCCTTTGCACTGCATATGGCGCAAACGTCGGAGGAATCGGCACGCTCATCGGAACTCCTCCTAACCTGATCTTTACCAAGAATGCGGAGGAGTTGATTCCGCCAGTGAACATCGACTTCCTTCACTGGCTTCAGTTCGGACTTCCAATGGTGATCATCTTCATACCGATCATCGGGTTCTTGATGACGAGATTCTTGCTTCCTCTGGCCCCCGGGACTTCCACAAGTGGCAGGGAATCACTTCTAGAAGAGAGAAGATCTCTCGGCAAGATGTCATCGGCGGAAGCCAGGGTGCTGGTGGTCTTCATCTGCACAGCACTGCTCTGGATGACCCGAGGCGGAGCGGGTTTTTCGGGTTGGAGCGGCGTGGTGGGAGGTTGGATGGGCATGGCTGAGGGATCTGCCCACGAGTATCTCAACGATTCTTTCGTGGCACTGGTGGCTGGCATTTCGCTGTTCTTGATCCCCGGGAAGAGGGGGGGAGCACCGTTACTGGACTGGGACCAGGCAAAGGAGGTTCCGTGGGGCATGCTGCTACTGTTCGGCGGAGGATTTGCCATCGGAGGTGCTTTTCAACAGAGTGAACTCTCCAGTCACTTCGGCAAGTGGATGGCCCAGTGGGTCGATCTCCCATTCGCAGGAATTGTGGTGACGATCTCGATGGCGACCACATTTCTCACTGAGGTCACCTCCAACACCGCATCGATGCACGTTTTGATGCCGATTCTGAAGGAAGCAGCACTTGAGGGAGGAATCGCACCGATTCACATGATGCTGCCAGCAGTACTCTCTGTCTCTTGTGCCTTCATGCTACCGGTGGCTACCGCACCCAATGCCATCGTGTTTTCGACCGGCAAGGTGCAGATCCGAACGATGATCCGCTGTGGTGTGGTGTTGAATCTGGTGGGGGTCCTGGTGGTCCTGCTGGTGACCATGATCACCCAGGCCTTGGATTGGATGCCCGGTGCTACCTGAGCAGTTTTGTCAATTCACACCTCGCCCTTTTTTTTGAGTTCTTCGAAGGCCTCGATCAAGTGCTGGAGTTTCCGGCTAGCCTCATCTACCTGGGCAGGATCGGCGTGCTGTAACTTGTCGGGATGGTTGGCTCGTATCAGTTGCTTGAATCGGACGCGGATCTGTTCTGCGGTAGCGTCCACTGGAAGTTCGAGGATACGATAAGGATGGGGTAGAGCCTCTCTCGAGGTGTCTTGGTGACGTGCGCCCATTGTCGGGTCTTGCTCGGTGGCATCCGGGACTTCCTTGTCTTGCGAATCAGAACCAGCGGAGTCGAGAGGCCTGATCCGCTTCATCCACTGACCGATGCGACTCCACAGGGAATGAGAGTATCTCTGGTCTCCGTCACCTTCGAATAGAGCCCGCCGCTCATCCCCGTGCTGGTGGTGCCATTTCTGGATCTCGAGGAAGTCTTCGGGGGCGAGCGGTTCTATCCAACCAAAGAGCCAGTCGACCAGAGAGATCTCCTTGGCCGGAGAGCAGTATGTCGCACCATTGGTCAACTTCTCGATGCGATTCTGCTTGCGGCAAGAGGGACAGTTGTAGATCCGATAGGGGCCGCCTGAATCCTGAGTTCGTCCTCGTATGATTGCGTCCCTGGTGATTTGATCCGCTGCTAGTGGAGCCCTGCATGCCCAGCACTGGATCATCTAGTGTGCTCATCTGGCAAGATGGCCATGCAATCGCCATAGGAGTAGAAACGCATTCCGAGATCGATCGCTCGCTGGTAGTAGGAGAGGGTGCGGCGGTGCCCGAGGAAGGAGCAGACCAGTACCAGCAATGATGAACGAGGAAGATGGAAATTAGTGATCAATCCGTCGACATGTTCGAACGGATGCCCTGGCAAGATGGTCAGAGTTGTCTCTGCCTCAAGTTCCGGGCCCTCTTCAATTTTACCGATGCTCTCGAGAACCCGGAGGCTGGTGGTACCGACTGCGATGATCTTGCGGCCATCAGCTCTTGCCATCGCCAGTGCGCTACGGCTCTCCTCGCTGACGAAGTACCACTCGGGATCGACCCTGTGCTGGTGGATCTGATCGACCTCGATCGGCTTGAAGGTACCGGGCCCAACATGAAGAGTGATAGGAACGATCTGAACACCCTTCTCCTCCAGTCTCGATCTGAGTAGATCATCGAAATGGAGACCTGCAGTGGGAGCCGCAACGGCACCCG
This sequence comes from Planctomycetota bacterium, assembly GCA_018694835.1. Taxonomy (GTDB): domain Bacteria; phylum Planctomycetota; class UBA8108; order UBA1146; family UBA1146; genus QNYK01. The sequence continues at coordinate 8,118 of JABHOG010000007.1, read as the reverse complement.
CCTGGCGGGCGAAGATGGTCTGATAGCGTTGTGGGTCAAGATTTCGCAGGCGCTGATCCTGCTCGTCTCTCTCGATGTAGGGTGGAAGAGGGACTTCTCCAATTTGCTCGAGCACTTGCTCGGAGCCGAGTTCCACGATCCAGCCCGAACCTCGCCGCTCGATTACCTTCAGCGGAGGACCACTCGTCTCGAGAATCTCGCCTGCTTGGATTCGCCGGGATGGGGAGAGCCATGATTGCCATCTGCCTTGCCCTAGAGGTCTCAACAGAAATGCTTCAATCGCTCCGCCACTTTGTCGGTGGCAACGGATCCGTGCGGGCAGAACCCGGGTGTCATTGACCACCAGGATCTCATCTCCGACCATGCGGTCGACGAGGGTGTGAAAAGGAGCTTCGATTACATCGTCTGAATTTTGCGAGCAGAAGAGGCAGCGAGAGGCGGATCGTTCAATTGCCGGTTCTTGAGCGATCAGCCGGGATGGTAACTCGAACTGGTAACTGGAGATCAGAGAGCCATCCCCGGGAGAATCGGGGAGGCCGTCTCCGTCAATCCTCGTCGTCCTCGTCATCGAAGTCCTCTTCCACAGGGCCGCGAGCGCGACGTAGAGGCTTTCGTGACCGAGGAGGGACCGTCTCTTTCTCGTGTTCCTCTTCTTCCTCTTCCTCCTCTTCGGAAGGCTGGAAGTGCGTTCCGTGGAGAAGAACTCGTTCATCGAGGAAGTGCATCTGATCTGCGGCATGGAACAGTTCCGAGGATGTCGTTTCACGGAAAGATGCGACCTCGACTCTCACGCCATCCATTGCAAGTCGGTCGACCAGGGGTACGAAATCCCCGTCGCCAGTGACAAGAATCGCGACGTCAATCTTGGAGGAGAGAGAGAGTACATCGAGTGTGATTCCGATGTTCCAGTCACCTCGATTGGTGGAGTCATTTCGCTCACCAACGATTCGCTTTCTTACTTCATATCCGTTACGGCGCAGGACTTCGATGAACTTGTCCTGGTTCATTCCCGGGCGTTCAACAATATATGCCATCGCCCTGCCCAGTACTCGTCCTCTTAACAGGTGACGCAGCAACTTGGAGAACTCAAGCTTGGACTGGAAGATATTCCTTGCGGCATAGTACATGTTTTGAACATCGACAAAGATAGCCACGCGCTGATGGGGCGATAACTCATGACCATCGATTGAGATCAGGTGTCGATCTTTTTTCTCGCCAGCACTTCCTTGTTGTAACTTCTGGAAGGCATCTAGCCCTCTTTTCATCTCACTGTTGTGCTTCTCACGCTCATCGATCAGTTGCGATTCGAGGCGTTCGATTTGTTGCTGAAGGTCTGACAAATCATCGCCGTTGCCGGCGTGCTCGTCTGGAGATTGGGTCTTCATAAGTCCTCCTTGCGGGAGTGTACGGGAATTCCATCGAGGTAACACCGATTCAATTGATGCAATGCCCTGAATCCGGCCACCGCTTTTCTCATATCTAGCGACTGGAGACCTTCAGTTTCGACCACAGCCTCCGTCAATCCTCCTGGATCGAGAAAAATTTGCAAGCCATCCAACTCAGGTTCCAGCCATGGTTCACGGCAAATCAGAGCCGGAATTCGATCATTTTCGGGACTGGCCCAGCGATCGTCAGGCGCGATCTGGCTCCAAAGCCTGGCGGTACTGATCGAAAGTGGTTGGAACCAGCCAGACTTGCCCGGCTGAGGGGCTTCGCCGGAGTTCTTCCGACGGGGCAACAGGGCGATATCGACCCAGCGCGGGCGAACAACATCCGATTCTCTGGCCATCATGGTCAGATGGGCCACTCCCAGTTCTCTCAGCATCTCGGAGACCGCTCTACGACAGGGGACCGTGCGTCGATATTGAAGCCGATCAAACAGTAGCCGACAGAGTCGCTTCGAACTGTCTGGAGAGGCAAAGTCGTCATCGAGGAGCAAGGCGAGCAAACCCAGGGCTGAATCAATTTTCTGGCCCTCTGGCTGTTCCTTCACCAGTACCAGCGTGACTGAGATCTTGATCAGGGTGCAGACCCAGTTGTGAAAACTGTTCCGATCCAGATCTCTGGCAAGATAGGTCGTCAGTTGCTGCTGAATTCGATCGAGGTCGAGAGAAAGAGATGAAATTTCAGCAGCGGAAAGCAGAGATCCTTGGGTTCCGACACCCTGCCTGACCAGCCACTCGAGGTGCTTCAGATCGTACTGGAGTTCGGGGTTCTTTCCCTCGATCACGAGGGCCAAATTTCGTAGGCGAGACTGGCGCTCAAGGCTTGCACCTTCAGCTCCCAGATCCCCGACAGGAGACGATTCTGAGAAGAAACGGTCTGACGACACCTGGAAATCTGCCCTTCTTGCAATTCTGCTCAACAAGAACCACCGGAGGTCAGATGATATAGAAGTGACCTAATTCGTCCAGAGTAGAAGTACAGAATGACCGTATTTGCTCATCTCCTCGATATGGAACTGGTGGAAATTGCCGATGAAATGGCGGATATTGACGAGGTTGGGGCTCCTTGGTCCGATAACGGTGCCGGCCGGTGTCTCTACCACATATTGAAGAATGGACGGCCATCCATGAAGAGTTCCAAAGCGACGAATCCGCGGCGAGTGAAGAAACAACAGTCTCGATCCGCTGCCAAGAAAGTCGCCAAGAAAAAAGTCTCTCCGAGTCGACCCCAGTACTCGGACGCATTCCGCCGCAAGGTGGTCCAATTCTCGGTGATAAACGGGATCGTCACTGCTGCAGAAAAGTATTCAGTTTCGACTCCAAGCGTGACCAACTGGCGCAAACTTTATGGAGTTTCTCGGCAGACGAAGGTGGCGGCGATCGAGGGGAGGGCAGTGAAGATTGCGAAAACCCCACTGCCGAAAAGCCAACGAGTCGCTACGGGACGAAAGTTCTCCCCAACCTTCAGAAAAGAGGTCGCAGAGTTCTCGATCAGTGAGGGAGTCGCGAGGACTGCGGACAGGTTTGGAGTGAGCACTCCCAGTGTGACCAACTGGCGAAGAGAATTTGGAATCACTCGCCAAAGTCGTCATGAGTGGCTCAAGGAGAATTCGAAGAATGGCGTCCATCGCAGAGGAACACCAAGCCGACGTGAACTCGAGGTGCTACAAAAGAAGTTGGGTATTCTCCACGAGCAGGTCAAAAGTTGGCTTGATCAGCAGAGTTGAAGGATTAGTGGCGGATCGAGGAATCCGATTGATCCAGGGTTAGATGAGTAGATTCGAGTCGTGATGCTGAATACCCACATCGATCCAAGGGAGTTGGAATGCCGCGTGATGGCCACGGAAGAATCATTGATTACCTTCGCATCTCGGTAATGGACCGTTGCAATCTACGCTGCTCTTACTGCATGCCGTTGGAAGGCCTCAGGTTTGTCCCAGATGAGGATCTGCTGACTGCAGATGAGATCTCTCTGGTGGCCAGAGCCGCAGTCTCTTGTGGATTTCGTAAGTTCAGGATCACCGGGGGAGAGCCGACACTGAGGCGCGATCTGATCGAGGTGGTGGCCGGGATTCGCTCTGAGAGCCCGGATGCTGAGATCGGGATGACGACCAATGGAATCTTGCTGCCAAGGATGGCGAGAGACTTGAAGGATGCGGGTCTGGATCGAGTCAATATCCACATCGATACCCTCGATGAAGTACGGATTCGCCAGGTGATGAGATTTGCCGATGTGCAAAAAATCATGACCGGAATCGAAGCTGCTGAGGATGCGGGCCTGACTCCCATCAAACTCAATTCGGTCGTGGTGCGGGGAGACAACGATACCGATGTTGTGGAACTTGCACGACAGACTCTCACTCGGCCCTGGGGTGTGAGATTTATCGAGTTGATGCCAATGGGGGATGGAGATGAATCCAAGTTAGCACTCTCTCGGGTGGTTTCTTCAGAGGAAACGATGGAGAGGATCACCGATAGTATCGGTCCCTTGATCCCAGTGCCCGCGACCCACCCGTCCGATGAAAGTCGCAACTATCAGTTCTCCGGCGGGATCGGGACCGTCGGTTTCATCAGTCCTGTCAGCGATCCCTTTTGCTCCGCATGCAATCGCGTTCGGCTCTCTGCTGAGGGCAAATTGTTACTGTGCCTGCTGAGAGATGACGAGGCTGATCTCAGGGCGGTAATCCGAGGAGGAGGAGGGGTCGAGGCGGTCAGCCATGCTCTTCGACAATCGATCCTGCTCAAGCCGGTCGGGCATGCCCTCGATGAAGGAATCCACGCAAGCCGTCGAATGCATGAGATCGGTGGATAGTCTACTGCTCCTCATCTCGCGTCTGGGAGTAGCGCTGGGAATCGTCCTGTTATTGGTGTCGGTGCTCTTCTTTGCTGGCTCCTCCAGCCCGCAGGAGCAACTGGTTCAGTCGATTTTGGAGATGAGAGACGGTTTCAATTCCCAATATGCAGGAGATGTAATCCGCCACTGCTCGGAGAACTTTCAAGAATCTGAATACTCGCTCGATAAGAGTTCGTTTCGGGTAGCGTTGGTGAGAATCTTCTTGAAGGAGCGCGATCCGGGGGATCGGTCCTTTCTTTGGCACGCATCCATTCTCGAGGAGCAGGTGGTGGTGCAATTCGACGGTCCCGAGGAGCAAGCCACTACCGCGACTGTCCGGGCTCCAGTGGAGTTTGAGCGTCGTAATAAACCCGCAGCTAAACCGGTATGGGTTCTCGAGATTCTGGGGCAAGCCGCGCGACAGGTGGGGGGGGGCTGGAAATTTACCAGTGCACGTTTCAAGACACTTTCGGGACGACGGCCCTTCTGATGATCGTCAACTGACATCACGGCGGGCGAACAGGGCGACTCCGAGGCATAGTACCGAACAGAGAGTCACTCCCGCCCAAAGGCTCGCCCAGGCCACCGTCGAACCTGCCAAGTGTCCTCCTCGAATCAAACCGTCAGAGACCCACAAGCGCTGCAGGTCAGGAACCCAGCGGGCCCAGCCAGAGCCCCTCAAGAGCGAACCGACCACCACACTCGAGAACAGGGTCGCCAATGACAGAGCGATGGTCGCAGGCGTCGGCAGTCGAGTGGAAGCGGTCAACGCCACCGCAGCCAGGACCAGCACTCCCTCGTGGACCAGTAGCATTGCCCAGAAGATATCTGGATCGAACTCGGAGGTCGGCCAGCGGAATGATCCGTCTGGCCCCCAGCACCACATCCCGATGGCAGCGGCGACCAGTGTCACCATGCAATTGCGCGACAACATCGCTGGGAAACTGGCTCCTCTACGGTGCGCCCACGCCGCATGGAGTAGCGAGATCAGGACCGCAGCGATGCTGACCCATAGAACCGGTGCCTGATCTTCGACCAGTTGGGAATGGATGGATCGATGACGGATCGCCAGCGCGAGGGTGGCCATCCATGACAGTTGCGCCATCGAGAGTGCCAGCGCGATTCCCGTGAATTTGCCGAGTAGCACCGTGGTTCGAGTGACCGGTTTGCTGAGCAGGACCATCACTGTTTTGCGACGAATCTCGTCTCCAAGACTGGACGCTGCGGTGAAGGCACCAAGGAACAGGCCGCAGGCAAGCATCGTGCTGAGAGAGATGTCGACCAGCAGCAAATCCTCATCGCCGAGGGCAAATGCACTCAGTAGTGGTGAGATTCCGACCAATCCGATGCCTACCAGCAGCATCGCTGCGTGAAAGGAGGGCCGAAGCCCTTCTCGAAATGCCGCCAGGGAGATTCGCCACCAGGCGGATACGGTATTCAGAGGGCCTCCTCTCCACTAGTGCATCTTGACGGTTGGATGTTTGGAGTACACTCTCGGACATCCAGGCTTGTGAGTATACTCTCAAACCAGGAGCCCAGGGAAAGAGGAGTGACGATGACCGCCATCGAGGAGTCGGAAATTCGACAAGAAGTCGAAGTGATCCGGGTACGAGGACTGCGCAAGGTCTTCCGTGATTTTTGGCTGCGACCTCGGGTCGAGGCTCTTCGTGAGGTGGACCTGACCATCTATTCAGGGGAGGTCTTTGGACTGCTGGGCCCCAACGGATCGGGCAAGTCGACCACCATCCAGATCTTGCTCGGGTTGCTCTTTCCCAGCAAAGGAGAGGTCTCGGTGCTGGGAAAGCCACCAGGAACCGCAGAGATCAAGAATCGAATCGGATACCTTCCCGAGGATTCGGTCTTCTATCCCTTTCTCACTGGCTGGGAGATGCTGGATCTCTCGGCGAGCCTTGCCAAGGTTCCCCATTCTCAACGCAAGGGACGGATTGGAGATCTGCTGGAGATGGTCGGTCTCCAAGGTGCAGGGGACAGAGAGATCGGGGATTACTCCAAGGGGATGCAGCGGCGGATTGGAATCGCTCAGGCACTGATCCATGATCCGGAGATCCTGATCCTCGACGAGCCGACCAACGGACTCGATCCACTTGGAGTCCGGGAGATGAAGGACTGGATCGGAGAACTACGGCAGAGGGGAAAAACAATTCTCATCAGCAGTCATCTGCTGGCAGATGTCGAACAGGTCTGCGATCGGGTATCGATACTCTATGGAGGAAAAGTCCAGACGTCGGGGTCGATCGAGGAGATTCTCGCTCGTGACGATCGAGCCCTGTGGGTCACCTCCAATCCGGGTGATGAAATCCTTGCCGAGGCGCGCCGCCAGATCGAGAAATCTGGGATCGAGGTCGTGTCGATGGGCCCAGGGACCAGAAGTCTCGAGGATAAATTTCTGGAGACGGTGGAAGAGGCTCGTGCAAGTGGAGAGAAGACCACTGGAGCAGGAATCGGTGGGAAACTACCGGCATTTCTGGGGCAGTCGAAGGACCCTCGCTGATGCCATTCCTGATGGCAACTCTGGCATGGGCGATGATGGCTCTGGCGGTCCAGTTAGCGATCCGTGCACCACTGCCGGGCGGAGCAGTGGTCGCGGTCTCTCGCACCTTGCTGGCAGAAATATGGCGCCGAGGCGTATTGCCTGTTTGCGGCGCCATTCTGTTTCTCGGGCTGGCGCTGTTACCGTCGATTCTCGAGGACTCATCTGAGGAATCGTCGCAATTGCAAACCCTCCTCGACTACGGACAGGTTTGGATCTCCTCTGTACTGCTGCTCCTCTCGATGTGGATCACCAGCGGAAGTCTGTCAGACGAGATCGTGACCGGCAGAATGCGTGTTCTGGTGGTCCACCGTTACGGCAAGAGCGCGCTCTTGCCGGGAAAATGGTTGGGTAGTTTGTGGGCCATCCTGGCACTGCTGGTACCCGCCACTGCAATGCTCTGGATCCTATGCGGACAAGTTGTGGAGAGTTCTACTGATCTGTTCGGTGAACCCGCAGTGGCGCTGGTAGCACCTGAAATTATCGAGGTTACCCGTGAGGATGTGGAGAGTTACATAGCACTCCAGATGCTGGAAGATCCAGCAGGATGGGGAGTGCTCGAAAGAGACAAGGCGTATCGCATTGCTCGATCGCGTCTCGATCGTTGGTCGCGCTCTTTGGTTCAGGGAGTTCCGATGGAGTACCACTTCCAGTATCCCGCTGGATTGAGCGAAGGTGCAGTGCTCGAGTTCAGGCCGTCTCTCGGTCGTCTTCACCGATCGGAGAGGGCCCGGATTCGCCTTCAACTGGCGGGGGAATCCAGAGATGTGGTACTCAGAAACTCGGTCAGGAGTCAAATAGACATTCCGGATGATTTCGTCGGCGAGACAGATGTCGTCGTCACGATGGAGTTTCTGGGAGCCGTTTCAGATGGGATTCGCATCTCCTCGTTGAACTGGAGCGGATCGGACGCTTTGCAACTGAGGGTTCGAGAGGGTTCCTTGCTCTCCTCGCTGTTACGCTCCCAGTTGTTGCTGTGGATCCGCTGCGGGTTCGTCGCTGCACTGGGGTTGTTGGTGTCGACCTTCCTCGGTTTGCCGGTGGCCACTCTGCTGATGCTGTGCTTCTTCATCGCCGCGGCCGGAGGAGGATTTACCGGTGCCTTTGATGATAGTCATGGAGGGGGCCATCACGATCCTCGGGATCAGGAACCTTCCCGGATCCTCATCGATCTGCTGGCCAGTGGAGGGGAGTGGGTCGTCAGTCTCCTCGGAGATTGGAGTCGACATGTGACCGGCTCCCGCGTCGCTGCAGGAGAAAATGTCACGGTGTCGGAGGTCTACTCCGGG
>JABHOG010000006.1 GCA_018694835.1 Planctomycetota bacterium | reverse complement strand
GAAAGTGCCGATATGTCGGGGGAGTTTCCGGTGTGGCAGCGCAAGGCCTCGGTTCTGCTTCCTTCCACCGATTCAGATGTCGAGGGAGAACTGCTTCAGTGGTATGGCCCGCAATCGAGACTCGGTGAGTTCATCGCCGATCTGCAATCGGCAAGCGCCATCACTCAAAAACACCCCTTCGAGATCGACAGGATCTCCTGGCCCGACGAGAATCCCTGGAACTCCTGGATGCGATTTGGTGATTTTGACTTCCTCGATGGAGGGAATTCGGCGGCGATCTCGACCTGGAACGGTGACGTCTGGCGAGTCGATGGCCTCGACGCCGGGCTCAAAAACCTCCGCTGGCAGCGCATCGCCAGTGGCCTCAGTCAGCCGCTCGGGTTGTTGACCCGCGGCGAGTCGGGACAGGAAGAGATCCTGGTGCTGGGAAGAGATCAGATCACACGGCTGGTCGACCTCGACGACGACGGCGAAACCGATCACTACGAGGGCTTCAATGTCGATGCGATGAACTCTCCTCATTTTCATGAACCGGCAGGTGGTTTACAGGAGGGCCCCGACGGTAGCATCTATTACCTGAAAGCTGCTCGTCATGCCAAGTTGCCGGCACATCCTCAGCATGGCACGCTGATCCAGATCGCAGCGGATGGTTCCAGTTCAAAGATGGTGGCCTCTGGCTTCCGTGCACCGAATGGTCTGGCAGTCGATGCCGATGGTATCGCCTGGGGTTCCGATCAGGAGGGCCACTGGATGCCCGCCAATCGCATCAATCGCATCGCAGCGGGTTCCTTTCATGGCAATAATTGGAGTGGAGTCATGCTGGGTGTCGATGAGATGCGAACCGAGTACGAACCTCCGTTGTGCTGGATTCATCCGACGGTGGATCGGTCACCGGCGGCACAGGTGCGGGTGCCCGAAGGTGTGTGGGGAGATCTGTCGGGGAAATTACTGGGGCTCTCCTATGGCACCGGCGAGGTGTATCTGTTGCTAGAAGATGAGGTCGATGGCGTCCATCAGGGAGGCTTCGTGCCGCTGCCGATCGAGACTCCCACCGGCACCATGCGCGGTAGATTCCATCCAGACGGCAGTCTCTATCTCTCCGGTTTGTTTGGCTGGTCCTCCGACAAGACCGAACCGGGTGGCTTCTACCGGGTCAGGAAAACAGATTCTCCATTGCCCTATCCCTTGCAGGTCAGAGCACTCACCGATGGTTTGTTGATCACCTTCAATCAACAAGTCACCACGCCTCTAGAGTCTCTTGCCGCCTCCTTCCAGCTGGAGGGCTGGAACTACCGCTGGAGCAGCAACTACGGCTCACCAAAACTGGATCTGGATCAAGGGGATGAAGGAACCACAGATTTGGCCATCGACTCGGCAACCCTGTCGGCAGATGGCCATCAAGTGCGACTGATGATCCCGACGATGAAACCGGCCATGCAGATGCACCTGAACTGGGGCCTGCAGTTCGAGGAGAGCGGCCCCGCGGAGTCGTTTGTCCATTTCACGGTGCACAAGCTGGCCGAGTTGCGGGAAGGACAATAAAAAGTGTTTGTCCACATGTCTATTCATTCACCCCGGGATGCATTCCGAGATCATCTGCGCGATTCGATGCATAGATTTGGGGGTGCGCTGGAAGATGTTGATGGATTCATCGACGGGCGAGTGTTTGAGGACGAGAAGACAGGGCAACTCATCGGAATGTGCCGCTGGAGATCGCGTCAGGACATGGAGGAGAATATCCACCTTGCCGCTGCTGCAGTGCAGCACGACGACTTCGATCGATGGGAGCACAATCCACCCACTTCCTTCCTGCTGGAAGAGAAGTAACGCTCACATCTCCGTCGCACGCCAGCAGTACCAGCTGCCGATGCTGCGGTAGGGTTGCCACTTCTTGGCGGCGCGGGTCAGTTGCTTTGGAGTTGGTAGTACTTTCTTTCCTCGCATCATCGCGAAGCCTTTTCTGACTGCGAGGTCATCGACGGGTAGCACATCTGGTCTTCCCAGTTGAAAGATCAGCAGCATCTGGACGGTCCAGCGACCGATGCCGTGAATCTCTGTGATGGTCTCGATGATCTGTTCATCATCCATCCGCTCGAGGGCGGCGAATCCTGGAACCGATCCATCACGAGCATGGCGAGCCAGGTCACGGATCGCGCGCTCCTTGCCACCGGAAACTCCCACCTTGCGATACCTGGCCGGTCTCAACTGCAAGACACGCTCGGGAGTCGCCCTCTTCATCGGAAACAGCGTCAGGAAGCGACCGTGGATGGTGCCGGCCGCCTTACCGGAGAGTTGCTGAAAGATGATGGAACGCAGCAGGTACTCGAATGGGGAGCGCCGTCGCTGGATCACCAACGGCTGACCGTTGTAAGCGGTGATCACCCGAGCCAGAGGGGGGTCTACCTGGCGCAAGTGTTGGATACCGGCATTCCAGAGCTTCGGGATGATCCGGGATTCTCTGGCAGACAAGATGGCCCCCTTTCATCGTGTTAGACTCGGGCTCCGAGATGGTGTAACCGTAGCTTTCTCACAACTTGCCCTGCCATCATAGGAGTGAATCGAAGTGGATGACCAGCAAGATATTGAGCAGCCGTGGCCGTCCGATCCGCGAGAAGCGATGGCTCGACTGGTCGAGGAGCAGGGAGGGTTGCTTTTCTCCCTGGGAATGCGTTTCTGCGGTGACTCCGACGAGGCGGAGGATCTGGTCCAGGAAACCTTCATCCAGGCGTATCGAAGCTGGGACTCCTTTGAACATCGATCGAAGGTGTCGACCTGGCTCTTCAGTATCGCCTCCAGGGTATGCCAGAGGATGCACAGGAAGCGTGCAGGCGAACCCGATCACATCGGCTCCTTGCAAGAGCTACTTCCCTTCGGTGAGCCGTTGATCGCACAGGTGGCTTCCGATCTGGAAGAAGAAGTGGTGAAACAGATTCGAAATGAATCGGTCGCCGAGATGGAAGCGGCGATTGCTGCGCTTCCTCTGGAATTCCGGATGCCACTGGTGTTGAAGGATATCGTTGGAATGACGGTGCCCGAGATCTCCGAGGCGACCGGGATTGAACAGGGAACCATCAAGAGCCGAGTTCATCGCGCTCGTTTGAAACTGAGGTTGCTCATCGATGACAGGTTGCCTCGAACCAAGGAGGCTCCTCCAGCAGCGGCGTATCCGATCCAGGTATGTCTCGATCTGCTGGCTGCCAAGCAGTCCTCTCTCGATCGGGAATCGGAATTCCGCTCCGAGGTGATCTGTCAGCGGTGCCAGTCGGTCTTCTCTTCCCTCGATCTGACCCAGGATGTCTGTTCCGATCTGGCCAACGGGAAGGTCCCCGACGGCCTTCAGGAGCGCCTACTGACGGCGCTAGACGAACTGTAACCCCTTACTAACAAACAACTTGTATTTTCTTTCGGAGATCAGGGAACGATCACCCCGGTTCGTGTCTCTCATGGGGTGAGGAACAACTCCTCTGACCTGAAAGGTAAACACCATGTTTGTTCGAAGAATTGAAGATGAGCAGTTGGCCCAGGTGAGCTACCTCATCGGCTGCCAGCGTACAGGAGAGGCGATCGTGATCGACCCCGAGAGGGACATCGATCGCTACATCGATCTTGCGAAGCAGCAAGGATTGAGAATCGTTGCGGCCACGGAAACTCATATCCATGCCGATTTCCTTTCTGGACTGAGAGAGTTCGGAGAGCACAACGACACGCTGTTGTTGGTTTCAGGAGAAGGAGGAGCTGACTGGACTCCTGGTTGGCTCGATCAACATTCTTCGGGATCCTCTTACAATCATCGTTTGATCATGGATGGAGAGACCTTTGCCATCGGGAACATCGAGTTCAAGGTGGTCCACACACCAGGACACACACCGGAACATGTCTCATTTCTCGTCACCGATCATGGCGGTGGAGCCGATTCGCCGATGGCGATCCTCTCCGGCGATTTCTTGTTCGTTGGCGATCTCGGACGTCCTGACCTGCTCGAGAGCGCCGCGGGCCAGATGGGCTCGATGGAGCCCTCGGCAAAGAAGCTTTTTCAGAGCATCCAGTTGATCGATGGCTTGGCGGAGCACCTTCAGGTCTGGCCGGGTCACGGTGCGGGAAGCGCTTGCGGGAAAGCTCTCGGAGCAGTTCCGACCAGCACGATTGGATACGAGCGTCGTTTCAACGGCGCACTCTCCTTCTCGGATGACGAGGGACGGTTCATCGAAGAGATCCTGTCGGGACAGCCGGAGCCACCACTGTACTTTGCAAACATGAAAAAGCTCAATCGCGACGGAGCTGCGGTACTCGGAGCACTTCCGACTCCGCAAGAGATGGACGAGGATCAGTTCGTCACCAGTTACCAGCAGGGTGTGCGGGTGATTGATACCCGCCAGTGGAAACGGTTCCAGCAGGCACACCTGCCGGGAGCCTGGTCGATTCCGATGACCAGCCGCCTCGGCTCCTACCTCGGTTCCTTCGGAGACGCGGAAGCGCCCTACATCATCGTAGGAGAAGAGACAGAGATCGAGGAAGTGGTGCGTCGGATGATCAGGATTGGCTTCGATCGAATCGTTGGCTGGTTCCCCTCCGACAAGATGGAGTCCAGTAGTCGATTTGACGGTAGCTGGCTGCAGGTGGAAGAAGTGGCTGCGGATCAGGTTCACTCGGTGATTCACAGCGACGATGTGAAGGTACTCGATGTGAGGCGTGCCACTGAATACCAGGAGGAGCACATCTCGGGAGCCTTGAATCTGTCCCACACTCGTCTCGCAGCGCACCTCGACGAGATTGACAAGGACACAACATGGCACTTGATGTGCGAAACAGGTGATCGATCGGAACGTACCGCAAGCTTCCTCGCTTCCAGAGGATACTCGGTGATCAACTTGGCCGGTGGAATGCAAAATGTCCGCAGTGGAAAGGTAGTCCGATGAGTGTAGGAGCAAACCAAGAGCTTCAATCGCCCAATAATTTGATATTTGAGCTGACTTCGTCAGAAGCCCAACAGCATGGTTCTCTGGAAGAGTACGTGATTGTGGATGTTCGTGAACTTTTTGAACACCAGGTGGAGGCGGTCGCCGATGCCATCGCCCATCCATTTTCTGGTTTTGATGCTCATGCATTGAGCCAGGAAATCGATGGCCGGCGGCCGATCTTCTACTGCAGAACGGGCGTTCGCTCGAAGAAGGCGCTGGCAAAGATGTTGCAAGCGGGTTTCGACGCTCAACACATCATCGGGGGGATTGAAGCGTGGAAAAAGGAAGGGAAGCCGGTGAAGAAGTCTCAAACCGGCACCAGCATCGACGTGATGCGTCAGACGCAGATGGCGGCAGGGCTGGCCCTGTTGACCTTCTCGGCTCTCTCCTGGTTCGTGTCCCCGCTGTGGATCGCAGCCACTTTGGCGGTAGGAACGGGCCTCTTTCATGCCGGATTCTCTGGTAGTTGTGCCCTTGCAACTGCGATCTCCTGGTTACCGTGGAACCGCACCACGAATTGCCAGTCATGATTACCTTTCTCGGAGCCGTCGTGGTCGGGGTGGCCTTGGGCCTGCTCGGCTCCGGCGGCTCCATTCTTACCGTTCCGATCCTGGTCCACGGTCTCGGTCGACCGCTCGAGATCGCCGTGACCGAATCACTCTGGATCGTCGCTCTCATCGCTGGAACCGGCGCAGTGGGGGCGATTCGATCGGGCAGTTTTTCCCTTTCGACGGCACTCGTTGCAGCGCCGACCGGAATTCTCGGCGCTGTGCTGGGGGCGGGTATCGGAGGCTGGCTTTCGCCGGAGCTACGCGAATCCATCTTGCTATTGGTCGTGGTAGGAGCAGCGGTGGCGCTGCTGAGAGGAAAACGAGAACAAGAATCTGATTCGCTGACCGTTCTGCCGTTGCATCTTGGAATTGCAGCGGCAGCAGTTGGAATCCTCACCGGGATCGTTGGAGTCGGAGGAGGATTTCTGATCGTACCGGCACTGGTGATCTTTGGTGGTCTGGCCTTTGACAAGGCTGCAGGTACCAGTCTTGCACTGATCGCCGTGCAGTCCACTGCCGGTGCAATGGCCTCCTGGAGCCAGCTCAGTTCGGCAGGGCTGGCCATCGACATCCAGTTGATTGCCACCTTCGCAGCGCTGGGACTCGGGGGAATCATCGTGGGATCGCATCTTCGAACAAGACTCGATGAACTGCTCGTCAGGCGTATTTTCGTCGGAGCCCTCTTTTCCCTGATCGGCGCGGTTCTGCTCGATCCTCCCTGGAACTGATCACTACTGAAGACTTTTGGCATGATAGTTCTTCGAGTCTCTGTTGGGAGACATGTGGAGATCGCTGAGGTACAATTCTGTCCTGCCACAGGTAGAGTTGAAAAAGTGGTGCAGGCTCGTTTTATTAGGGATCCAACTCATCATGTACAAATTTTTTACGCTGGCCATCCTGTGCCTTTGCGTGACTTCAGCGACCGGTCAGGCTCAGCCTCAGGCCACTCCATCCTCGCCTCAGGGACAACTCATCCATCCGGTACCCCCAGTGGGAGATCTTGAATCCGCCATCGGTACCCTCGATGCACCTTGTAGCGGTGGCCATGCTGTGGACCCGGATCAAGCGATGACACAGCGGGTGCGAGGATGCGGGCGAGACCTGCAGGCCGCTGCCCGGGCGGGTTCGCCATCCACAGGGGGAGGTTCCGGTTCCACACCGGCGAGTTTCCCGATGGGACCCTGTACATCCGCCGACTTTGCCGCCGCCACCGGTGCAGCGTTCGTCGAAATGGTCGCCACCAGCACCGACGCTTGTCTCGACCAGATGTGGACCTTTGACGGCGATGTGCAGACCGCAATCTCACCCGGCAATGTCATGTTGATCGCAGCCGCCATCGAGGTGGAGGCCCCCGACCTGCTGGTCAATGCCGAGCGGTTGCGCCGGATGTGCTACTTCTACCAGATCGCTTTCTATCACCAGTTTTACCAGGCGAGCGTGGCCTACGACGATCCGACCTTCGCCGCGGCGGTGCAGGCGATGGTCACCGTTGGACAGCAACCCGAGTTGATCACCGTGAATCCACCGGAGTCACTGCTGTCGCAATGGCTGGTGAGCATCGACAGCACCGATGCCAGCGTACAGCTGATGGCTCAGCTCCAGGCGGTGCTCGAGCGATACTCGTCCGATCCGGCCCATGAAGACGATTACCAGGAACGGTTGATGGCGTATCGTTGCCTCTTCAGCCTCGCGCGGCAGATTGGCAATGAAAACAATGCCGGTGGTGTCAGCAGCCCTTGGTATTCCGCGGTGCCACCCTCTCTGGTGGCCGCAGTAGGAGTGCTGGCCCTCGATACGACTTACACCGCTGATAGCGAGTATGTCGTGCTCAATGCCCTGTGGGTGATGAACCGGTTCGCCTTCCTGGAACAGGGGACACGGGATGCAGCCCACGACATCCTCACGCAGGCCTACAACCTCCATCTTCCGTACTCGGGACCGTGGTTGAGGGCGGTCACGGATCTGGATATGCAGTTCGATGGCCTCCTCTATGGCGGGGGCTCGCTGGACCTGGTGCAGATCCGCGCAGATGTGATGGCGATCGCACTACCCAATGAGTATCTGTTCGACCAGGGACGGCTGAAATTCCTGACGGCGATCGACCTCGATGTGGCGAACCAACTCTATGACGCCATCCAGGAGGTCGAGAGTCAGTTCTACCGGAAGAGTGGTGCCCTCGAGGCCGTTCCCGGCGACACCAATGAAGTTCTGACGCTGGTGATCTATGGCAGTCCACAGGATTACTCGAACTATCAGCCGTTCTTGTACGGTCTCTCGACCAATAACGGCGGCATCTTCATCGAGGGGTGGGGGACTCTCTTCACCTACGACAGAACTCCAGCACAGAGCATCTACACGCTGGAAGAACTGCTCCGTCATGAGTACACCCACTTCCTCGATAGCCGATACCTGATCACCGGTAGCTTCGGTGAGGCCGGCACGCTGTACCAAGGAAATCGTCTGGTCTGGTACAACGAGGGATTGGCCGAGTACCTGGTGGGTTCCACTCGAGTCAACGGGGTATTGCCGCGAGGAATTCTGCTCGATCGGATTTCAACCGACAGCGTCCGACTGACGGTGGCCGACATCACCAGTGCGACCTATGGATCGTTTACCTTCTACAGGTACGCCGGCGTGTACTTCGAATTCCTCGAAGAACAGCGCCCCGATTTACTGGTGGCTCTCTTCGATGCGATGCTCGGAAATGACATCGTGGTTCTCGATGCTTTGTATTCGTTGATGGCGAATGATCCGCAGCTGCAAGTGGACTACGACAGTTTCATCGACGCTCAGATTGCTCTGCTTCAACAGGGCACCGGGCTCTTTGCCGAAGATGT
>JABHOG010000045.1 GCA_018694835.1 Planctomycetota bacterium | reverse complement strand
AGACTCATCGATGCGGAGATCTCTTCTCAATAGGTGTATTGAAAAAGTAAACTGTTCTGTGATTGCGAGAGGTACCGCATGGAGATCGACGATTCAGGATGGTCCCGAATCGAAGAGGCCCGTAACAGTATCTCCCCTCCCGCACATTTCTTTCCGACCCTCAAAACCCCGCCAACCCCACCGGTTCAAATTCCGGCGGTGATCACGGATCCCCGAGGTCCGTCCTGGAGCCGTAACGACCCTCGTGGAGATCCTGAAAGAACCCCCGGTCAGGCACGAGACGGTCCCGTGACGAGCCCATGTTGTCTCACAGGACCCTCGCCCTGTCGAGTCTTCGCCGACAACTCCTCCAACGCCATCGTTGGGGAAGTGGAGGCCTCGTCAGTCTGCCAGATTACCGGTTGCATCGATCGCCCCCCCCCTTTAGCACAGAGTGAGGATTGCATCGCCCCAAGGAGAAAGTCATAAGTCTGTTAAAATGAATAACTTAAAGTTTCCAGGCCAGCCTATCCTGTTCATCGATGCCTCACACGGTGTGGCTGGAGACATGTTACTGGCCGCGCTGGTCGACCTGGGAGTGCCGCAGGCCACCCTGATCGACCCCCTCTCCGCGGCACTGCCAGAACACCGGCTTCACTTCTCGCCGGAGACCCGACGCGGAATTGTCGGCTGCAAGGCCACCGTAGAATCCCTCGAAAAGTCCCCTCCCCATCGCCATCTGGCCGATCTGATCGGCGCTCTCGACCATCCGCAGATTCCCGAGCCGGTTCGCCAGCAGGCGACCGAGGTTTACCAGCGTCTGGCCCGGGCAGAAGCTCACGTTCACGGCTCGACCGCGGAACAGGTTCACTTCCACGAGGTCGGAGCCATCGATGCCCAGGTCGACATTCTCGGCACCTTGCTGGCGATCCACTGGCTCCAACCCGCCGAGATCATCGTCACTCCGATGGCCCTCGGCAGCGGGGTGGTGAAGGCGGCACACGGGATCATTCCGATTCCAGCTCCGGCGGTGGTGGAACTGCTGAAAGAAGTCCCGGTCTGTGCAGGACCCGCGGGCCGCGAGTTGACGACCCCGACCGGTGCCGCACTGTTGACCACTCTCGCCGATCGATATTGCCACGCCCCCGAGGGGATCCCTGCCGCCCAGGGCTGGGGTGCGGGAACCCGGATTGCACCCGAATCGGATCCGCCCAATCTGCTGCGCACGATTCTCCTGAAGGGGAGCCCGCTCCGTCGCGAAACCGTTGCCGTTCTGGAGACCCATCTCGACCATCTCTCCGGTGAGGAAGCCGGTGGAGTGGTCGACCAGTTGATGGATGCGGGAGCACTCGATGCATTGCTGGTACCCGGCTGGATGAAAAAATCGAGACCAGGGCAGTGGCTCACAGTCATCGCCCGCCCCGAGGATCGAGAGCGGTTGATCGAAGAGATTCACATCTTGACCGGCACCCTGGGAGTCCGCGAGCGGCTCCAGCAGCGCAGCGTATTGCGCCGAGAATCGAGTCAGGTCGAGATCTCCGGGGTCTCGATCCGGATCAAGAAGGCGTGGCTCGGCGATCGATTGATCTCTCAGCGACCGGAACAGGACGACCTGAGGTCCGCAGCCCAGGTTCTCCAGATCTCACCGGCAGAAGTTCGCCGCCTGACCGAAATCGAACTCGAGAAAGTGGGTCATTCCTTTGAATGAAACCCCGACTCCTGCGTCATCCCCTAGGCATTCCTCCGGTGATGGTCGAGAAGCCGACGCTCAGCCCGGGGAATCGCCTGCCCGATCGTCAGGGAAATCAGTGGATGTGGAGAAGGATGATGAAGATCGCCGCCTGGTACACCGCCATCTTTCGGGAGACCCCTCCGGTTTCGAGGGTCTCTATCGCCGCCATCGCGAGCGCATCTTTGCCGTTCTGGTGCGGATGCTGCGCAACCGGGAAGACGCTCTCGAGGCGACCCAAGAGGTGTTCATTCGCATCCACCGCGGTCTCGACTCCTTCGATGCATCGGGGCGCTTCCTCACCTGGGCCTATCGCATCGCCACCAACCATGCCATCGACCGGATCCGCCGGCGCAAGGTTCGCAAGGAAACGGCCATCGTCGAGGATGTGGTCACTCCCACCTCGGACCTTCGCACCGGCCGCAGCCAGCCCCCGGGAGGGGCGGAGCGACTCGAGCGCGAGGAGGTCGCTGCAGCCATCCAGCAAGCGGTCGATCGACTGGCCGATACCCACCGCATCGTCTTCACCCTGCACTGCTACGAGAAACTCTCCTATGGCGAGATCGCTGCAGTGCTGGGGATTCCGATCGGCACCGTGATGTCGAGGCTCTATCATGCACGGCGAAAGGTCAGAGATGCTCTTCCTCGCGATTGGGATCCGGGCGGCCCCCGCCGTAGCCACAGAAAGGATGAGCAATGACCCCACTCTCCGACCTGCAACGATTCCAGGAGCTGGTGGAAGCGTCGGCACACCGCGAATTGACCGATGTGGAAACCGCCTTCATCGGTCGCAGCGGCTTTCGTTCGGCGGAGTGCCGACAGTGGCTCGAAACCGATGCCGAAACCGTGGCCGCGGCCATCGAAGCGGACCCCTTGGGGGAAGTCCCCGCCGCCACGCCACTCGACTGGGCTCGCGTCGATGCGGGACTTCGCAAGGCTGGCGCGCTGGCCGATTCAAAATCTCCAACGAGGACCACATGGCCACTACTACCCGCTGCAGCGGCGTTAATCCTCTGCATCGGGGTCATCTATGCCATCCAGCGCGATGGCCTCTCCACCACTCTTCACTCGGCGCCAGAGGTGATCGCAGAAGTTCTCGACTTGCCTGACGGCGATGGAAGCCTCATCCTCCACGAAGGAGATGATGAAGGCGTCTTGATGATCATCCTCTCGAACGGTTAGGGAACCGCATGAAAGCCACGATCACTGCGTTTGGATTGCTTCTTCTGCTCACGACCATCGGTCATGGCGCAGTGGAACCGAACGTATCCTCGAGCCTATCGAGTCCAACACCCTGGCTGAACCGGTCCGCATCGATCCCCCTGCGGTCCGCATCGATCCCCCTGCGGGCCGCATCGATCCCCCTGGATCTCTCGCTCGATGTGGTCCACACCGTCGGCGTCACCAGCGGAGGAATCCCCGACACCCTGACCCGCTACGGCAAGTATCTGCGGCGGGCGGGCTCCCAGCACTGGAAGTTGAACACCAAGAAACGGGAGCGACTGAGTCCCGGGGCCGAAAAAATGATCCCACTTCCAGGAAAACTTGGAAAGGCCAGGGTGTCGATCGATGCGAAGGGAGTGGCCACCGTCAAGATCGTGGACATGAAGGGCAAAAGCCTGGGTACCTATCGTTCTAGCCGCTTTCCGCTGGTGATCGCCAACAATCGACTACGCATCGGTGGCCAACCGTATGTCTTCATCCTGGACCGCCCCGCAAAAAAATAGTGACACTCTTCAGGAATCCATTGCAGCGATGCCCCTCCAGATCCGATCTTTCATGATATGGAGAGTTACCGTATCGCACTACTAGGACTGGGGACCGTCGGAGGAGCCGTCGTCGAACTGCTCGCAGCGACTCGTAAGGAGTGCGCCGTACGAGCGGGTCGACCGATCGAAGTCTCTCGCATCGTCGTACGCGATCCGTCCAAAAAACGGACTGTGCCTGCCGATCTACCAGGCCACCCCACCATCCGCGGCGATGCCATCGAAGCGATCGAGGATCCCAATATCGATGCCATCGTTGAACTTGCCGGTGGCACCGAAGCTCCTCGGGAGTGGATCCGACTCGCCTTCGAACAGGGCAAGGACGTGATCACTGCAAACAAAGCGGTGCTGGCGGTTCATGGCGATGAGTTATTCGACCTCGCCAAGGAACATGGACGCTCTCTCTACTACGAAGCTTCGGTGGCTGCCGCAGTGCCGATCTTGCAGGTGATCCAGCAAGGGATCCCCGCCGGCCCTGTCGATCGCCTGACGGGGATTCTCAACGGCACCTGTAACTTCATCCTGGGGCGCCTCGAGGAACTCTCCTTCGAAGAGTCTGTCAAATCTGCTCAACAAGCAGGACTCGCCGAAGCCGATCCCACGCTGGATATCAGCGGCATGGACTCCGCACACAAGTTGTCACTACTGGCGAGAATCTTGCTCGGCTGCAGTGTTCCCATCGAAAAACTTCGCGTCGAAGGAATCGAGGGACTTTCCCCTCATGACATCGAGTTCGGCTGGGAACACGATCTCAGCCTCAAGTTACTCGGCATGATGAGAAGAAATAGTGAAGGGACAGCACTCGGTGTGATGCCTTGCTTCCTTCCCACTTCCCATCCACTGGCATCTGTTCGCGAGGAAGACAATGCCGTACTGCTCGAGGCGGCTCCCTTCGGATCACTGGTTCTGCAGGGCAAGGGGGCCGGCGGCATGCCGACCGCTGGCAGCGTGGTCGCAGATATCTTGCGCGCCGCCCGCGGCGACGCCATCTCCTATCCGGCCTCAGGTACGGTCGAAAAGATCACCGACCCCGGCGCCACACCGGTTCGCCACTACCTGCGCCTTGAGGTTCCCGACCGCCATGGAGTGCTGGCCCGTGTTGCGGGCGCACTGGCTTCGGAACAGGTCGGGATTGCGGCGCTCGACCAACCCGAAAACCTACTCGACTTTGCCGGAGTAGTGCCGATTCGAATCCTCACTCATCCGGTTGAAACTACACGACTCGACCTCGCTCTTTCTCACCTGGACGAAGACCTTCAATCCATCACCAAACCTGTCCGCATTCGGATCGAGGAGTAACCATGGCCGGCCTCATCGAACGATTTGCCCATCGCCTTCCAGTCTCCCCCGAGACGCCAGTGATCAGTCTCGAAGAGGGCTCGACTCCCTTGATCCCCGCTCCTGCCCTGAGCCAGACCATCGGAGAAGATCGCCAGGTGTTTCTCAAGTTCGAGGGACTCAATCCGACCGGATCCTTCAAGGATCGAGGAATGACGATGGCCGTCTCCAAGGCGATGGAAGAGGGTTGTCGCGGTTTGATCTGCGCATCGACAGGAAACACTTCTGCCTCGGCAGCGGCCTACGCAGCACGTGCTGGAGTCCCCTGCTGGGTCGTCTTGCCTGCCGGCAAGGTCGCCACCGGGAAACTGGCGCAAGCCATCATTCACGGCGCTCGAGTGATCCCCATTGATGGAAATTTCGATATCGCTCTTCAACGGGTCATCGAAATTTCAAGATCTGAAGGCATCACACTGGTGAACTCGGTCAATCCTTATCGCATCGAAGGTCAAAAGACCGTGTCTTTTGAAATCATAGAAGAACTGGGTCATGCACCGGACAGCCACTTCCTGCCGGTCGGGAATGCGGGAAACATCACCGCAGCCTGGCGGGGATACAGTGAAGAACTGGAATCCAATCGGATTCCCATCCCACCCCGGATGATGGGCTGCCAGGCTGCAGGGGCAGCGCCGATCGTCTCGGGTTCGGTGGTCGAAAACCCCGAAACGATCGCCACCGCCATCCGGATCGGCAACCCCGCTTCGTGGCAGGGTGCGCTCCAGGCCATCGAACAATCGAACGGAACCATCCTGGCAGTGGAAGACGAAGAAATACTCGCGGCATATCACCACCTCGCAAGTCGCGAAGGTGTGTTCTGCGAACCGGCCAGCGCAGCCAGCGTTGCCGGTCTGCTGAAACGCTTCCACGCAGGCCTCGAGATCTGCCCAGCTGGCGGCACCATAGTCTGCACCCTCACCGGGAACGGACTCAAAGACCCCGATCTCGCCGTCGCCGGTACCATCTTCCCCGATCCCGTCGATGCGGACCTCGACTCCCTGCGCAAAGCGATGGATCTGTCATGAGCCACTGGAGAATTCACGCTCCGGCCTCCAGTGCCAACCTGGGCCCAGGCTTCGATGTGCTGGGGATTGCGGTCAACCTGGGGATCACGGTCGAACTTCAAGACAGCCCCACCGGTAGTTTTGCCATCGAGATTGAGGGCCCTGGAAGCGACACTCTTCCTCTCAATCGTACGCACCTCATCGCCCGGGTCGCACAGGAGATCGCAGGAGATGCTCTCGACCACAGTTCCTTGAAAATCGTCAGCACCATTCCGATGGCTCGCGGTCTCGGTTCCAGTGCTGCAGCCCATGCCTGTGGCGTCGTCACAGGACTGGTCCTGCGAGACAACTGCTCCCCTGATCCAGCAGAGGTGTTTCAACGCCTGTCCGATCTGGAGGGTCACCCAGATAATGCTGCGGCCTGTATCACCGGTGGTTTTCAGGCGGGAGCAGGTGGCGAAAGTGGTTGGAGCCAAAGCCCCCTCTTCATCGAATCGGAGCCTCGATTATTGGCCCTGATTCCAGCGGTCCCACTGCCGACCCGACAAGCCCGGGAGGCACTGCCCGATCAGTACCCCCGAAGCGCGATCATCTCAAATCTCGGTGCGATGGCGGCCCTCATCTCGGGGCTGGCGCGGGGAGACTGGGATGCGGTCGAGAAGGGTGCGATCGATCAGTTGCACCAACCGTTCCGACTACCCTTGATCCCCGGTCTCGCCGATGCGCTGGCGGCTCTTCAACAAGCAACTGGAGTTCGCGGCGCTTGGCTCTCCGGTGCCGGACCGACGCTGGCGGGTTTCCTGCCAGACCCTCAGACTGGAACAGAGGTCGCCACTGCCGCGGCAAAGGCGTTGGAAGCCGCAGGCACTCCGTGCGAGGTACGAATCCTCGAAGTGAATCGGGTTGGATTACAGGTGGAGAAACTGGCATGACCCCCTCCGATCTAATCCAACCGATCCTGGTCTTGAAATTTGGCGGTACCAGCATCGCCTCGCCGTCACTGATCCAGAGTGCCGCTCGTAGGATTGCCAACTGTCGGGCAGAACAGATGCATGTCGTTTGCGTGGTGTCCGCCATGGGCGACACCACCGATCGCCTCACCTCACTGGCACAAGAGATCACCAAGAATCCTCCCCGCAGAGAGATGGATGTGTTGCTCTCTGCAGGAGAAGTACAATCGATGGCATTGCTGTCGATGGCATTGACCGAGTTGGGAGTTCCTGCCATCTCATTCACCGGTCAGCAAGGCGGGATCGTTACCGATGATCGTCACGCAGAGGCGCGGATCTTGCGAATCGACCCGGATCGTGTGGTCGAGGCGCTGGCTCAGGATCAAGTCGTGGTTCTGGCAGGGTTTCAGGGTACAGATGAACAGCAGGAGATCACCACCCTCGGTCGTGGAGGATCGGATACCAGTGCCGTCGCGATGGCCGCTGCACTCGGTGCCCAACGCTGCGAAATCCTCACGGATGTGGCCGGAGTCTTCACCGCAGATCCGAGAATCGTTCCCGAGGCGGTACAAATCACTGCCCTCAGCTACGACGAGATGCTCGAGATGGCGAACCTGGGAGCAAAGGTATTGCATGGTCGGTCGGTGGAACTGGCTCGTCGATTCCTGGTGCCGCTGGTGGTCGCCTCGGCCACCGAGGATCGTCCAGGAACCCGAATCGTTGGAAAGGATGAACCGATGGAAGAAGTGGTAGTTCGTGCGGTCACCGACGACCGCGATGTGAGTAAGGTCTCGATCCTATCTGTACCCGATGAACCGGGCATTGCTGCCCGCCTGTTCAATGCACTCGGTGATCAGGGAGTCAATGTCAGGTTGATCGTTCAGGCCCAGAGCCACGAAGGTCACAACGACATCACCTTCGTGGTCCCTTCGAATACCTTCATCGAAAAGGCAGACCTGAAAAAGGTGGTCGAAGAAGTGGGAGGTGCCTCGTGGATCGTCGACGACGAGGTGGCGCTTCTCAACATCGTCGGAGAAGGAATCGCGAGAGAGCCTGGAGTTGCAGGGAAGATCTTCTCTGTGCTCGCTGAAGAAAAGATCAACCTCGACCTGATCTCCTCGTCCAATCTTGTCATCTCCTGTGTGGTGAAGGAAGTAGACCGGGTCCGAGGGGTCCGTGCATTACACGCGGCACTGATCCAGACCGATCAGAACTGAGGAGCCACTCCTCGCAGCATGTGACGAACCGATCATGATTCCAGATATTCCTCGACCGGAGGACAGGAACAGACCAGATTGCGATCGCCAAACGCCTGATCGATTCGCGAGACCGCAGGCCAGAACTTGTTGGCCTTCTGCTTCACTCCTGGATAACCCGCCTTCTCGCGAGAATACGGGTGGTCCCACTGATCGGCAGTAACCATCTCCGCAGTGTGGGGCGCATTGCAAAGAGGATGATCCGCAGCTGGGTAGGTTCCCTCTTCGACCGCCTTCGCCTCGACATGAATTCCGATCATGGCCGAGATGAATCGATCCAATTCCTGCTTCGATTCACTCTCCGTCGGCTCGATCATCAAGGTTCCCGCAACTGGCCAGGACATGGTCGGTGCATGGAAACCGTAATCGATCAGCCTCTTGGCAACATCATCGACACTGATCCCGGCGCTCTCCTTGAGAACCCTGGTGTCGATGATGCACTCGTGGGCCACCTGACCCTGAGCCCCGCGATAAAGAACCGGGTAGAACTCCTGCAATTTATTAGCGAGGTAGTTGGCGGAAAGGATGGCCACTTCGGTAGCCCTTCGCAGTCCACTGGCACCCATCATACGGATGTATGCATAGGAGATCGGAAGAATCATCGCACTACCAAAGGGTGCCGCAGAGATGGCGCCAATCGCCTGCTCCCCGCCAGTCTTTCTCTCTGGATGTCCTGGCAAGAAGGGAGCGAGATGACTCAACACTCCGATCGGGCCCATCCCTGGTCCCCCGCCACCGTGGGGAATGCAGAAGGTCTTGTGCAAGTTCAGATGACAGACATCTGCTCCGATGTCTCCCGGACGGCACAGTCCGACCATCGCATTCATGTTGGCCCCGTCGAGGTAGACCTGCCCTCCAGTTTCGTGAATCAAATCGCAGATCTGTTGGATGGATGTCTCGAAAACTCCATGGGTCGAAGGGTAAGTGACCATCAACGCAGCGCAGCGCGGCCCATGCTCCGCGATCTTTGCTTCGAGATCCTCGATCGAAATGTTCCCTTCGGAATCACAGCGCACCACGACCACTTCCATCCCCGCCATGGTGGCGCTGGCAGGATTGGTACCGTGGGCAGACTGGGGAATGAAGCACACTTTTCGATCTGTATCGCCACGGGTCTCGTGGTATTTCCGAATCACCATCAAGCCGGCATACTCACCCTGCGAGCCAGCGTTCGGCATCAGTGAAACGGCATCGAACCCGGTAATCTCCTGCAACCAGAGTTCCAGGCGATCGAAGAGAACCTGGTATCCGGCGGTCTGCTCCTTCGGTGCGAAGGGATGCATGCGGCTGAATCCTGGATACAAGATCGGGAACATCTCTGCAGCGGCGTTCAATTTCATGGTGCAAGAACCGAGCGGAATCATCGCAGTGTTCAAAGCGAGATCCTTGTTTTCCAACCAGTGCATGTAGCGCACCAGTTCCATCTCGGATCGATAACGATGAAACACGGGATGGGTCAGAAATTTTGTATTCCTCGCCAGTTCCTCGGGGATCTCCAGGTCACAACCTGCGGCGAGCGAATCGAGATCAACCGACCCCGCCGTGGCTCCAAAGATTCTCAAGATCGACAGGATGTCTTCTCTTTGACAGGTTTCATCGAAGGTGACTCCCACTGCACCATCGCCGTAGTAGCGTAGATTTCGCTCTTCAGCACTGCTCCGGTTCTTCAGTTCTTCTTCGGAGATTCCTGCAGGAAATACCTTCACAGTATCGAAACGAAGTACCTCGACCACACCGTGTCCCAGATCCGCAAGCCCTTTGGCGAGGATCTCACACTGCAAGCGCACCCGCTTGGCGATGGTGGTCAGCCCCTCTGGGCCGTGGTGGACCGCATACATCCCGGCACAAACCGCCAGTAGTACCTGTGCCGTGCAGATGTTGCTGGTCGCTCGGTCGCGGCGGATATGTTGCTCCCGTGTCTGCAACGCCAGTCGCAGTGCTTCTTTGCCCTGAGAATCTCTGGAAACACCGACCAGGCGACCCGGAAGTTGTCTCTGATGCTTCTCCTGGGTTCCCAGGTAGGCCGCATGCGGACCACCAAAACCCATCGGGATTCCAAATCTCTGAGTAGACCCGACCACCATGTCGGCCCCCGCTTCTCCCGGAGAGCGCAACAAGGTCAGCGCGAGGGGGTCAGCCGCCACCACCACCAGCGCATTGGCATCGTGGGCGCGGGTACAGATCTCTTCCAGGTCGATGACTCTGCCGTCGGTATCTGGATACTGCAACAACATGCCGAAGCAGCGGGTCGGGAAGGTGAAGTCCTGGTGATCCCCGACCACCACCTCAATCCCCAGGGGGACCGCTCTCGACCTGACGATCTCGATCGTCTGTGGGTGGCAACTCTGAGACATGAAGAACAGATCCGCAGGCTCATTACGGCGCGCCCGTTCCTGGATCCTGTGGCACATCGTCATCGCTTCAGCGGCGGCTGTGCCTTCATCCAACATCGATGAATTGGCCACTTCCATACCGGTCAGGTCACAGATCATCGTCTGGAAATTGAGTAAGGCCTCCAGTCGGCCCTGGCTGATCTCCGGCTGATAAGGCGTGTATGCGGTGTACCACCCTGGAGCTTCGAGGATTCCCCGCTGGATTGCAGGCGGCGTGATGCAATCGTGGTAACCGGTTCCGATGTGCGATCTGAACTGCTGATTCCGGGTGGCGAGGTCCTCGAGTTCTGTCAGGGTTTCTGCTTCAGTCGCCACCTCATCGAGGTTCATCGTTCCCTGAAATCGAATCGAATCAGGAACGGTTTTTTCCAACAGTTGTTCGATCGAATCCATCCCGATATCCGCCAGCATCTGATCGATGTCCGCAGGTCTGGGGCCGATGTGCCGATCCTGGAACAGATCTCCCGAGTCGAGTAAGTCTGACGAAGAAAGAGTCATCGCAGATCCTCCGTTGGCGAGGGGAACAGATTCAGCCCCAGAGGGGCCAAGAAACTCCAATCCCTACCCTAGCCATAACGATGGGTTGCGGCAACCGAACCGAATCCACGAGCGGTAGCATCTCGATGTATGTCCCGTTCTAATGCGCCCACTCATCCAAGGTATCTGAGCCACGAGGAGGCCCATGGGAAACCAGATTTTTTGCCCCGGAGTACCGGGTAACGAACCCATCCAGGACTACGCACCCGGTTCGAAGGAAAGAACTTCCATCGAAGGCCGACTCGATACGATGGCAAACGAAATCCCAGAGATTCCATGCGTCGTGGCTGGCAAGGAGATCTTCACCGGAGTCATCCGGGAGCAGAAGTGCCCGCATGATCACTCCAAGGTGGTCGCCCGCTGGCATGGAGCCACCCCCGAGGTGGTGCAACAGGCCATCGATGCCGCCAACGATGCGTGGGTCGATTGGTCGAGTGCTCCCCAGCAAGTTCGATCCGCAGTGATGGAACGGGCGGCACAACTTCTGTGCGGCCCTTGGCGCGACGAACTCAACGCTTCAACGATGCTCGGTCAGTCGAAGACCGTCTTACAAGCGGAAATCGATGCGGCCTGCGAGCTGATCGATTTCTTCCGCTTCAACAATCATTTCGCGCTCGATCAGATCCCCCATGAGCAACCGTTGATCAACCCTCCTGGCACCTGGAATCATGTCGATTACCGTCCCCTCGAGGGCTTCGTCTACGCCATCGCCCCCTTCAACTTTACCTCCATCGCAGCCAACCTCTGCTGCGCGCCGGTACTGATGGGGAACACTGCACTGTGGAAGCCATCCAAGACCTCGATTCTGTCCAACTGGTACGCCTACAAGATGCTGGAGGAAGCGGGGCTGCCGCCAGGAGTGATCAACTTCATCCCCGGTGATCCTGTCGAGGTCACTTCATCGGTGCTGGCGGATCCCAGTTTTGCGGGTCTCCATTACACCGGATCGACCGAGGTCTTCCGTCAACTGTGGAAGCAGATCGGAAACCAGCTCGAGAACTACAGGAGTTATCCGAGAATCGTCGGAGAAACCGGCGGCAAGGACTTCATCTTTGCACACCCCAGTGCCGATGTCCCCTCCCTGGTGACCGCTGCAGTACGAGGAGCCTTTGAATATCAGGGCCAGAAATGCTCTGCAGCGAGCCGCATGTACATCCCTTCGAGTCTCTGGCCCCAGGTCAAAGAATCGTTGGTGGAGGCGACTCGATCACTGTCGATGGGAGATGTCCGGGACTTCCGCAACTTCATCGGTGCAGTCATCGATGAACGTGCATTTCAACGGCTTCAGCAGGCGATCGAGATGGCTAAATCCGACCCCAAATGCGAAATCATCGTGGGTGGAGAATGCGACGACTCCCAGGGGTGGTTCATTTCACCGACCGTCATCGAATGTGACGACCCTCGGTCCTACTCGATGGAGACCGAACTGTTCGGCCCGATCTTGTCGGTATTCGTCTACGAGGATGCTGCAATGGACCAATGCCTCGACGTGCTGGACAGCACCAGTCCATACGCGCTTACAGGAGCAGTCTTCAGTGGCGACCGTCTTGCCGCAGATGCCATCTCCGATCGTCTTCGCTACAGTGCCGGCAATTTCTACATCAATGATAAACCGACCGGTGCCGTGGTCGGCCAGCAGCCCTTCGGAGGCGCCCGTGCCTCCGGCACCGATGACAAGGCGGGATCTTCTCTCAATCTGTTGCGCTGGGTCGCTCCCAGGACAGTAAAGGAGAACTTCTTGCCTCCCACCGATCATCGATACCCCCATATGTCCTGAGAATTGCCCCTGAAAAAGTTCTCAGAACTTCTGAAACCCCCCCTATTACGTGGGGTTCATCGAGACGGTGAAGGGTTCATTGCCCAAAGAATCGAACTTCACTGACGATATTGAAGATTCACTTCGGGGAGTATCGCAAATTGCAGGACGTCACCTACTACACCAGAGATCCGTTTCTTCTGGGAATCCCCTCGGATCCAGCCGGGGAGATCCACGACTCCTTCACTAGATCCTCTCGTATGACTCACACCCCCCCCCACGAAGACTCGTGTGGTCAAGGATTCACACCATGACTCATCTCTACTCTCGAGGTGTCGAGTATGCGCTGCGGTGCCTGCGGCTGATGGCCAAAAATCCTGACCATCCCAGGACCATTCAATCTCTCTGTGAAGAGGCGCAACTGCCCGAACACTTCACCCGAAAGATGGTCCAGCCGTTGGTCAAGGCAGGCCTCCTGGAGAGCCTCAGGGGGCCGGGAGGTGGCTTCGTCTTCACCATCCCACCGAAGGACATATCCCTCAGAACCGTGGTGGAAGAGATCGAAGGAGGCCCCCGCAAGAACTACTGCATTCTCGGTCAATCGGAGTGCGTATCCGACAATCCCTGCGCCCTCCATGACCAGTGGATAAAGATATGTGAACTCACGGATCAGTTGCTCGATCGGACCACTGTGCTGGACCTGACCCTTGGATGGGATGGATCGAAGGAGGGACCCATTCTCCTTCAAAATGAAGCGACCGAGACACCGAAACAGGGTACCCGCGACCCCGATGGGCGACGGTATCTGCCGCGGCTTTAGGCCTCAGCAGCCGGGTCGGCGATCCCCTCTCGCAGAAGATCGGCCATGCGTATCACCGCTCTGGGGCATCGTTTCTCATCGACGATCACCAGACATGAAATTTCCTGGGCGCGCATCGCTACCAGGGCATCCACAGCCAATGCGTTGGCTTCGATAGTCCCCTGATCCACCGACGACCCCACCTCGCGGCGACTGATGGACCACGCTTCTGAGATGGTCAACTCGACCGGGGAATGCGCCTTGGTGAGCAATCGTCTCAAGTCCCCATCGGTGAAGACGCCGCGAAAGACACCTTCAACATCGACCACACAGGACATGCCCAGCCCTTTGCCACTCATCTCGAGCAACAATTCTGCCACTGACTGATCCTCCCGCACCACCGGGAGAGCGTCCCCCTGATGAGACAGGTCCTCGCAACGTACCAACAACCTGCGACCAAGGGTTCCTTCCGGATGAAAACTCGCAAACTGCTCTGCCGTAAACCCTCGTGCATCCAGCAAGCACATCGCCAGTGCATCTGCGACCGCCAGTTGCAGCACCGAACTGGTGGTGGGAGCGAGCGACAGAGGCCCCGCCTCACCCAGAGCTGGAATCTCTACCACCACATCGGAAAGTTGTGCAACCGGCGAAGTGGAACTCTCACAGATGGAGATGATTGCCGCTCCTAATCGGCGAATATGTCGGAGGAAACGGACCAGTTCCTCGGTCTGGCCACTCTTCGAGAGCGCCAGCAAGATGTCCCCTTCTCCGACCACGCCGAGGTCGCCATGGAGCGCTTCGATGGGGTGGAGGAACAGTGCTGGAGTTCCGGTACTGGCCAGGGTGCCCGCCACCTTCTGGGCAATGCTGCCGCTCTTTCCAACCCCAGAAACCAACACCCGACCGCTGGCCCCGACCAGGCGGGAAACAGCCTCACGGAATGAATCGCCGAGTCCCTCGGCCAGGGCATGGAGCGCCTTGGCTTCCTGCTCGATGACTTCTCGACCGACCTTCAGGCTGTCTGACAAGACGGAACTCCTCCCTCGAATCTGCGGTGACTGCGATTCTCATCGTGAAACTGGATCGTCGCATCATGCTCTGGAAGTGCGATTCTCTCAAGGAAAGGCTAAAGGTTTGCCTCAGAAGAGTCGATGAAGGAGGAGGAAGAACCGAAACTCCGCCGGAGGCAGCGATGCAGCAGGACCCCCTGAATACCCCACAATCTAGCCCTGAAGAGGGCTCCGAAGCCACCGGTGAATCTCCCAGTCGTGAGTCACAGTGGCTCGATATCGTCAGTCATCCAGCGCTGCCCCTGTCACCCAGATTCGATCCCGAGAATGAGACCGAGATGGAGACTGCGGTGCCCTCCGCTCAGGAGGTCCTCTCTCCTGCCGTCGAACCACTTCCAGCGCTTCTCACATCCGAACCTCTGCCACTGGTTCCCATGAGCCTGTTAAGAGCCTTCGCCATTCTTGCGCTGACCGCAATCTTTCTGATGGGCTGGCAAGGGACCGCCGGCGAGAACTCTGAACCGAGTCCTGCAGCGTCGAAATGGATTCGAAGTCACTGACTCCGAGGACATGACTCGGATTTATCGGATTCGAAAAGTGTGAGCTCAGAAGTTCAGATCCAGTGCGGACCAGCGCCCCTTCAAGATTCCTTCAAGATTCATCCGAGTCGACCTCACCGAGCCGCTCTCGCATCTGCTTCAATCGTTCCCTCGCACTGCTTCCCTCCAGCACCGGACGCTCCTGCTCTTGAATCTCGCGCCGCACCAGATGCTCCTGTGGAATATCGAGCAAAAAGCGACTCTCCTCACACTCGAGGTCCTTGCCATATCGTCGCCGCTGCCGTGCCATCGAGATGATCAAGTGATCCATCGCGCGGGTCATCGCCACGTACATCAAACGACGCTCCTCTTCCTCTCCCGCATCTCCATCTTCCGCCAGCGCTCTCCGGTGAGGGATCAGGCCCTCCTCGACTCCCACCAGATGGACCAGCGGAAACTCGAGGCCCTTGGCTCCGTGAAAGGTCATCAGAGTCAACACCTCTCCCTGCTCCTCGCCTCCATCGTCCCGTGGATCCAGCGTGATATTGCGCAACCATTCCTGGAGATTTCCCGGACCGTGCTTGCTCTCGTAGTGCGCGATCGAATCGAGCAATCCATCGACGATGCTTCTTCTCGATTCCAGTTCCATCGGATCGGTCCCGGCGATTTCCTTCAACTGGTTATCATACTTGACGTCCTCCAGCATCTGGCACAGAGCCTTACGACCATCGATCGCCAACTGTGCCCTGGCAGTGTCGAGGGCATCGACCAGTTGCCGTGCCCCCTTGCGTGAGATGGCAGAGATCTTCTCCAGTACCTGTGGATCCTTCAGCACCTCCTGCACTCCCCTACCACTGCTTCGAGCCTGTTCGTCGATCCGTTCCCGAGCGACTCCACCGAAGCCCCTCCTCGGGGTGTTGAGAATCCGTAACAAAGCGATGTCATCGGTCGGAAACACCACGCATCTGAGATAGGCGACGACATCTCGCACCTCTCTTCGATCAAAGAAACTCATGCCCCCGATGATGGTGTAGGGAATCTCGTAAAAGCGCAGTTTCTCCTCGAACGGTCGCGCCTGGATGGCAGACCTGAGAAGTATCGCCTGCTTCGACAGGGCTAGACCACTCCTTCGAGCCTCGTGAATCGATCGAACCACCTCAGATGCTTCTTCCATCTCTCCATCACAGATGAGCAATGGAATTGGAGAGCCCGGTCCTCGCTGGGAAATCAACTTCTTTGGATGTCGATTGGGATTGCGAGAAATCACCCCGTGTGCCGCCTCAAGAATCGACCCCACCGAACGATAATTCTTCTCGAGTGTCACCACATGAGCCGCAGGGAAGTCCTTCTTGAAGGAGAGGATCTTTTCCACCTCTGCGCCGCGAAAGCGATAGATCGACTGGTCATCATCTCCCACCACACAGAGATTTTCCTGCTCACCCACCAGCGCTCGGGCCAGTCGGAACTGGGCGGAATTGGTATCCTGGTACTCATCGATCAACAGGTGATCATATCGACCACTCCACCGTTTCCGGGCCTCTTCATTTTGCTCGAGCAGTTGCACCGGCAACTGGATCAGGTCATCGAAATCGACCGCACTGAGGCCTTTCATTCGATCGCGATAGCGAAGAAAAGCGCGTGCACACAGTTCCTCGAAGGAATCTGCAGAGGCTTCCAGCGCCCTTTCCGGTGGGAGAAACTCCGACTTCCAGCGAGAGATCACTCCCTTCACGTCATCGACCCTCGCTTCTGCTTGTGACATACCTGCGAGGTGGCGAACAATTTCGGTCAACACGCTCCGGACATCGGAATCGTCGTAGATCGGAAATCTCGAGCGGAGCCCGCATAACTGGTGTTCCTGGCGAATCAGAGCCAATCCAAATCCATGGAAAGTGGACAGGACCGGCATCGGATCCAGGTCTGGGTACATCCGCTCCAGTCGTTGTCGCATCTCGCGAGCGCCTTTGTTGGTGAAGGTGATCCCAAGAATTCGATCTCCCTGGATACCCTGATGCGCCATCAGGTGAGCGATCCTGTAGGTGATGACCCGGGTTTTTCCGGTGCCCGCTCCAGCCAGGACCAGCAGCGGCCCCCCCGGGTGCTCCACCGCCTCTCGTTGCTCGGGATTCAGTACATCGAGGTCGAGTCGCATCTGTTCAGTGTCCTTCCGGGTCGAGATCCTAGCCTCATGCACTCGCCAGCGCGAGGGTTGCCGGAGAGTACCGGATCCACCAGACTCTCATCTGTACTGGCTTGCGCTGACCTGGCTCGAAAGGAGCAATGCATGAGGAGGCGAACTTTCCTACTCCGAGGAGCTGCAGCCGGTGTCGGCTTCCTCGCTTCTGCCGGGGTCCGAGGGCAGGAAGGGTCGGGTAAGGCAGCCACCGAATTGCCCGTCATCATCTCGACCTGGCCCTTTGGCAAGGCAGCCAACCTTGAAGCCCTGCAGATCTTGCAATCGGGTGGGACCGCTCTCGATGCGGTGGAGCGCGGCGTGATGACCGCCGAGGCCAATCCTGCCATCTCGACCGTGGGGTACGGAGGATTCCCTAACAGAGACGGCGACGTCGAACTGGATGCTGCAGTATTTGATGGAAGCACGCTGGATGGAGGAGCCGTTTGTGCTCTGACCGGGTACCGCCACCCGGTGCAAGTCGCCCGAAAGGTGATGGAAAACTCTCCCCATCTGATCCTGGTCGGAGACGGCGCCCGCTCATTTGCGAAAGAGCAGGGCTTCTCCGACGAGGAGACCCTTTCCGACGGAGCCCGAGCCGCCTATCAGAAGTGGCTGAAAAAACACCCGGACCGTCTCGGCGAACCCGAGGGACACGACACCCTCGGACAGGTCGCCCTCAGTTCCCAGGGATCCATCGCTGCGGCGTGCACGACCAGTGGCATGGCCTGGAAACTTCCCGGAAGGGTGGGAGATTCTCCCATCGTGGGACACGGCTTGTACGCCGACGACTCGGTAGGAGGATGCGTCGCCACCGGAATGGGTGAGGAGATCTCGAAGGTCTGTGGCTCCTTTCTGGTGGTCGAGAGGATGCGACAGGGTGCCACTCCAGAGGAGGCGATCGAGGAAGCACTCGACCGGATCCTCATGAGGAAAGGGCAGAACCCGGCAGTCCAGGCCGCTTTCGTGGCACTCTCGAAAAGTGGCGCCTGGGGAGCGGGTGCCATCGGCTCCAGATTCCACTATGCCCTCACCCGCGGAAACCAGACTGAAGTGATCGAGGTGAAACCGCAGATGAGGAGAGGCTAACCGATGGTCGATGTGACAAAGGGCCGTGGAATCGTCGCCGCAGCAGAACCCCTCGCCGCCGGGGTGGGCACCGATATCTTGCGACAGGGGGGCAATGCCATCGATGCGGCGGTTGCGATCGGGTTTGCCCTGGCGGTGACCTACCCTGCTGCCGGCAATCTCGGGGGGGGTGGATTCCTGGTCGGCTCGATCGGACGCGAGAAGAAACAACGCTCAGAAATCTCCCTCGACTTCCGGGAAGTCGCTCCCGGGGCCGCCACCTCCGACATGTACACCCAGGCCGCTGCAGCGGGGAACCGTTCCGCTTCACTGCTGGGGCACCTCGCGGCAGGAGTGCCAGGATCGGTCTCTGGCATGCTCACCGCCCTGGATCGGTGGGGAACCATGCCCCGTCGACAGGTGATGGAACCAGCCAGGCTACTGGCGCAAGACGGCTTCCTGTTGCCAGCCAGAACTCACAGGATGCTCGTCGCTTCGAAGAAATCGATGCTCCACTTCGAGGCCACCGCAGATACCTTTTTCCCCGATGGAAAAGTGATCGAAGAGGGAAAACTATTTCGCCAGCCGGATCTGGCAAGGACACTTGAGATCATTATCGAACGAGGAATCGCCGGCTTTTATGATGGGGAAGTCGCCGACCATATCGTCATCGAGATGAAACGGGGAGGAGGACTGATCTCCGCCAAGGACCTCCTCGACTATCGTCCAGTGGAGCGGAAACCGATCCGGTTCCACATCTCCAACGGTTCTGCGGTGTCGATGCCTCCCCCTTCATCCGGTGGGATCTGTCTCGCCCAGATGTCGAGGATGCTGAAACGATTCAACATCGGCAGTACCGATGCAGAATCTCCGCAGCTGTATCATCTACTGGCTGAGGTGATGAGACTTTCTTTTGCCGACCGAAATCAATACCTGGGCGATCCCGATCACGTGGCCTGCCCGTTGGAGATGTTGCAGGACAAGAAGCGACTGGACCGCCTCGCTGCCACCATAGATCGATCCTCTGCGTCCAGTTCTGCTGATCTCCTCAATGGCTCCCCACCAGTCAAGGAAAGTGAACAGACCACCCACTACAGCGTCATCGACTCCCATGGCAATGGCGTGGCTGTGACCACCACTCTCAACGGCTCATTTGGCAGCAAGGTGCTGGTTCCCGCAGCGGGCTTCCTGCTCAACAACGAGATGGACGATTTCACCGCCCACCCTGGCAAACCGAACCTATTCGGCCTGATCCAGGGATCCGCTAACGCAGTCGCACCGGGAAAACGACCACTCTCGTCGATGAGCCCGACCGTCTTGCTCGATGAAGAAGGAAATGTCGATGCGGTGCTCGGCACGCCCGGCGGCCCCACCATCATCACCAATGTCTTTCAGGTACTGCTCGGATTGACCCGCTTAGGACTTTCTCCAGAGAATTCGATCACCGCACCCAAGATTCACCATCAATGCCTGCCAGATCGCATTTTCCTCGAGGCCACCGTCCCGACCTCCACCGAACAGTCTCTTCTGGCTCTAGGTCACGAATGCGCACGTAGAAGCGCCATCGGCGATTTCCAGTTGATCGCCCGCACCCCACACCGTGGTCTTGTGGGTGTAGCAGACCCCCGCGGCGGCGGCGTAGTCCGTCACACATAACTATTAACAAAACCGACTATTCAGACAGCAAAGTCAGCATAACATCTTCTTGCTCGGCAATACATACCGCGCTAACATTCAGAAGAGTTTTGCTCCTAAAAGATGAGCGAGGCTGTAGATCTAGCCCGGGCAAGTGCCCTTGCTGATTATTTTCGCATCGTATTTGTATTCGATTAATTATTTTGGCTCGACTCTCAGAGATTTCTGAATTGAGCCGGACGCCTCGGAGTTTGTACTCCCATTCGGAGGGATGGTGTTATGCGTCCTCTTACAGTTTCATTCTCAACATTAGTCTTGATGTTGTCTCTTGGATCCATGGTTTCTGCCCAACAGTCTTTGACCATCAGTGATGGCAGTGTGCTGGGTCTGAGTTCTACGAGTCTCAGCATCACGATGGATGCCACATCCGATGTCCAGGGTTTCGTACTCGCGATCGGATACGACGACTCGATGGTCACCGCCACCAACATCAGCACTTCTGGCGCAGCCAGTACTGCTGACCTGATGGTCCCTGAGATCCTACCCGGGGGAGCCACCCTAGGAGTGGTGATGGAATCTTCGCCACCCTTCAGCGGAAATACGATCCCCGCAGGTTCGGGCACCGAGATCGCCACCATTGCGCTGACCCCAAAGGTGGTCGTGACTGCGGATATTGCGGTATCGATCGCGTTCACCGACGGCACTCTGAACTCGCCACCACTCGACAATCTGATCGTGCAAGAAGGCCTCTCGATCGGCGCCTCGGAAGGTCTGGGTCTACATAACGGTACCTTGACCCTGCTCGAGCCCCCCCCTGCTTCGATGATCATGGAGGGCGGATCGGCTCCCGCTGACGGAACTGGAACCACCGGCTCTGCCCGGGTTCTGCTCAACAACAGCCTCGGCGCAGTGCAAGGATTCGTCACTGCGGTGACTCATGATCCTGCGGTCCTCACCCTGGAAGATATTACCACCGGTGAAGCTGCGACTGCTGCCAACGCAGAGTTCCAGATTTCCAACATCTACCCTAACGGTGGAACCATAGGAGTCGTGATCGACTTCACCGCACCCTTCGAAGGACAGACCCTTCCGATGGGCAATGACCAGCACATCGCGACTTACACCTACTCCTGTAACAACTCCAACATCTATGTGCTCGGAGACCCGGGAACTCCTCCCCCACCCGAGTCCAGCACCCTGGCTCTGGCAAACGACACACTTGGAGAGCCTCGTCTCAACAACGTGATCGTCGTGGCTGGTCTGTCAGTTGGACCTCTGCTGGAAAGTGGAAACTTCATCTGTGAGCCTGTTGGAATCCCCGCCGAAGACACCATCCTCTGGATGGAAACTGCCTTCGACGAGGGCGCCGGGAACTATGCGTACCACGGCCAGACCGGTGACCTGTGCTTCTACTACTCTGACGAAGACGATTACATCCAGGGTTTCACCTTCACCGT
>JABHOG010000044.1 GCA_018694835.1 Planctomycetota bacterium | reverse complement strand
TTTCCCGACACTGCCCATGTCGCTGATGGCGAGGAAGCAGGTGGTCGCCACCAGCCCCTCGACCGCTCCTCGCTGCCCCGATGGCTGCTTCTTTTCGACCACGTAGCGGTTCAGGTAGCCCAGGGCAAACTCACGAGCGCGGCGATTCTCGCTACTGGTGGGCGCGACCCTCGCTGCGGCCACCAGGTACAGGCCGTTGGTGTGACAGGTGACACAATCTCGCTGCTGTTCCCACTGCAGAGCCGCTGCATCGGCGAAGGCGACCGCACGTTGCAGGGAAAACTGCTCGATCGGTGGCTCGTCACTGCGATGGGATCGCCCGGCAGGGTCCTCCGGGGGGGTGGAGGCCAGTAATCTGCCCCACGCGATCGAGACCAGAAACAGAAGAGGACAAATACGCATGCCGGGTATGGTAGCGGTGATCGAGCAGAAGTTCGACAAGGAACTGGATGTGAGCCTCTCACCACTAGATGCTGTCGGCGAAACACCTCGAAAGGGAGAGAATAGATGACAATTCTGAAACAAATTCCAATCACCACCCTGGCTCTGCTCATCAGCGTCCTCGCCGGTTGCGAGAATAACCATCCTGCCTCGGGGCAGACCCCGGCGATGGAGGAAAAAGCCCATCAGAAGATGGTAGCGGTCGACAGCCAGCGACCGCTGGTGGCAGTGATGACCCCGACCGCCGGCAACAAAACTGCCGGAACGGTCACCTTCACCCAGGGTGCAGATGGTATCGATGTCGAGGCGACCATCCGTGGGCTCACCCCCGGTGATCACGCCATCCACATCCACCAGTTCGGCGATCTGCGACTCGACAACGGCAAGGGCACCGGGGGTCACTACAACCCGCAAGGACATGATCATGCGCTGCCCAGCACCGAGATGCGTCACGCCGGTGATCTCGGCAACCTGACTGCCGATGCCGACGGCAATGCCAGCTACTCCATCACCATCGATAATGTGACCCTCGACGGCGCCCACAATCCCATCATCGGCAGGGGTGTCATCATCCACGCCAAGGTCGATGACGGCGGCCAACCCACCGGCAACGCCGGCGCCCGGGTGAGCCAGGGAACCATCGGCTACGCCAACCCGGGGTAAGCGAACCTCCGGTCAGGACTGCAGCATTTTGCGCATCATCATCACCGGTTTACCGCGGCCGATGTACTGGCCAACTTCGCGGAAGCCGCAAGCGTGATGAAAGTCGATGCTGCCCTGGTTGCGCGGCTGCAGGTTGACCTCGCAGACGATGGAGGTGAGTCCGCGGTTCCTCGCCCACGCCTCGAGCACTGCGTACAACGCCGATCCGATGCCACGGCGTCGCGCCGACGCTGCGGTGGCGATTCGATCGACATAGGCGAAGTTGTCGAAGTGGCGGCAAAACCAGCGGAAGTTGGGGCTGTCGTAGCGGTCGTCGGGAAGCATCACCACCATCAATGCGACGGCAGAATCGGCGCTCTCTCCCGCGACCATCCTCACCATCGAAGCGTTACGCAATAACGCCTCGAACGACTCCTCATCGAGTCCACCCAGTTCGGGAACATGCTCCTGGTTGAGCAGATGCAAGCGGCTACAAGCCTGCTGCAAATCTGCCACCGGTTGCACGCGGATCGGTGGTTCGCTGGGAGTCGAGGTGGCGAACAGGTCTCCCAGATGAGTCGCCAGCGAACGCAGTGCGGATCGATGATGAGAGAGTGAAGCGAACTCCGGGTGCGACCGCAACACCCGCAACCGGTCGGTCGGTGTGACCGTTCCGTCGAAGATGGCTCCCAGTTGCAACAGGTCTGCCAGTCGGGTGCCCGCGGTGAGAGTTCCCCGATAACGGATGCAGGCGAGATCGGGCTGCGCCTGGTACCCACCTCTGCTCTTCTCGATGAACCACTGCTCGGGGGTCGCGCCTTCCAGCTGGATTCCTTCGTGATGGTATCGAGCCATCGTTTCGATCACCGTGTCGATGATGATCGCCAGCTGGACCCGATTTGCGACGGTGGCTGGATCCCTGAGAAGAGTGGCCAGGGTTGTTCCTGCGACCACCGGCTCGACCACCCGCTCGGAGACTCCCGAGGCTTCCTCGATAAAGAGCGCCGAGCGAGGTTTGTCGTGCCAGACCGTCTGCAACACCCGATCGCCAAACCATGCCGCACGAGGCTCTCCCACAGAGTACCCCGGATGGCTCGAGACGACGGGTGACCGGCGGCGGACCTGCACCACTCCATCGACTTCGACCGGCTGGTGATGAGTACCTTTTCCACCGCGAAGTGCACGCGAGATGTGGCGGCGACGGCGACGTATCTCCGCTCGCTCTGCAGCATGCAGCGTCTCGTCATGACGATCCTCCACCACGTCGGCCCAGCCGACTCCGGTGGTTTCACGATCGGGCCCGACCGCCCAGGATCCATCGACCCCCTTCGCTCGGGCACCATGGGCCCACCCCTGGAGGAAGTGAAGAACATCCTGCCCTGCACGAGCCGCACCCAGTGCCCGCACAACCTGTCGCACCATCGCCACCCTACGATGAGGGGCCACTCCGAAGCCAACCTTCGCATCATGGAGATCGATCAACCATAGCGATGCGGTCTCTGCGTCGTATCCGCGAACCAGGATGTTGCCGGTATGAATGTCGTGAGCATCCACCCCGGCACGAACGATGCCGGCGAGCCAGTTTCCCAGCACACGCAACATCGCCACCCGCTCGACTCCATCAAACCGTTCGAGGAACTGTGGGAAGTGTTCGGTATCGAGAAGATAATCGAAGAAAACGATGTCGTGGTCCCGATGACATGCCAACGCCACCGGTCTCGGTACCGCAGCTCCGCCCGCTTCCGCCAGCGTCAGGTTGTGCCACTCGAGCCGCGCCCGCCCCCAACCGAAAAAGCGACGACAGCGCGCCGCCAGATCTCGCTCCTGGTGAATCTTTGCGATGAGAGTCGGTCGTGCAGGGGAAGGTGGAATCCTCAACACCATCCTCTGCGATTCCGACTGGAGGATCTCGACGCCGGGAAACTGCAGCAGAGCCTGCTGGTCTCGTGGCACTCCATCGAGCCAGCCGATCCGACGCGGATGCGACTCTTCATTGCTGATGAATGGTGAATCCACCGGGTCCTCCACAACGATTACCTGCGAGACCTTCGAATGGTAACCAACAGAAGCCTCTTGCCCACCCGACTCATCGGACAGAAGTTTATCCGCTCTCTCTGTGGCTCACTTCGATCGCTTCGGATACCTTGGAAC
>JABHOG010000043.1 GCA_018694835.1 Planctomycetota bacterium | reverse complement strand
CGATTTCTGCGCTTCAGCGGTGGCTCGAGCAGCGCGGCCTCATCGAATGACACGTATCGTATTGAAGCCCGTATCGTATTGAAGCCCGTATCGTATTGAAGCCCGTATCGTATTGAAGCCCATATCAAATTGAAGAACGACATCGCCCTCAGGTGCGGAGGCGATGTCGCTCGAAGTGGTCAGAGGATGTAGAGGTCAGTTACCGGCAGCCTGCGAAGCAGCAGCCTTGAGCGCTTCGACCTTGCCGACACCTTCCCATGGGAATCCTTCACCCACCCTGCCAAAGTGACCATGAGCAGCAGTCGCCCGGTAAATCGGGCGCTTCAGGTCTAGCGAAGTGATGATTCCTCTGGGAGTCAAATCGAAGACTTCACGCACGACCTTCTCGAATTCACCATCGGCAATGGTTCCGGTGCCAAAAGTTTCGACCAGCACCGACATCGGTTCTGCGACTCCAATGG
Source organism: Planctomycetota bacterium (assembly GCA_018694835.1). Lineage (GTDB taxonomy): Bacteria > Planctomycetota > UBA8108 > UBA1146 > UBA1146 > QNYK01. Next base: position 46,971 of record JABHOG010000043.1, on the reverse strand, counting down.
CATAGGCCAGTTGTACTTCGCAACGTCGCGCCAGGCCGGCGGCGACGATATTCTTTGCGACGAAACGAGCCATGTAACTGGCAGACCGATCGACCTTCGATGGATCCTTTCCACTGAAGGCTCCCCCACCATGGCGGCCCATCCCGCCGTAAGTGTCCACGATGATCTTTCGTCCAGTCAGTCCGCAATCTCCTTGTGGGCCACCTATGACGAATCTGCCCGTTGGGTTGACGAAGTACTTGGTGTTCTCGTCCAGTAAGTTGGCGGGAATCACCTTTTCGATGATGTTTTTCTGAATGAAGCCGTGGAGTTCCTCGTTACTCACATCTTCCGAATGCTGAGACGAGAACACGATGGCGTCGATTCGTTTTGGAACCCCATCGATATACTCAACAGTCACCTGGCTCTTTGCATCCGGCCGCAGGAATGGAGCCTTGCCCTCTGCGCGAACCCGAGCGTGCTCCGCCACCAACTTGTGGGAGAGAGAGATCGCCATCGGCATCAGTTCTTCTGTTTCATCACAGGCATATCCAAACATGATGCCCTGATCACCAGCACCGTCTCGATCCACACCCATGGCGATGTCCGGACTCTGTTTGTCGAGGGAAACCATCACCGAGCAAGTCTCGGCATCGAATCCCATCGATGAGTCTGTGTATCCGATTTCCCGAATCACTCCACGAACCACTTCTGGGATATCGATGGTGGCCTGACTCGTGACTTCTCCGGCAACCACGACCAATCCGGTGGTAACCATCGTCTCGCACGCCACTCGACTCTGGGGATCCCCCCCAAGGAATGCGTCTAGAATTGCATCGGAAATCTGATCAGCCATCTTGTCCGGGTGTCCCTCGGAGACGGACTCAGAGGTGAAAAAGGCGTTCTCGATCAACATCTAGCTTCCTTCCCTGGGGCGAGGAAGGAAACGGTTCAGGAGAATCCGTGACTCCACGCCAGCTGAGCTCAATTTGCGGCACCCGTCGACAGATCGGGCTGATCGGTGCGGGCGACTGAACGAGATACTCTAGCGACTCGATGGGGGTCCGCCAACCGAGTTCGCCCTCAACTCAGCACTTCTGACAACAAATCTGAGCACCTGCCTGCGGCCCCTCCGAGTTTCTCGATCAATTGCAGGGCCTGCTGCCGCTGCCCCTGCTCAGCATCGGGCCGTGCCGCCCAGCGGCATACCAGTTGCGTCAACTGGCCCCCATCCTCGACCTCCAGCACCGAAGGCTGCTGAGCCAGTAGTGCCTTCATGTCGGTGAAATTTGACATGCTGGGGCCATGGCAGGTGAGACACCCCGCCGCCACCGGCTCGAGCAAATTATGCCCCCCTCGCGGCACCAGGCTTCCCCCGACAAATGCCCCATCGGAGATTCGATAGGCCTCTTCGAGTTGACCCAGCCGATCGATCACGATCACCGATGCGCTCGATCCAGCACGAGAAGATTCCAGCGCTCCGGTCAATCCTGCACGTCGAACCAGTTCCAGGACCGTCGCCGCTCTTTCGACGTGGCGCGGGCCCAGCATCAACTGGCTACCTGGGAATTTTTCTAGCAGCACTGCATGTGCTTCGAGAACCTGTTCCTCCTCACCCGGATGAGTGCACCCTGCGGTCCAGCGAAACTGATTCTCTGGATACCCTCTCGCTTGCTCCAGTTCTCTTCGATGCTGGAGAGGATCGGGGCCTCGCAGAGAATCTAACTTGAGATCTCCAGCGACCTGAATCCGTTCGGGTGCAGTACCCAGTTGAAGGAATCGCTCAGCATCCACTTCACTTCGAGCACAAACTCTCAGAGGAAGTCGGGCCATCCAGGAAGCGAGTGGACCGAGCCAGGACAGGCGCTTGACTCCTTTTTCGCTCACACGTCCATTCACCACGACTACCGGAATCGATCGGGAGTGGCAGGCCAATAACAAGTTGGGCCACCATTCCAGTTCCACCAGAACCAAGATGTCCGGGCGCAGTCGGCTCAACATCTTGTGGATGCATGGCGACAATTCGAGAGGCAGGAGATGAACCTGCACTCCGGGATTCATCTTTCTAGCAAGATCGCTGGCACCTGTAGTCATGGTAGAGATCACGATCTCGGATCCGGGGCGCGACTCTTGTAAGGAACGAATCAGAGGTACCGCCGCTCTCACCTCCCCGACACTGGCAGCATGGATCCAGATCCTTTCCCGAACAGGCAACGAGATGCTCCATGATCCCAGGCGCTGGAGTATCGAGCCGAACGCTCTTCCACGAATCAAGACCAGATGAATCAACCATGGAGTCAGGAGCAGGTAAGCCAGAGACATCGGGAGGTCGAACAGGAACCCACAGACTCTGGGCCACCATCGGCTCGATGCGTTGCGCGTCGAGGGACGATAGCCCCGCTGTTGCGTGGGGGTAGCTGACGTGAGATCGGATCGAATGCTGGTGGACCGAGTGCTGGTGGAACGAGCAGAGTTCCCATCCAGCGGGCCCCCTGCACGGCTGTTCATTCCTGGCCGCAGCAGCGCTTGAACTTCTTGCCACTTCCACAGCTGCAGGGGTCGTTCCTTCTCAATTTCGGCTGATCATTTCGAATCGTCTCGATGCTCTTGGACCCACCGGCTCCCTGGACTCCTTGTTGCATCTTCTGGCCATGAGAGTGGAACTGCTCCTGGAGAGCATCCGCAGAAACACCTTCCGACTGACCGCTCCAGGTACTTGCAAGATCCCGCTGAGCTTCTGACTCATCGACGCTCTCGATGCGAATCCGCGAAACGATGGAGGAGCTTTCCTCTCGGAGAACCTCGAGCATCTTGGCGAAGAGCAGATATCCTTCGCGCTTGAACTCCTGCTTTGGATCCACCTGGGCGTACCCACGAAGGCCTACACCGGTTCGCAACTGGTCCATCGCGTGGAGGTGCTCTTTCCACTTCTCATCGACTGAACGCAGCAAGACATAGTGCAGAAGGCGATCGAATTGGCCTTCTCCGGCGGCGTTGCGCTTGTCATCCACCAGCTTGATCCACACTTCGGTGGCAATCCTCGCCCAGTCTTCCGGCTCCCCTTCCTCGAAGGAAGATGCCGCGACATTGATCATGTATCGCTGGGCCAGATGCTCGCTGAGAAGGACCCCTACCGGCTGATCGGGCTCCTCGATTTCTAGCAATCCGAGAGCATGAGATTCGACCACCTGCTCGAAGTTCTCCTCCACCAGATTTCGAAGGTTCTCGCTGTGGAGGATCCGATCGCGAATCTCGTAAATGACTTTTCTCTGGCTATCCATCACCTGGTCATACTCGAGCAAATTCTTTCGAATCTCGAAGTTGCGAGCCTCGACCTTTTTCTGAGCCTTCTCGATGGCTCGGGTCACCATCGGATGGGAGATATCCACTCCTTCATCCATGCCAAATCTCTTGAGCATCGCAGAAACACGATCACTGGCGAACAACCGCATCAGGTCATCTTCCAGTGACAGGTAGAAGAGAGTCGCCCCCGGATCGCCCTGACGACCGCAACGACCGCGTAACTGGTTATCAATCCTGCGTGACTCGTGCCGCTCGGAGCCCATCACCATCAAGCCACCAACATCGGTGACTCCTTCTCCAAGCACGATGTCGGTTCCACGTCCCGCCATGTTGGTGGCGATCGTGACCCGGTTCATCAGGCCCGCCTCTGCGATAATCTCGGCCTCGCGGGCGTGATGCTTGGCATTGAGGACATTGTGGGTGATGCCTCTGCGCTTCAGGCGATCCGATAGCAACTCTGAATCCTCGATGGAGATGGTTCCGACCAGTAGCGGTCTGCCACTTTCATTTTCCTGGGCAATCCTGTCGGCGATCGCTTTCCACTTCTCCTGGGTGGTTCGGTAAACGATATCCGTATGGTCGTCACGTGCGATCGGCTTGTTGGTCGGGATCTCGACCACTTCCAGTCCGTAGATTTCACGGAACTCCTCCGCCTCGGTGAGGGCGGTTCCTGTCATCCCCGCGATCTTGTCGTAGAGACGGAAAAAGTTCTGAAATGTGATCGTGGCGAGAGTCTGGTTCTCATCCTTGATCTTCAGCCCTTCCTTCGCCTCGACAGCCTGATGCAATCCATCCGACCAACGACGCCCTTCCATCAGGCGACCCGTGAACTCATCGACGATTACCACTCCACCATCCTCGATCACGTAATCGACATCCTTGCGGTGGAGAAAGTGAGCCTTCATCGATTGTTCAAGATGATGCGGCCAGTGCATGTTGGCGGGAGAATAGAAGGAGTCGACACCGACCAGTTTCTCGGCAGTCTCGATTCCCTCCTCGGTCAGCAATACTTGCTGCTCCTTTTCCTTCACCTCGAAATGCTGCCCCTTGACCAGTTTCCGTATCGCTCGATCCGCCTTGTAGTAAATCTCGGTCGACTTCTCTGCGGGACCAGAGATGATCAAGGGAGTTCTCGCCTCGTCGATCAGAATCGAATCGACTTCATCGACGATGGCATAAGCCCGGTACTTCTGGCACTGCTCCTCGGGGCGCGTCTTCATGTTGTCACGCAGGTAATCGAACCCGAATTCATTGTTGGTACCGTAAGTGATGTCACAGGAGTACTGGTCGATTCGCTGCTGGCTATTCATATTCGACTGGATCGCACCGACCGTCACTCCTAGCCCTTCGTACACCGCCTTCATCCACTCGGCATCTCTCTTGGCGAGATAATCATTGACGGTCACGACGTGGACACCTCGAGAAGGCAGAGCATTGAGGTAAGCGGGTAGGGTCGCCACCAGGGTTTTTCCCTCCCCGGTTCGCATCTCGGCGATCCCTCCATGATTGAGGACGACGCCGCCGATCAACTGCACATCATAGGGGCGCATGGCGACACCGGTGCCAGTCTTCAGGTATCGCTTCGAGGATTCACGGACCGCGGCATATGCCTCTGGCAAGAGATCGGAGAGCTGGGCTCCGTCTTCAAGGCGCTTCCTGAACTCGACCGTCTTGCCTCGAAGTTGTGCATCATCGAGGAGCTCGAACTCGGGTTCGAGTGCATTGATCTGTTCCACCAACGGAAGGATCTCGCGAATGATCTTCTCATTACGCGTTGGGACGATCTTGTGAAACGCTGCCCGGAGGCCACTCATCAGGCCCATGATGGCTCAACCCTTTCGAAGGAGAGAATTCCCCCTCAATCAGGGTACCTGTCGCTCCCGATCCGGCAACCGATCCTGATCTGGATGGAAGTTTCCTCGAACATCATCCAGAGAGGCGAAATCGCCAGCAGCGAGCAGACAACGTAGATCCTGGAGTAATTGTGGCAAACAGGTCGGTTCCCTGTAGAGGTGGGTTCCCACCTGAACCAACGATGCGCCGACCGAGATAAACTCCAGTACATGCTCAGCAGAGCAGATGCCGCCGATGGCACAGACCGGGATCTGCACCGCTCGTGACGCTTCCATCGTCATCCGGAGCGCGATGGGGCGAATCGCCGGTCCCGAAAGTCCACCGGTTTCGGTCCCGATCCTCGATTTCCCACTGCGCCAGTCCACCGCCATTGCCCGGATCGTGTTGATCAAGGAAATCGAATCGGCTCCCGCCTCCTCCGCTGCGACCGCCTGCTCGGCGATATCGGTCACATTGGGAGTCAACTTTGCCATCAATACCCCACGAGTGAGCGGACGAACCGCTCGGATCAACTGGGAAGTGGCGAGTGGATCGAGGCCGAATAACAGCCCTTCCTTGACGTTGGGACAGGACACATTCAACTCGAACCCGGCCACCAGCGGCAGACCTTCGAGAGTCTCGACCACCTTGCAGTAATCTTCCACCGTCCGACCGACCACATTGACCAGGATGGGAACCCCGTATCGTTGCAATCTCGGCAGGTAAGACTCGACGAACTGGTCCAGTCCGGGATTCTGTAAACCGATGGAATTGAGCAATCCAGAGGGAGTCTCGATCGCACGGGGCGGTGGATTTCCGGTTCTCATCTCGACCGAAATCGATTTTGGAACGATGGCACTGAAGGTGCCCGGCGGAAGAAACGGTTCGAACTCCTCGCCGTATCCGAAGGTGCCCGACGCCGGCAATACCGGATGGCTCAGTTCCAGAACACCTCCCGGAGAAGTGATCTCAACGGAGAGACTGACCCGGGAAGGATCCCCGGTCCCGGTCCCGGAAGCAGCGCTCTCGGAGCTCAGGGTTTTTCCCGTCGCTCCTGAGCAGCGACACAGAGCCGCGTCCAGGGGACCGCTTCGAGGCGTGCAGTGGGGATCAAATCTCCGGTGTCTTCACAGACTCCGTATGTTCCTTCGTCGATCCTCTTGAGTGCCTCATCGATCTCGTTGACCAGATTGGTCTCACTTTGCATCGTCGATAGAGTCAGTTCGATCTCGAAGTTCTCGGAACTGAGATCACCTTCATCTCCGCTGGATCCACGACCCTCCCCGTCGAGGCTTGTGAGGTTCCCCGTCACGAGATTACGCTGGTGTAGAAGAACCCTCTTGAATGGTTCCATCTCTCTCTTGGTGTATTTCTTCTTGGCCATCGGTCTGAGGCCTGCTCTCCATGCAGTGTGGACTATGAAATCGTCCCGAATCGCTTCCGACTCGGTCTTTCGGGCTGGTCAATACGACTCCCCGTATTTGCCGCTCGGTTCGCAACAGGCTGGCCGAATCCAAGGCGCCGGGATATCCTCTCTGTGGGTTGTGAAACCCCGGAAAGGCAGCGGATTCTATGAACTGCGGAGGTGCCTCGCAAGGGCTCAAAGAGGATCAGTCCCCTCATCCAGCAATTCAGGGCTGGCTCGACTACCTGCTGGTCGAACGAGGTCTGGCGGCAAATACCCTCGCCGCCTACCGTAGAGATCTGGTCGCCCTGGCCGCAGCCGTCAGACTAAAAGGGGTTCAATTCCCCCATCAGGTCCAGATTCAGCAGCTTAAGGAGTACCTCCAAGGTCTGATGGAGGCGGGGGCTAGCGCCAGCAGCCAACGGCGTAGGATCTCCGCAATTCGTGGTTTTTTCCGCTTTCTGGTCCTCGAAAATCAACTCGATGAGAATCCCGCCGACTTGCTGGTCTTTCCGCGACAACCACTGCGGCTCCCTCGAACCCTCTCTCTCGAACAGGTCAATCGGCTGATCGAGGCCACCTCCGAAGACAATCCTAAGATGGCCATGAGAGATCGAGCCATCGTCCAGCTGCTCTACAGTTCAGGAATGCGAGTCTCTGAACTGTGTGGACTCCGCTGGAGAGATTTCCAGACCGAAGGGAAGTACCCGCTGGTCCGGTGCCATGGTAAGGGGGGCAAGGTGCGGCTGATCCCCATCGGAGATCGAGCCTCTGTGGCGGTCCAGAACTACCGGACCCACCTCGAGGCAGATGCGCCGAAGTTGGTCGATCACCTGTTCGTCTCGACCACCGGCCGTCCAATTCATCGCCGTAGCGTATACGCCCTGCTGGCCCGTGCTGCCCAGGTTGCTGGGATCACCCAAGGAGTCAATCCGCACCTGCTGAGACACTCCTTCGCCACCCACATCCTCGAGAACAACACCATTCTACGGGAGTTGAAGATTCGCGAGGGCTCCGATTCAGTACCGGCGGATGCGTTACCTCATCTGCAAAATCTGCTGGGCCATGCCAGCATCCACACCACTGAGATCTATACCCATGTCAATCGCGAGGAACTGAAATCTGTCCACTCTCGCCACCACCCTCGCCCCTGAAATCCCGACCACCAGATCGGGATGAGAAGCGTCCCGGCCATCGAACGAGGTGGAGATGGCTGCTCAGTGGAGATGGCTGCTCAGGACTTGAGGCAGCGAATCGAGGTGCGACCGACCAGGATGGTGTCTCCAGGTCTGAGGATTGCCCGCTGTACCTGCCGGCCATCGACATGAGTACCGTTGAGGGAGTCCAGGTCGACGATGGCGACCTCACGGGAGTCTCCCTCGATACGGCAGTGAAGCCGACTGGACCGGCAATCGTGGAGCACCAGTTGCGCATCCGACGCCCTGCCAAGGAGCACCTCTTGGCCGGAGAATAACTGGATCCGACGCCCTTGGTCCCGTGCGTCACCCAGTTCCACCACCAGATCCATCAGCGCGTCTTGTCGACCGGGAGACTTGGACTCCAACGGCTCGGCCAAGCCTGTCTTCGGTTCTTCGAGAGAGAACTGCAACTCCGTGGCACCTACCCTGAGAATTTCACCGCCGGAGAGTGCCCTGGAGGAGGTGGGAATGTCGTTGACCGACAAACCGTTTCCTGTGAGATCCTCGACCGACCATCTCCCCTCGTGGTAACGGAGCCCTGCATGGCGACCGAGAGCCTGGGGATCGGGAAGAGATAAGTTCACGTCGGTAGATGAACCGATGACGATCGGCTTCCCATCGAGTCGGAAGATGCCTCCTCGGAGATCTCCCCCGAGAACCCGGATATAGGCATTGCCAGGTGCCGAGGAGGCACCCGGTGAACAGGATGGATTGGCCAAGAAAGTTGCTCCTTCCGGAGCACAATGGCCCCGAGAAGAATATCCTGCTCACGCGAATCGGACCAACTCGCTAGTTGAAGCAGTCGAGCCCATCGGGGGTCGGATCGACTCCGGGATCGGGAAATGGCGCTGCGGGTGGAGATCCTCCGATGTAGAGGAAGTTCAGCAGTTGAATGGCATCGCCAAGATCGATCATTCCATTGTCATTGACATCGAGGGCCTTGGGGCAAAGAGGGATCGGGCAATCGGGGCAAGCACTGGTCATGAAGACCAGGTTATTGATGGCATCGGCCAGGTCCAGGCGGAGATTACCGTCAGCGTCACCGCGCAGGAAAATCCCCTCCACCACCACATCGATGGTCAGATCCACGGTCACCGGTTCCACCGATTGGTTCTCGATCACAAATACATTGCTGATGGGAGGAGTTCCCAGGTCATTCTCGAAGTGCAGTTCAGTTTGCGAGGAAGTGGTCAATGAGGAGCTCACATCGAAGTAGATCCTGGCATATTCCAGCTCGATCCCGGTGGCTGGGATCACCTGCCCATCGTATGGGGGCAGGATATCCATCAGGACACCCAGAACCACGAACCCGATGGTGTTGTCGATCACACCCTCGATGAACTCGGCTCCTGCAACCTGAGTGATGGTGCCCTCGATGGTGGAGGACGCACACTGGAGAATCGTCGGATCGAAAGCCAATACACTGGAGAAGCCCTGCAGTGCATCGACGTTGTAACCTCGCAGGCTGACCTCGAAATCGATCTCTCCGGCGGACACTTGGCCCGACGAAGATGTGGCCAGTAGTACATTCTGTGAGAGCACCGAGAGACTGCCGTCGATTCGCTCAGGAATCACTCCGATCCCATCCACCAGCACCAGATTGTCGAGGGCAGGTTCTCCGACGCCATCGCTGAAGGCGATCGGTTCGATGTTGCTCGGCACCAACCAACTGGCTGCATCGAGCACAAGGGTGGCGAGTAGCAGATGGTCGGGAGAGGGCAACGATTGATCAAAAGGGGCAGTGTCGTCGAAGATGGCGACCAGGGTGGCCTCCCCTTCCTCGAGATCGACGCTGGAGTCGAGGAATTCGACCGTGACCGCCTGCATCACGCTGCCATCGAAATTCAACTCCTGCAGGACGATCCGGTCTGGATCGACGGCGATTCCGACCTGGACACCACTCACCGCTTCGACAGCGGTCAGGGTAATGGCCACCTCTGCGGCCGCCTGTCCCGGATAGACCACCACTTCTCCCATTTCGAGAGTCGGTGCCTGAGCGGAAGCCGAACGTGCAGACAGGATCACGAAAAGGATCCAAAGTGCGACGCCGATACGTCCTCGATGATTGGCGATTGCCATTGAGTTCACCTCGCTTTGTTTGCGCGCCCTCGGATCGAAAAATCGAATAAGAGGTCGAGAAAACCGAGATCCCTAGGGCCGGACGAAGGAGGCTGCCGACTGATCCATGGATCTCAAACTACTCTCGATTGTAGTCATCTAAGTCAGGAAACTAAGGTTGAAAACAAGATTGGCGGGCACGTAGGTTGCCCTGTTACTCAAACGCCAAAGCGTGAGCCTTCACCACCAGGGGGCGGAATAATTTACCGGTGGAGATGACTGATATTGGAGAAGGAATGACCCCTTCTCCTGAAGAGATGGTCACCAGGACCTGTGGTTGGAAACACTTCGAGACCGATAGTGGAGAGTAAAAAAAAAGGGGGGAGAACAGTGACCTCCTGGTTCCTGAAGAACCACGGTAAGGCGCACCCCTCTCCCCCTCACAGCTTTCATACCGGGGGGGTAAAGCGGAAAACTGATGCCAACTAGCCCGCCCGACGTTGACGATCAGCCGCTCGATGGCCCCAACAGACCCGACGTGAAAGACTGCGTGTTCAAATCCAAATTCCCGACACAACCTGCGAATCGATGCGGGTGGCTGACCACTGCCCCTCGACGGAGCGGGCCACCACCTGTGGCCAGATCAAAAAGGGGGATGCCATGAGTCCCGGGCTCAGCCCGCCACAAATGCCGGGGCTCAACGGTCATCCCCCCCGGTTGTTTCTCCTCTGTCCGATCGTCCCCTTCGCTCTCACTCCATCACCCTCACTCCGAGGCGTGGGAACTCTGAGGCGTGGTCACGATCCGATGCTCCACTCAGTGGTAAGCAAAGCTCTGGCCAATCACCCCGAAAACTACGTAACTTGTTATGGGGAAACGAACTATCGGATTATTTGTGGATGAGACCGAAATCGACCGCTGCTCAAATACGAACGCTATTTCTCATAACTCTTTGTCTTGTACTCCGTTAGGCCAGATGCTACAGGATCACGCACTTTGCTTCATTACGAGTCACTCGACCGATTCCCCCGCCGGCAAAATCTGGTACTTACTCATCAATCGGTAGAGCCTGTTGCGGTCGATGGAGAGCAGAGTCGCGGCGCGACTCTTGACTCCATGGGTATGGACCAGCGCCTGACGAATATGCTCGGCGACCACTTCATCATAGGTGGGGAACTCGCCTCTGCTGGAGGGCCTGAACTGCCCACTTGCGGCCATCGAGTCGCCGACCGTACGGATGGGATCCTTGAATCCGGCCAATCCCGCCTCGAATCCCGCACCCTGCTCGCGAATCTCTTCGGGAAGGTCTCCCGGCTCGATCGATTCGCCTTCACCAAGAGCAAAGGAGCGCTCGATACAATTGTTCAGTTCCCTGACATTTCCGGGCCAGGAGTAACTCTTCAGAAGCTTGAGCGCACCTGGAGTCAGTTTCCGTGGCTCCCCATTCCAGTTGTAATTTCTCGCCACCTCTCTGGAGAAATGATTCGCCAGATCTTCGATCTCCGATTCTCTCTCTCGCAGGGGAGGCACGATGATGTTGACCACATGAATTCGGTAGAAAAGGTCTGCTCTGAATTTCCCTTCTCGCACCAACTCCTGGATGGGTCGATTGGTCGCGGCGATCACACGGGCATGAATCTTCAACGCCTTCGTCGATCCTATCGGAGTGACCTCTTTCTCCTGCAACGCTCGCAGAAGTTTCACCTGAAGATCCAGATCGAGCTCTGTGATCTCATCGAGAAACAAGGTCCCTCGCTTCGCAGCGATGAAAACTCCGTCTTGGTCGGATGAGGAGCCTGTAAATGCTCCCTTCTTGTGACCAAACAACTGACTCTCCAGAAGTGTTCGAGAAAGAGCTCCACAGTTGACTGCCAGGTAGGGATGGTCTTTTTCGGTGAAGTTAGGCATCTCCAGTTTCAATCTCCGATTCCGCTGACGATGCAACTCGTGAGCCACCAGTTCCTTGCCGGTGCCAGGCTCTCCTTGTATCAGCACCGGTGACGGAATCTTGGCCGCTTGCTTGACGGTTTCGAACACCTTCACCATCTGAGGGTCACTCTGGATGATCTTGGCGGTAGGGACGCCAGGATTGGCCATATCGAGCATTTCATGTCGAATCACCAGAGCACGGAGGATCTGCTCCCTGAGCACCTCATCCCCCTTGATCTTGTCGACGATGGCTCTGATTCCCTTTCGAATCAGTCTTTCCCGGTGATCCTCCAGCACGCTGGAGAGGATGATGAACTGGATCGATCGATCGACTTCATTGACCACGTCGTGGAGCTGGTCCCCTTGAAGGTAGGGCATATCCATATCACTGATGATCAGATCAAACGTCTCATTCTGTAAGCGCTCTTTCACCTGTCTCGGATCGTGCTCAGTTTCGACTTCGTAGTTTCCCCAGCTAGAGATCTTGGCTTTGTAGATAAAAAGAAGATCCTGATCATCATCTACCAGCAGGATTTTACTGTTTTCTACCGTTCTCTCGCTCATGAAGATTCCCCTTCTCGGCGGGTGACAACCCAACCCACTCCTTCAGTCTTGAAATTAAAGAACTCCTCGAAGAAACCATCTTGAACTGGAGGAATATTGATCGACTTCAATCCCTCCACGTGGACTTGAATCACATTTTTTTCGCATGAAATCCTCAGTGCAGATTCTGGTGGCAACTGAGGACGAGCAAACTCAAGGGAGATGACGAGTGCGGCAATCCACAGGTCCCCGGTCGGCACCTCTCCATCGATCTCCAGAACAATTTTTGCTGCTTGAAATCTAGAGAGGTAAGCCTGCCAGATCGAATCGAACTCCATACCATGGAGGGATACGATGGAATCCAGCAGTGCGGCCGATCGCTGGACCCCCTTCAATCCCAGTTCGTGACAGCGTTCGATCATTGCGGTATCCGCCGACAGCATTGCCATCTGACGGATTTCCTCGCTGTTTTGAACCACGGAATAGTGGTTCTTCAACTGGTGGAGGAATCGAGGCAACAACAGCATCAGCAACTGGGAGACCAGCTCTTCCCGGGAGACCGAGCGCTGCGCAGCGGACTTGTTCGTTTGCATCTGCAACAGCAGCATCGCCCCGGACTGGGAGTTTTCCTGGATCCAGCAAACTTTGAGGCTCTGATCATCAGACAACCGCCAGCTGCGGTCCTCCTTCTGGTCGGGCCCCTGGCCCCAGTGCTGGTCGAGAACCTCGGCCAGGATCGGTTCGCTAGTACAGAGCTCCAGCGCCTCCTGGAAGCCATCGGAGGCTGCCAGGCGACTTCTGGAGTCGAGCCCCCACAGTGCCCAGTGCTGGGCATCGGAGGAAGATGGGGACTGGGGGAACAATTTCAGCAATTTGGGCGGCCTCTCCGACGATCGATGGTCTCTGACTGGAGCAAGGTGGCCATTTTATTGCCAACTCTCCTCTACTGCTACAAAACGCAGCAGAGAGAAGTCCAGTTCCCGAGGTCGTCGAAGTGGCATCAAAAGGAGGCGGGAGACCGGGGATCACCACACCACGGTTACCCGGTCACCCGCCAGGGATGGTAAGTAAGGGGGAGAATGGGTGATATCCCCATGATCTCCAGCTCAGCGAGAAAGTTCAGACAGCCGGCCTTTTCCTCTTCCAGCACACCAAACAACGACACTCCGGCTGCCTGATTTCAAATTCTCGTCTGCGGGGGCAGGCCCCCTGGTGGCCAGGCGGGAGAGCCGCCTACCAAGGTAGAATGCCATCTCATCTGAAATCGTGCCAACTGGACAGAGAACCTCGTCAGAGCCCGGATGAGAAGATATCCTCCGAATCTTGGCGGTATCGTTCGGATTCCCCGACCCGATCCCCCTCCAGAGGAGTGCTCATGTGTGGCTTCTACGGTTCGATCGGATCCAATCCAACCGTCTGTCACGAGGTCTACGAGGCCCTCGTGTGCCTTCAGCATCGAGGACAGGACTCGGCCGGAATCGTCAGCTATGACGATCGGTTTCATCTCAAGAAAGGTAATGGACTGGTTCGCGACATCTTTCGTGCCAAGAACATCGAACGACTGACCGGCACATGGAGTATCGGCCAGGTTCGCTACCCCACCTTTGGCGGATCCAGTAACGAAGACGCCCAACCGTTTCAAGTTCATTATCCCTACGGAATCGCCATGGCACACAATGGCAATGTCACCAATGCCGTAGAGTTGACCGATTGGTTGAAAAGTGAAAAACGCACCATTCTCAATTCCAGTTGTGATGTGGAATTGATCCTCGCCACTTTTGCGGCCGAACTGGGAGCGCTCGGTGGCGTCGACCCCGAGCCTGAAACTACATTCGAAGCGCTCGAGAATGTTTTGAGGCGAGTCAAGGGAGCCTATTCGGTAATCAGCCTGGTGGCGCGCTTGGGAATGGTCGCCTTCAGAGACCCTCATGGAATTCGACCACTTCTGATGGGAAGTAGAATCGCAAAGGATGGCAGCGAGAGCTGGGCTTGTGCTTCCGAGAACATTGCACTGGAGATTCTCGGCTATGGAGACATTCAAAACATAGGCCCTGGCGAAGCCGTGATCTTCCGCCCTGACCAGCCTCCTCTACGACGGACGTTATTCGCCCATGAGCACAATCCCTGCATCTTTGAACATGTCTACTTCGCTCGCCCGGATAGTGTCATCGACGATGTCAGCGTCTATCAGGCGCGAAGAAATTTCGGAATCCAACTGGCCAAGAAGTGGCGCCAGAGTGGGCTGAGTGCGGATGTCGTAATCCCAGTACCAGACAGTTCTTGTACCTCAGCCAGCACGATGGCGAGAGAACTGGGCATCGAATACCGGGAAGGACTGGTCAAGAACCGATACATCGGCAGGACCTTCATCATGCCGGGCCAGGGTGAACGAACTTCCAGCGTTCGCCGCAAGTTGAATGCAATCCAGAGCGAATTCAAGGGCAAGGATGTTCTGCTGGTCGACGACAGTATCGTACGAGGAAACACTTCAAAACAGATCGTCGAACTGGCCAGAGCGGCGGGAGCCAAGAAGGTTTATTTCGCTTCCTGCTCTCCCCCGGTCAATAACACCTGCGTATACGGTGTCGACATGTCAACTCGAGCGGAACTGATCGCAAGAGATCGTACTCACGAAGAGATCGCTGAGAAGCTGGGTGCCGACGCTGTGATCTATCAAGAAATCAGTGACCTGCGCCTGTCGATCAAGAACTCCGGGTCAAACCTGCATTACTGTGCCGCTTGCTTCGACGGTCAGTACCCCACAGCAGATGTCACTTCAGAGACGCTCTCCGAGATCGAACAGGCCAGACTTCAAATTCAAAAACTTCAGAGTTCTACCGAAGCAGACACGGTCGGCGAACCTGGATAGAATCCAAACATGGGGGACCTGTATCCGATCCAGTCATCCGCGTTCTTATCTGAACCGGATCAAGACGTTGAAGATCGACGATCCCCTGCCTCGGAGGTCCATTGCTTGCGTCGATCGGTCTAGCCCTGACTCCTACCCTGCTGTGCGCCATGTTCGGGATGGTCGTACTACTGATTCTCGATACTGCACCGGGACTGGTTCGAAATCGTGGCATCATCGGTTTGTTCCTGGCTGCCATCATCGGTAGTTTTGCGCTGCTCTGTGCCATCCTTCTGTACCTGAAAATTCCGTTCCTGGTGACGTTGGCACTGGGAGGATCGGCACTGCTATTTCTGCTCCCGGCGACCTTCCGAATCGCAGCCAGGGATGGCCAGAAACACCTCGATATGAGTCCTTTCCTGTGGCGCTGGCGGTCAGCCGCTGGATCCGGCTCCCCCGAACAGATGCGAACCCGCCTCGCTGAGGTCCAGCGACAGTTGCGATCGAAACCAATGGAACCGATCCTGCAACTCAAGGCACTGGAACTGGCGCTCGCCGCCAAGGATGACTCGATGGCGCTCTACCACGCCCATCTACTCGACGAGATTCTCTCCCCCGGCGAAGCCCATGCTCATGTCCTCTGGACCATCGCTCGGATCATCTCGGTGCCCCAGAAGAGGCCGGAGGACGCCCTCAGCGTGCTTCGAAGATTCGAGGAACTGTACCCCGCTCAAGCGGGAAAGATGAGCGAGCCTCGCTGGCCCAGCGAGAGCCATTCTCCGCGGCAAGAGGACTGAACCTCGAGCCCTACCGGCATTCATCCGTCATCTTCAAGAGCAAGATTCAGCGCCACTTTAGTCGAATCGCTGCTGCTCTGCTCGACTCCAGGATCGAATCTGCGGTCGCTATATACCGGGTGCGTTGACTGCGTGCTCGATGCGCGACTCCGTCAGGAACCCGACCACCTGATGGGCGGATTGGGTTCCGACATTGTCCTGTGCTTCGACCGTCGAGGCCCCCAGGTGCGGAGTGCAAATAATCTTCGGGTGAGTACGGAAAGGATGATCCGCCACCGGAGGCTCCTCGGCGAAGACGTCCAGGGCTGCGCCAGCCACCTTGCCGCTCTCCAGTCCAGCGAGCAGTGATGCCTCATCGATCACCGGTCCACGGCTGACGTTTACGATCCTCACGCCATCCTTGCAGCGACCGATGAACTGATGATTGACCATGCCAAGAGTGGATTCATTGAGTGGCGGATGGAGCGATATGAAGTCCGCTCGAATCAGCGCATCATCGAGTTCCACCAGTTCTGCACCGCAAGCGCTGGCATCGGCGGCACTGACAAAGGGATCACACCCGATCACCGACATGCCAAGGGCACTCGCCTTGCGGCAAACCCTCTGGCCTATCTTTCCCAGACCGAGCACCACCAGGGTTTTACCTTCGAGTTCGATTCCGACCAGAGCCTTGCGACCCCATTCACCATTGGCCATGCCCCCATGACCCTGGGGAATGTTTCTGGCCATCGCAAACATCATGCCCAGTGCATGTTCCGCAGCGGCATTAGAATTTGCAGAGGGCGTATTCATCACCAGAACCCCACGCTCCGCTGCGGCATCGCAATCGATATTGTCGACACCCGCACCCGCACGGCAGATGCACTTCAACTCCTTGGCTTGATCGAGTATCTCAGCGGTGATCTTGCTGCCAGAGCGCAGGATCCAGCCAGATATGCTACCGAGATGAGCTTCAATCTGTTCGGCTCCCTCGACTACTTCGAGGCCAGCTCTCTCGAGAATCGCTCGAGTTTCCGCAGGGAGCGGATCAGAGATCAATACCTTCTTGGTGGAGTCGGTCATTGTTAGATGTCCTTTCGGAGGGGCCGATGGAGAAGTTACGTCGTTTCAGGATCAGTCTTCAAATTTTCCAAGACAAAGACAGGCATCGTGCCCACCAAATCCAAATGAGTTCGAGATGGCCACCCGGATCGGCGCCTCCCTCGGTTCATTCGGAACTGAATCCAGATCACACTCTGGATCCGGGTCCACCTGGTTGATGGTCGCAGGTACCACGCCTTCGCGGATTCCCACGGCAATCGCTGCAAGTTCCACCGCTCCAGAAGCCCCGAGCAAGTGCCCCACTTGAGATTTGGTCGAACTCACCATCAGGTGATCGGCGTGTTCGCCAAACAGCTCGCGAATGGCGCGCATCTCCATCTTGTCGTTGAGTTGAGTCGAGGTGCCATGAGCATTGATGTAATCCACCTGCTCAATATTTACTCCTGCATGATCCAGAGCACTGCGCATCGCCGCGATGGCCATCGGCGCATCCGGATCGGGAGCGGTGATGTGATGAGCATCATCGGTCGAACCGAATCCGAGGACTTCACAGTAGATCTGAGCACCTCTCTTGCGAGCATGCTCGAGTTCCTCGAATACGAAGATCGCACCGCCCTCACCCATGACGAAGCCATCTCGGCTCGCCTGGAAGGGCCTCATCGCAGTGGTGTAATCATCGTTTCGTGAAGACATCGCCTTGAGCGAGCAGAAGCCACCGACCCCGAGGGTCGTGATGGCAGCCTCACTGCCGCCGGCCAGTACTGCATCGCACCGCCCCGATCGAATCGTACCCAGTGCCACTCCCAGAGCATGTTGACTGGATGCGCAGGCGGAGACGGTGGCGAAGTTGGATCCTTTGAGACCATGCTGGATGGCGATATGCCCTGAAGCGGCGTTCATCATCATCTTCGGGACAAAGTAGGGAGAGATGCGACTCGGCCCGCGCTCGAGGAATTGCTTGTGTTGGAGTTCAATCTCACCGAGTCCGCCAATTCCGGAACCGGTGATGACTCCGTAGCGAATCGGATCGCCGGAGGGATCGAGTCCGCTATCTTCCATCGCCTCGCCTGCGGCGACCACAGCGAACTGTGCGAAACGATCGAGCAAGCGAAGTGTCTTTCGACTCACCCGGGTTTCGGGGTCGAAATCCTTCACCTCCATGGCAAAGCGAGTACGAAACTCGGAAGCATCGAAACGCGTGATGGGACCGACCCCATTACGCCCTTCGAGGATTCCATTCCAGAAGGTGGCGAGATCATTTCCGATCGGAGATACGACTCCGATCCCTGTGATCACGACCCTGATCCTGCTCATTTATGAAGACCCTCCGGGAAGGTGCCTACTCCTTGACTGGAGTGCTGGCCTCGATGTAAGCAATGGCATCCCCGACCGTCTTCAACTTCTCTGCATCTTCATCGGGAATCTTGATACCAAAGTTGTCTTCCAGATGCATCAGTAGTTCCACGATGTCGAGGCTATCTGCACCCAGGTCCGTTTGAAGAACCGCTTCCGCCTTGACCTTATCCCGGGCTACATCGAGTTTCTCTGCGATGATGTCCATGACCTGATCTCCGACACTCATCCTGTTCCTCCTTCTGGGGGATGGCCCTGGTTGACTGGCCATCCAGATTTCTCTCGATTCAGGAGTGCCTCCCGTCGCTTCTGCGATCGGTCCAGGCCACTCCGAGCATTCGCCACGATTTTAGGCTCCTACGACCAATCGTCCAGCATAGTTTGAAAACAGCGGCTTAACAGGCGAGGCCACCATCGACCCGCAGCACCTCTCCCGTGATATAGGAAGCATCATCGCTGGCCAGGAACATCACCGCAGAAGCCACTTCCTGGGCACTCCCTGCCCGTCCTGCCGGAATCCTGCTGGCAATCGCCTCGCGAGCTTTCTCTGGCAGATCTGCCGACATATCCGTTTCAATCATTCCCGGGGCCACCGCATTGACGGTGATATTCCTGCTGGCAACCTCCTGGGCGAGTGATTTTATCAGCCCGATCAGTCCCGCTTTGCTCGCAGCATAGTTTCCTTGACCCGGATTTCCGGTCAGGCCGATGACACTGCTCACACCGATAATCCGTCCTCCACGATTGCGAATCATCGGACGGATCGCCTCTCTTGCGCAAAGGAATGCGCCGCGCAGATTGGTGCCAAGCACATCGTCCCAGTCTTCATCTTTGAGGGCCATGACCAGTTTGTCTCGAGTGATCCCCGCATTGGCCACAAGGATGTCGAGTCCACCCAGTCTATCCAGCGCCTCTGTAAAAAACTTCTGAACGCTTTCTCCACTGGCAACATCGAGTTCCAACCCCTGCACATCACCGTCCAGTTCAGCGGCAATCGACTGCGCATTCGTGGCGTCCCGACCGGTCAGGATGACTTGCGCTCCAGCCGCGGCAAATCCGCTAGCGATGGCCTTTCCGATCCCCCTTGTTCCGCCAGTCACGATCACCTTACGGCCAGTAAATTTCATCATGAGACGGTTCCCTCCAGGATTTCCTCGACACTCTCTCGACCGAGAACGGAACGAGTGGTCACCTTACGATCGACTTGCTTCACCAGGCCAGCAATGACTCGTCCCGGCCCCGGCTCTATCACTTCTTCGAGGCCCTCCGCCACCAGTGCGGAGATAGTAGGCTCCCACAGCACCGAAGACTCGACCTGTTTCAGCAGGCATTCGCGAATCTGCTCGGGATCGGTCACCGGCCGAGCCAGCACATTGGGGTAAAAAGCCACCTTTGGTGCAGAGATCGGCAACCGGTCGAGGATCGGAGCCAGTTCCTGGGTCGCCGGAGCCATCAGAGGAGAGTGATACGCCCCTGCTACCTCCAGATCGACGGTGCGCCTGGCTCCCAGTTCCCGCGCCGCCTCCGAAGCCCTGGCCACTGCAGTTCTCTCGCCACTGATGACGAACTGGGTGGAACTGTTGAAATTGGCCACAGCCACGATTCCGGCAGATTTGCCACTCTCGACCGCTTCCCTTACTGCTGGCAGTTCTAGACCCAGGATGGTCGTCATCGTCCCCTCGACCTGATCACAGGCGCGCTGCATCGCCTGCCCCCTCGCCACCACCACCTCGAGTGCATCCTCGAAGCGTAGTGCCCCTGCAAAAACAAGCGAGCTGTACTCGCCAAGGGAAAGACCCGCCGTCGCGTTGGCTCGCAACAGCGAGGGGCCCGCCGATTGTTCCAGTACCCTCAACACTGCCATCGATGCGGTGAAGATGGCTGGTTGACTGATCTCGGTCCGATTGAGGCGTGATTGCGGACCTTCGATGCAGATGGAGAGTAAATCCTCTCCGATTTTTGAACTCGCGATGTCGAAGACGGTTCGGGCGACGGGATGAGCCTCGACCAGATCCGCAGCCATTCCGACGAACTGGCTGCCTTGTCCGGGAAAGAGCCAAGCACGGTGGGAGGATGGTCCTTCGATAGGATCTGTCATGATGGCTCCCATCTCGGTCGCCTGGAGACTAATGGCTGGTGGGCGACTCTGTCTGGCTGATGCGACTCGGATTCGCAGTGGACAGATCCAGTTGCTGCATCTCTCGCTCAATCGAATCAATCAACTCCTGCTGGACCCCGGTCGCGATCATTCGAACGGTCCAGTCGAGGGCGTTGGCGACCGCCTTCCGATCACTACGTCCGTGACCGATGGTACAGACTCCCCGCGGCCCCAGCAGTGGAGCGCCGCCATACTCGGAGTAGTCGAATCGACTGCGGATTTTCTGTAATCCACTCTTGAGCAATGCCTTGAGCGGTGCCACATCGGTACCGAGGTCTGCGAGTCCACCCCCCAGTTCAGTGGCCAGGATATTGAAGAGAGATTCTGAAAAGCCTTCTGCAGTCTTGAGAACGACATTCCCGACAAATCCGTCGCATACCACCACATCCACGTCCGCATGGAAGATGTCACCCCCCTCGATGTTTCCGGCGAAATCGAGGCCACTCGCTTCCAGCAGCTGGTAGGTCTCCTTGGCCAGGGTATGCCCCTTGTCTCGCTCGGACCCGACATTGAGCAGGCCCACCTTGGGAGACGGTACCGAGTATGCGCATCTCAGCATGGCATCGGCCATGATCGCATTCTGGAGCAAGTGCAGTGGACGGCATTCGACATTGGCCCCGCCGTCACACAACAGAACCGGTGTTTCGCCTCGAGGCAGGGGTAAAGCGATGGCTGGGCGACGCACCCCCTTCAGCATTTTCAGGTGCACGGTACAAGCGGCCACCATGGCACCGGTGTTGCCGGCGCTGAAGATTCCATCGACCAGATTTTCCTTCTGAAGTTTGACCAGTAGGGAGAGGGAGGAGTTGGGCTTGTTCCGCAGCGCCTCGACCGGCGACTCGCCCATCGCGACCCACTCATCGGTATGGGAGATCTCTATTCGTGACGAATCATGGTCGAGATGCGATAATTCCGCCTCGATCTGATCGGTCGGGCCCACGAGAACGATGGACAGTTCAGGATGATTCGACATTGCTTCCACTGCCCCAGCAACCGGAACATCTGGCACACTGTCCCCACCCATGGCATCAACGGCTATGCGAGGCATATCACTTCTTCTCTGAATGGATTTAGAAGTCCTCGACCGCCAGCAGGGTACGACCGCGATAAGTGCCGCAGTTTTCGCAGATGCTGTGGGGCAAGGTGAGGGAATTACAGCGTGTACACTTGCTGTACCTGATCGGAGCCAGGGCGTCGTGTGCACGCCGCTTGAGTTTGCGCGCCTGGTTTGTTTTTCGCTGTGGTACTGCCATGTCTGCTGCTCCATACGTCTCTGTAAGTCGTCACTGTAAGTCGTCTTCGGATCGACAATCGCGTCCGACAACCTGATTCACGAGTCGAGTCCCTGACCCTTGGAAGAGATCCAGCCGGGTCAAGCCTCAGGCACTGATGTTAGGAGTGTTGGGGAAATCGGTCAAGGAGAACCGATGCCCCTCAGGAGTCTTTTCCCGCCAGCGAATCCTCCAGCGATCTGGACATCTGATCGATCGCCTCAGGGAGCCGATCGACCGCTTTACCCCCAGCCTGGGCCATATCGGGCCGACCACCCCCCCCACCACCGAGAATCCCAGCCCCCATCTTGGCCACCTGGCCGGCATGGACCGTCCCCGAGGGGAGGGATTCCGAGGTCCCGACGATGAATCGAATCTCGTCATTTCCCGTGGAAACCAGGATGAAGGCTCGATCCCCACCCCTTCGTTTCAGGGCATCGGCGACCTGCAGCAACTGCTCCTGAGGAGCGTCCTGCCAGGTGGCGATCACCACTTCTGCCGATCCGGCACTGCGTGTCTCGCCATGCCCCGCATCGAGATCGGAGAGCAGGCTTCTCGTTGGAGTGCTTCCCTTGCCATCCTTCAGTGAACGATTCTCCCGTACCAGTGTTCCGATCCGATCGTGCAGATCCTCTCGCGGCACTCGCAGCAAGGAGGAAAGTTCATGAATCAGATCCTCGTCGGCTCGAGTTCGGCTAGCTCCGCCGACTCCGGTCAGAGCCTCGACCCGTCGCACACCGGATGAAACGCTGCCTTCGTGCACGATGACCATCGGCCCGATCTCTCCGGTTCTCTGGCAATGAATTCCACCGCACAGTTCGAGTGAAAAGTCTGGCACTTCGACCAGGCGAACCCGATCTCCATACTTCTCCCCGAAGAGAGCCATCGCACCGCGCGACTTCGCCTCTTCGATGGGAATCCCATCATAAATCTTCAACTCCACATCTCGCAGTACCCACTCCTGAACCAGTTGCTCTACTTCAGCGAGTTGTTCTGGTTGGATCTTCTCGTAGTGACTGATATCGAAGCGAAGGCGCTCCGGAGAAACCAGCGATCCTTTTTGTTGGACGTGATCTCCGACCACCTGGCGAAGAGCGGCATGGAGTAGATGCGTCGCAGTATGATTGCGAATCACATGCTGCCTGCGATCGCTGTCCACATTGCAATGCACCGTCGATCCAGGCTGCACCTCTGACACTTCACCATCGACAACTCGAACCAGGTGGAGAAAGGTTCCTTCGCTGTTCTTCTGGCAGTCGAGCACCTCTAACTGGAAGCCCTGGCCCTCGATGGTCCCCGTATCTCCGACCTGACCACCGGACTCGGCGTAGAAGGGGGTTCGATCCAGCACCAGAACCTGCTGATCATCGGAAGAGAAGAAGCGACTGACGGTCGCTTCCGCCTGCCCGGACTGATATCCGACAAAATCGGTAGCTCCTGCGCCGTCGATCCGCGCGTCTCCCGAGCTGGATCCAGAATTCATCGTGATGACCTTGCTCCCCGCTCGACTTCGAGAACGCTGCTCCTCCATCAGATGATCAAACCCCTGCCGGTCGACATCGAGTTCGACCTCCCTCGCCATCTGCTCTGTCAGATCGATGGGGAATCCACATGAATCATGCAGGAAAAATGCAGCGGTTGAGGGGAACTGCTGAAGGTCTCCCGTCGCGACTCTTGCCACCTCATCATCGAACCGAGTCATGCCGGTCTTCAAGGTTCGAAGGAATTGCTCTTCTTCGGAATGGATCAGTTTCTCGATCAAAGGTTGACGCTCGATCAACTCCGGGAATGCTTCACCCATTTCTGAGGCGAGATGCCCCACCAGTTGATGGATGAATGGACGCTCCATGCCGAGTTTGTATCCATAGCGGCTCGCCCTTCGCAAAATTCTGCGCAATACATACCCACGCTCTTCATTGGAAGGGAATGCTCCATCGGCGATGGCGAAGGAGAGACTTCTGAGGTGATCGGAGATGACCCGATGGGGTGTTCCTTCCGGACCACTGGAGGGGGCGACTCCTGTCAACTCCCCGATCCTTTCGATGAGTCCCGCCAGAAGATCGGTTTCAAAAACCGTATCCTTCTCCTGCAGCACCATGGTGATTCGTTCCAGGCCCATCCCGGTATCGATACTCGGACGTGGAAGTGCGATCCTTCCACCCCCTGGCTGCTTTTCGAATTGCATGAAGACCAGGTTCCAGATCTCCATCCAGCGGTCGCAATCACAGACCCCGAGAGCACAGTTCGGCCCGCATGACGCCTGCTCTCCCCGATCGACGTGTAATTCCGAGCAGGGCCCGCAAGGCCCCACATCTCCCATCGACCAGAAGTTGTCCTTTTCTCCAAGGCCAACGATCCGATCGGCAGATACCCCGACCCGGTCAGCCCAGATCGCTCTCGCATCATCGTCCTCGTGATAAACCGAGATCCACATCCGATCGGCATCGATACCATACTTTTCAGTGATCAGTTCCCACGCCCAGACGCACGCCTCCTCCTTGAAGTAATCACCGAAGGAGAAGTTGCCCAGCATCTCAAAAAATGTCAGGTGCCGTGCGGTGTACCCGACATTTTCCAGATCGTTGTGCTTGCCGCCAGCTCGGATGCACTTCTGAGAAGAGCAGGCACGAGTAACGTCCCTCGATTCCTCACCGGTGAATACTGACTTGAACTGATTCATCCCTGCATTAGCAAAGAGCAGCGTCGGATCATCATGAGGGACCACTGGACTCGAGGGGACGACCTCGTGTCCCGCGGTGGCGAAGAACTCGAGAAACTGGCTTCGAATCTGTGCGACTCGCATGTTCCGACTCCACTCTCGACAAGAGTTCTCAGAAGGTCATTTTCCAGAGTTCCAAACGATCTGGTTCGAGACGCTCAACTACGCCCCTGAGGACATTCTGATGAGATCGAGCGAAGGCCGCAAGGGGACCCGAGAAGCGGCAGCATCCACGGCAGCGCACCGATCCACGGTCGCCACCATCCACTCGCCTGGCGGACGAGTTCCAGCGTCCCGCCAGAAAACCCCGCAACCTCCCCTGCGAGCCACTCAGGGGTTCACAGGTGTGGAATTGAATCGATCTCCCCCGCCAGCTCCCGCTCCGGATCGAACAGTAGTGGGTAATAGCGACCGGCGAGCGGCTGTCCTTCAGGGAGGATGGGGAATCGATCGCTGCCAGGCCCCTCGAGCGCCTCCGGATGTGACCAGACCCCATCCGCAGCAAAATTGACCACCGCACCGCGCCGTGGAGCTGGAGACCGATTCTGATACGAACCATGCATCACCAGGGGATGATGAAACACTGCTTCTCCCGCTCGGAGGGTCGCTGCAACCTGTCCATCCAATGCACTCCTCTGATCCAGATCGAGGACCTGCTCCACTGCTTTCATGTCACCTGCGAGTCCTGTGACGGGAAGAAGGCCCCACCGATGAGACCCGGGGATGTAGTGCAGGCAACCATTATCGATGGTGGCATCATCGAGAGCGATCCAGCAGGTCAAGTGAGCCATCGGCTGGGTCCAGGTCCAGTACGAATAATCCTGGTGCCAAGAAACCGCACCTCCATGCGCCGGAGGTTTGCAAAACAATTGGTCGTGAAAGAAACGAACCGCAGCACCGAGCAACTGGAAGGCGGTCATTCTCAAGGTCGGTGAGTAGAGCAGATCGTGGAATCCATCCTCGATGCGCCAGCCTCCCAATGCGTGAAACAAGACCGTTTCCGGGTCGTTCGATTCATTGGAGTGGAACTCATAAAAAAGAGAGTGGCCCGGGTGAGATGGATCCATCAAGCGAGCCAACTGCTCTCGCAACTGCTCCACCTGCTGGCCATCGAGTACGGGGATACCAGCGACGAAACCATGCTCCTCGAAATGGCGGATCTGGTCGCCATGAATGGCGTGCTCTGCCCACTCCCCTGGGCTGGAAGGTTGCGCAAACATCTCGGTCAAAGGGTGATGGTGGTGAGCGAGATCTTCACTCCGCAAATCTGCACCTCCCGCCTGCGGTTACCCCCAAGATACTCGCGGTTACCCCCGAGATAACGGATCAGAGTGAAGGCAACGGGATCTCTACCGTTCCGAGGTCGAGCATCTTGCGGTACTGGTCAAATCTCTCCCTCAATCCTGACTGGTTTGCAGAGAGAATGCCTTCGACCCCGTATCCACCACAACAGAAGGAAGCGGTGATCGTTCCCCAGGCCACGGCAATCTTGATGGCATCGAGATCGGTCCTGCGCGAGCGCTGCAGGCTGCCCAGCAATCCACCGGCAAAGGAATCGCCCGCTCCTGTGGGGTCGATCACATCTGCCAGAGGCAGTGCAGGGAGTGCCGTCTCACCTTCCTCGTGGAAGATGGTCGCGCCATGCTGCCCCTTCTTCACGATGACGTATCTAGGTCCCAGCTTGCGAATCCAGCGACCCGCACGCACCAGGTTTTTTTCGCCACTGAGCAGGTGCGCTTCCTCGTCGTTGAGCACCAGCGCATCGACCTGGCTCAACAAGGCGATCAGTCCTGATCGGTCCTGATCGATCCAGAGATTCATCGTGTCCACCATGGTAAAGGGAGATGCGCTCATCTGGCTGAGCACACTCGACTGGGTCACTGGAGCGCCATTGCCCAGGAACAAGAAGTCGGTGTCTCGATACGCTGCAGGAACATTCGGTTTGAATTGTTCGAATACGTTGAGATCGCAAGTGAGCGTTTCTCGATGATCCATATCGTCGAAGTATTTGCCTGACCAGCGAAAAGTCTCGCCACCGGGGATCACTTCGAGTCCTTCGGTACACACTCCCCGATCGCGCAGCAACTGATGCCTATCTTCGGGAAAGTCTTCCCCGATCACGCCGACCAGTTGAACTTGCCCGAACAGGGCAGCCGCCAGAGAGAAGTGTACGGCAGATCCTCCGAGAGCATCTTTGACGAAACCATCGGGAGTTTCGATTGAATCGAAGGCGACGCTTCCTACCACCACAAGTGACATGCTCACCCTCCTCTATTCTTCTTCATCTGCAGAATCGTGCTCTTGTTCCACGGCCAGCCTTTGTGAAACCTCCTGAACACGGACTTCGGCCGCCTTCAGTTTCTCGCCACAGAGTTGCAGTAACTCTGCAGCACGTTCCACATCGTCGGCCAGTGCATCGACATCGACTTCGGAGTTCTCATCGATCCGCTGCAAGATCTTGTCGATCTCGTCGGTCGCTTCCTTGTACCCCGGCAACTTCTTTGCGCTCATCGAGTCATCTTCTTTCCTGGAATCGATCCCGAAAGGCCCAGTCTATCCATCAAATCATCGACTGGACAGGCCCACGGAAGAGTCACTTCTGGAGGCTTCAATCCGGGCATCCACGACCCCGTCGACAAATCGGACTGATATTTCCTGATCGATGCAAACACCCGCTTGAGACCCGATCGTACGACCAGATCGATCCCGAACCCAGGCAAACCCTCTCGCCAGTATCGTCTGCGGGTCTGCTCCGCGAACCTGGACTTGTCGTGCGTCCAGACGCTCTCGCTGCCGAACCAGTTGCTGACAAGCACCGGTCTGCAGCCGCTCTGTTTGACCGACTCGTTGATCGGCAGCGACTCGAAGAGCCCTCGCAGTTGCGCTGGAAAGCCACTGGCGAGACGACTTGAGCATTCCCCGCGCCTCTCCTAACTGGCCCGACGCTGAAGACTCCAGACCACTGGCCACCAGTTGAAGTCTGCGGCGTTGCTCTAGCATCGCCAGCGAGGCCCCGCGGGCGACCTGCGAGCGCGAACTGTTCAGGCTCGACTGAGACCGATCGATGCGATGACGGGCCCCAATCATGATTCGGGACAACTGGTCTCGGACCCGTTCCCAGAAACCGCTGACCTGCTGGACCAACTGCTGTCCTGCGGCGGTGGGCGTTTTTTCCGAGTGGGCTATTTCATCCAGTACCGATCGATCTGCCTGGTGCCCGATGCCCACCATGATCTTGAGCGAGTGCTGGGCCACCGCCAGTGCCAGTGGCAAGGAGTCGAAGGCCATCAGATCCGCCCGTGATCCTCCTCCTCTGACCAGTAACAACGCATCGAAATCAGCGGCATGCTGCTCGAAGTACTCGAGTCCCTTTAGCACCTCTGCTTCAGTTCTTTCACCCTGGACATGAACCCCGTACAGAGCAACATCGAAGGAGAATCCAGACTCTCGCAACTCGTGAATCAGATCCTTCCACGCATCGCTGCCAGGGCTGGTGAGGACACCAATCCTCAACGGGACCAACGGCCAGTGCCGCGACAGATTCTGCTGCTCAAGACCTCGATTTCGGAGTTCCGCCAGGATCCGCTCGCGACGCCGTGCGATCTCTCCCAGCGTGTAGGTCGGATCAATATCCTCGACCACCACCTGATAGGATCCGTTCAGAACATAGAGATCGACTCGCACCTGAATGCGAACCTGTAGCCCATCGGCCAGGTCAGTATCGGTCTCTGCAAATCGCTTCAGTACTCGATCCTTGTTGCCCTGAAACAGCACGGCAGTGACCGAGGCTCGCGGACGGTCCTCCCCCTCCACCTTCTCGACAATCTTGAAAAAGATGTGATCTCGATGGCTGTTCCGGTCGAACTCCAACACCTCTCCCTGGAGCCAGATGGTCTCCGGTAGCGATCTCTGCAGTGCGTCCCTGACCGTTTCATTGAGACGCGTGACGCTCCAGCCTTCGTTCACTGGATCGGTTGGGGCGGCGGTTTCTGCCACCTGCTCACCGATCCCTGCCAACCCTTCCACTTCCCCGTTGAGCAATCGCTCTACTTCTGCTGTCGGATCAAATCCAAGAGGCATCAAGATGCGTGCCGCTTCCCCGGCACTGTCGAGGGGAACACTCCACAATTTTTGATCCCGGTGCCATTGGCGGCCGGGAATCATCTTTACCTCTGCAACCAGCAGTGGGTCATAGGGGAAGCGAATCACGATTCGCCCCAGATCCGCCTGCCACTCCAATCTCTTCACACGGCCCTCTCTCTCTTCACAACTTCCCCGCTCGCCTCGCTGGACCACTACAGGGAACCGGGCTAGGATCTAGCCATCAACCCCCGACTCCCTCAAAAGGGCGCCGAGGTTACCGGATTCAGGAGATGAAGACGAATAGAGCCCCTCATTCTCCCGCCAATTCGAGTTTCTACGATCCCAGGAAAGGCCCACCGCACATGTCAGACCTCTCCGGAACCACTCCAGCGCCACGCAAGATTGAACGGGCCCTGATCGCCGTCAGCGACAAGCAAGGGGTGGTCGAGTTGTGCTCCACGCTTCAACAACTGGGAGTCGAGATCCTATCCACAGGAGGTACTGCTGCAGTGCTCCAGGCTGGAGGAATCACCGTGCGCCCCGTCGAGGAGGTGACTGGATTTCCAGAGATGATGGGTGGCCGGGTCAAGACACTGCACCCGAGGGTGCACGGCGGCTTGCTCGCACGCAGAGATGTCGAGGGAGACCTGGAGTCGTGTCATGAACATGGCATTCCTCCCATCGATCTACTGGTGGTGAACCTCTACCCCTTCGAACAGACGGTCGCCGCAGGAGAATCCTTTGAGAACACCGTCGAGCAGATCGATATCGGCGGGCCCGCCATGGTTCGGGCAGCAGCAAAGAACCACCGCGACGTGGCGGTCGTGGTCGACCCTGAAAGATATCCGGCGATCATCGCTGAACTGAAGGAGCAGCAGTGCCAGCTGTCCCACTCGACCAGAATCGACCTGGCGCTCGAGGCGTTCCGTCGCACTGCCGCCTACGACGCCTCCATCTCGAACTGGCTCGGTCAACAGGTCGAAGGGGCATTTCCAGAGAGTGTCACCGAGCAGTGGACCCGGGTCGGGTCGCTGCGTTACGGCGAAAATCCCCACCAGGAATCCGCCTGGTATCAGAGAAACGACGGAGACTCCTTCTCCATCGCCGATGCCACCTGTCACGGCGGAAAAGCTCTCTCCTACAACAACATCCTCGATGCTTCTGCAGCCATCGAGTGCTGCCGCGGTCTCGAGGGCCCGGCAGCGGTGGTGGTCAAGCACTGCCTCCCCTGTGGAGCGGCCGAGCGGCAGAGCCTCGGCTCCGCCTTCGAGGCGGCACTGGCGGGAGATCCGGTCAGCTCATTCGGCGGGATCCTCGCCCTGTCCCAACCGCTCGACGAGGAACTGGCGCGTCGAATCGCAACCACCGACCTGTTCTTTGAAGTGATTCACGCACCGAAGTTCTTGCCGGGTGCGCTGGAAGCGATTCGCGACGGGGTCAAGTGGGGTCGTTCCTGTCGGATGCTGGAGGGGGGCGAGACTGGTGATCAAGATACACTGCCCATCGAGATCCGGTCGGTACCTGGAGCGATGTTGCTCCAGACCAAAGATCGAAGCCTCCAGCAGCGAGAAGACTTCACCGTAGCCAGCGATCGGGCACCCACCGATCAGGAGTGGCAAGACCTGCTGTTTGGCTGGAGAGTCCTGCCTCATGTTCGTTCCAACGCAATCCTGCTGGCCCACGATCGGGCCGTGGTGGGTGTCGGGGCAGGTCAACCCAGTCGAGTCGATGCGGTCGAGATCGCCTGTCGCAAGGCTGGGGATCGTTCCAAGAACTCATCCCTGGCCTCCGATGCATTCTTCCCCTTCCCCGATGGGGTCGAGGCCGCCATCGCTTCAGGAGTCTCAGCAGTGATCCAACCAGGAGGATCGATCCGCGATGGATCGGTGATCGAGGTGGCCAATGCCGCAGGGATCGCCATGGTATTCACTGGAGAGCGACACTTCCGTCACTAGAAACAGTGCCCAGAGCCGATGAAAACATTACTCGCACTCAGTATCGCCGTACGCAACCTGTGGCTCCTGGCCCTGGTGGTGATGCTGGTACTGGTTCTCGACCCCGGCTGGGGGCTCTACGAAGCCACCGCTGAAGCCGCTGGAGGCTCCGAGAGGCTGCTTCGAGGCACCCTCGCATTGACGCTGGTCGGAGTTCTCGGAGAACACCTACTGGGAGCCGTGACACGCCGCAGGCAAGGAGCCCTCGCCAAGGCGCTATTGCGGCTTCAACCGGGACTCCAACATGTCGGGGCGATTCGGATCCTGGTCCGTGCTCTCGAAACCGCTAACCAAGAAATAGTCGATAAGGTCCACAAGGAGCTGATACGTCTCAGTGGCAAGGATCTGGGTCGTGATCCAGGACCCTGGCTCCAGTGGATTCAGCGACTGGAAGAGATCTCCTCCGGGCGTACCCAGGAGCCCGAGACTCCATCTGAAAGCGCCAAAGTCGATGGCGAGAAGGACGGTTGAACGCCTTTCAGTCCCCCACTGATCCGCTCGATTCGATCTCCGGAGAAAACTCCGAGGCGACCACTGCGCCGCCCCAGTCCCCCGTCAAACGCTTACTGCTCGAGGCACTGCTAGTTCTGGCCATCGCCATCCCGCTGGCACTGGGTCTCCACACCTTTGTCACCCAGGTCTACTCCATCAGCGGCCATTCGATGGAGCCAACGCTACAGGATGGCCAGCGGGTGGTGGTCGACAAGGTGCGACCGGCACTCGGAGAGATCGAACGTGGAGATCTGATCATCTTCATCTCTCCCGAGGATCCGGCCAAGAACTTGATCAAGCGAGTCATCGGAATCGGTGGCGATCGAATCGAGTTGGTCGGAGACCAGGTGCTGCTCAATGGCGAGGCCTTGACTGAAGAATACACTCATCGAACCCTGTTCCCCGATCGACCCGGCGATGTCATCGAGGTCGAGGCGGGCCACCTGTTCATGATGGGGGATAATCGACCGCAGAGCCGCGATAGCCGCGATTTCGGCATCGTTCCGGTCCATCTGGTTCGTGGCAAGGTGTTGCTGCGACTGTGGCCACTCGACGATTTCAAACTGTTCTGATCCTCGACCGGCCGCGATCGTCTACCCGCCCCTCTTCCTGCTCTTGAGCCATCGAAAAAGCGCGGGAGTCGATGGCTCAGCCATCGACTCCCGCGCTCACATGATCCAGTCACTGAAGAAGACCCTCTACTCTCGAGACTGCGCGCTTAAACCTACAGGTTAAAAATCCCACGAAGTCTGGGTGTAGAAGTAGGTGGTCGATTCAAGCGAGCCCGTATCGGACGAAAACTTGCCCACTCCCACCTCCAGCGGCATCAAACCTCCGAGGAAGTCGGCGCTCTGCGCACGCCTCACCACCAGATCCAGTTCCGTTCCCCAGTCGGCGCCCTGGTCCGAGGCCAGGTTATGGTAGGCAAGATCGACCTCGGAGTTCATCAGTTCAGTCGTAACGCCGAAGTAAAAATCGCGAACATTGCTGTTGGGCACCAGATCGGCAATGCCGTGAGTGCCGTGAGGCGAGCCAAAGGGTGACAGGAATGCTTCCTGGCGGGTGGCTCCGGCAGAGGTCCCGGTGGCGAAGATCTGCCCCACACGCCAGTCGAGTGCAGCAAAATCGCTTCCGGCAGCCTGCTGGTATGTCCCCTCGATGGAGTAGAAGAGAGAATCCAACTTCTCGATCGCATCATCGACGACATCGTAGCGCTTTCCATCCTGGAGAGCGTACTCGAAGTCGATTCCGACTTGCGGGATCAATCCTTCTCTCAAGGAGAAGAAGTAGCCGTAGGTGTCCTCTCCGGAACGGCCCGGATCAGCATTCCCCCCCGCAGCCGCTTCCGCCTGGTTCGCCAGATCTGCGGTGTACTTCCAGTAGTAAAAGCTGCCCTCGACGAACGGTAGCGAGTCGACCGCCAGGTGTGCCCCGTAGAAGTGATCGCCGGCTCCGGCCGCAGATGTGGCGTCCTTATCCAGCGTCAGGAAGTGAATGTTCAGATCGAGGTTTCCATCGAGGAAATCACTGTTGAGGTGATACCCGTCTGCGATGGCGGGACCCAGGTTGCTCCAGTCGGAACTGTGGATCACCCGCCCCTTGTCGTATGTCGGAAGTGCCGTACGGCCCAATCCCATGCTCCAACCACTGAGGAACCCGAGCTGTTCGTTGAGATCTGACAGGTCTGCCACCTGCAAGTACAGATTCCGAACACTCGGGCCGCCGGTCGAGATTCGCGCATCTCCATCGTCACCGGACAGGGTCATCGCATCGGTGATACCGAGAGAGAAACCGATGTTGTCAGAAAAGGCAGTGGTCATCCCGATGCGGGTTCGCATCATCGTGATGGTTTCTCCGTCAGTTCCAGTCAGACCGTCCCACGGGTGGGAATACTCCCAGCGCAAACGGAGGTCCGCATCGAAATCGAGATGATCATCGGCCTGCAACCGCTGTAGATCGCCCACGAACATGGTAGTGAACATCGTAGCGACGATCGCTCCGACGATGAAGAATTTACGATTCATGATCCCACTCTCTTCCCCCGGGCACTGGCGTATGGATAGCCCGCCCCGGACAGGAGATATCCTGCCCGGAATCCTCGATCTGGCAAGAAAAACTGTCGGGGAAGGGGCTCAAAAAAAGAACGAGGACGCGCGCCGAAGGCGCACGTCCCCGCTCCTGTAGAACTAAAACCCGGATTGTGGAGTCAACTCCACAACTCGGAGATTAGAAATTCCAGCCAGTTCCGAGGTAGAAGTAGTCGCTATCCTCGAGGGCCGAAGCGTCATCTGCGGAGAATGAGCCGTAACCGATGGTCATATGAACATCGCTTCCGCACTCCCACCCCAGAACCACGTCCACTTCAGTTCCAATGTCGTCGCCACTACTATCCTGCGCCAGGGTGATGAAGTCCACCGAGGCAGTGACGCCATCCATCGGGCTGAAAGAGGCTCCGATGGTGGTGTTATCCACATCCGCACCTGCAGCATTGGTTCCGACGTTCATGTCGGCAATACCGTTGGTACCGTGCGCTGCAGCACTGAAAGCATCCCAGTCCGCGTCAGCAATGGTATTGCTGAAGGAGAGGTCAAAGCCTTCCATGGCGTAACCAAGGCTGATACCGGTCAGGGTACCATCGTCAGCAGTGTCATTGTCACGGGTGGCGTAAGTCACATCGAGATCGACTCCGGCGAGGTTCTCGCTGGCGATGTTGTTGATGTTGATGCCCACGTTGCTGGTATCTGTCGCCGCACTACTACTCCAGTAGGCAACGTCGATGTCGGCGAATCCGCCCGCCATGTCACCGAGATCAAAGGCTGCGCCCAGCATGCTGTCTGCAGCACCAGCGGGGGAAGATCCTCCACCGAAGTACCAGACATCCACACCGATTCCGCCCATACAGGAATCCGAGGCGAGGTGGTAGCCGTCGTTGTTCGCAGGACCTGCGTCTTGGGCCCAGTCATCGGAATTGATGATCCGTCCCCCATCGGGGTTGTTCATGCGACCGAGTTCAAGACTCCAGCCGGCGAGCATGCCGCTGGCCGATCCCAGGTCTCCAACGGATGCATACGCTTCCTGCACTTGAAGCGCAGGCGAGACACCTGGTCCGCTCGGAACACCGAACGCAAAATCATTGCGCAGTGAAACCGCGAAGGAAACATTGTCATTGATGGCAGCACCGAGATCGATGTTGGTCACCGCTGACGAACTATTCGAGGAAGCGTTTGTCTCCGGGCCGGAGTAATCCCAGCGCAGACGCAAATCTCCCCCAACTGTAACTCCGTCCGCCAAGGCGACGGTCGGAACCAACATAGCCAGAGCCAGTACGAGCAAAGTGCTCTTGTTCATGATCACCCTTTCTTCCCCTTGTACTCCGGCGGACTTGCCGACGATCCTTAGGGGATTCCCTTACATTGCTTACTTCGAGGCGCAAGCGAGGATCGGAAGGCTCGTTCATGCCTTCCGGGCCTTCCGGCCCTCGCCTCCGTGGAGGGCAACAGGCCCTCGCTCCATGGGCGATAGGAGAGTCGGATACGAGAAAAGTGGCAAGACCTCTTACTACAGTTTTTCTCGATTCCGGGCGTCTCGAAGCGCGAGAACGATCCATTATCGGAACTCTTGAGGGCTGCTTTTGGGATCCAGCTAGAACTTCCATGGAACTCATTGGAACCCTATAAGTCCTTTATATTTAACTTGTTACGAATCTTTGAGATGGGCGTACTTGCGCCACCAGAGGAGTTTCCTGACTCGAACCTGTGACTTCATCTCGCGGGCCGATCACGGGCCAAAAAAAACTCTGAGAAACGGCGCATCCGAGGCGATTTTGCCCCTCTACTCCGCTGCGAATGGGTCTCCGATTGCCGTGATATAGGTGATGGCATGATCCCCAGGTAACTCGAGGATCTCGGTCCACATGTCGTCGAAGAAGCCTGCGATGCCACTGACCCCCAAACCCTGATGAACGCAGGCCAGATTCAGTTGCTGACCGAGGAAGCCCGCATCGAGGTGCAGGTATCGATACGCTCGATCTCCCCATACCTCGACTGCTCGCGGAAGATCCGCACTGTAGACCAGCAAGCATGCGGCATCTCTGGCGAGCTCTTGCCCGAGGCAAGCACCATGAACTCGTCTTCTCTCATCGCCTGATCGAATCAGCTGTAGTTGATGTTCGTCGGGAAGGTAGCGCCACACTCCTTGCTCCAGTCCCCTGACCCGATTCATCACCAGATGAATTTGCAGTGCCGGTCGTGCATTGAGATACCGGACCGGGCCAGGTGTCGCATAGCGGTGCGCAAAATCGAGCACTCGATCGAGATCGCGTCGATCGACGGAGGCTCCCGTGAACTGGCGTGTCGATCGACGACTCACAACGATCCCAGGAAACTCATTGGAGATGTCGCCGAGAGTTTCTACCAGTGGAATCACTCGAGTTCCCTCGACTCCTTCTGCCCAGACGGGCGGATCGGGAGGCATCGTCACCTCGGCATCGTGATGAATAGAACTGCTCTCATGAATCGCATGGATCGCATCGGACTCGAAATCTGGTGGAGCCTTCGATCGACTCGATCGCTTGACTGCTGCCACCAACCCATCCGCCGCAGTAGAAACATCATCTGCGCGACGAAGCGGGACCCCGACCAGCACACCTTCCTCTTCTGGATCGAGGAACATCAGTTTCTGCAGAGCCGCATCCTCGAACCCCGCCAGCGGAACCGCCTGGAGCCCCTCCTGCTGGGCTGCGTGAACCAGATTCCCCAGTACATGGCCAGTATCCAGCAGGATTCGCCGATATGCGCGATCGTGGTATCGCCAACGGGATCTTTGCCAGACCCCGCTGAGCAATGCCACCGCCTGGACCCCGTCGAAAGCCGGATGAAGCCAGAAGGAGGAGGCGATTCCAGGCAGGAAATCCCCCTCCAGCACCGAAACCAGCTGATGATTCGGTACCGAGTAGGCATAGAGTCCGTCCTCGATGCCACGAATCCCCCGCAGCGCCAGGGTGATTTCGATGGGATAGAGTGCTCCCGCCGAAGGGGCCGCACGAAAGAGCCAGGACTCGTCAGAACCTTGCTGGATCCCCGTCACTCCGCCGGTGAAGTAGAGGATTCTCGAGAGAGCACCGACAAATTCGGACAGTAGCGCCGGATCCAAAGGCCGCTGATCTTCCGAGGGCCCCAGTGGAAAGCCCGGAAAGGGCAGGTAGGGCACCAGATCGATCGGTTCCGTTGCGTGCCATTCCTTGTATGGAAGTGGCCGACTGTCCAGATCTGGACGAGGAAGCAGGCCCATCGATCGGGGCGAATACTTGGTTTCCTCATGAAACCACTCCGCAATAGAAGGGGTACGCCTGGGATCCACCGGTTAGACCTCTAGTACTTTCGGAGCGCGATTGAAGTTTCGACAGCCGTCGCCGGTCACCAGCACCACATCTTCGATCCTGCACCCTCCATGCCCCGGATAATACAGCCCCGGTTCCACTGTCACGACCAGGCCCTCCTGCAGATCGGGACCGATGGCGGAGATGCGAGGGGGTTCGTGAATGTCGAGACCGAGACCATGCCCTGTGCCATGGAAGAATCCTACCCAGGTCCCGTCTCGCTGCTCGGTCGGGAAACCAGCCTCCTCGAAGATCTGCTGGACTCGCCGGTGGATCTTTTGCCCGCTGGCTCCAGGTCGGATCATCTCGATGGCTGCCTCCTGTGCCAGTTTGACCGCAGCATACATCTTCTTCTGCACCTCACTGGCCTCTCCACGAACCACCGTACGAGTCATGTCTCCCCAGTAGCGATGAGTCATATGCTGCGGATAGATGTCGATGATGATCATCTCGTCGGCATGAAGTGGACCGCTTCCCACATCGTGGGGATCACAACCTTGATCGCCGGGTGCGATGATGAAGGGACCGATTTGCAGTCCCCGCTCGAGCAGGAAAGCCCGTACCATCCCCTTGAGACGTTCCGATGTGAGCGGCTCCCCCTCGAGATGGAGCACTCCACCATCACCAGGATCACTGCTCCTCACCGCATCGATCGCCATCAACATCGCGGCCTCGGTGGCTGCCTGAGACTCCTCGAGACAGGTGATCTCATCGGCTCTCTTGATGGCTCTCTCGGGGAAGAAGGGGTCGGGCCGAGAAACCACCTCGATGCCACCTTCTCGCAAGGCATCTGCAATCCGCAAGGGGAATCGGGCGGGAACCTCGACTCGATCGATTTCTCGCTGTCGGAGCAGGTGCAGCACGACTCCCTCGAACGCCACCGGTTTGCCATCGGCCTGACGAGCGCCCTGTTCCATCTGGGAGTAAGAGACCACTTCATCGACCCGTGATTCCTTTTGCCCCCGACCGAACTCGAGATCGGTCAGCATCACGGCAGAGCCTCGTGAGTCCTTCAGCCAGGTGAAGGGATCTCCCGCTCGAAATGCGGACACCCACAGCAGGTCTGATTCCCTCTCGCTATCGTCGATAATGAGTTGTGCCTCTCGCGGTCGATTCATGGGTCTCCTCCCGGGTATGGACCGAATGAGCGATGATCCTACTCACCCCGACATGGACTGGGCAAGGAGTCGAGTCGACGCTTCCTGCCAGAGCGTCGTATTCTTTGCTGAAGGCGGAGCCCTGGCCCGGGCTCCGAGGTGACGGGATGCTCCAGGGAGACGTCAAAAACCTACCGCTCTCGGCCCTGCTCCAGGGCCTCGATGCGAACCGTAACAGCGGGATCCTCTCCATCGAGAGCGGTGATCTCGCATTACGTCTGGGCATCGACAGCCGCGGAGTGGAGCTTCTGACCGATTCAGACCATGGATCCTGCCCACTCGGTGAAATCCTCCAGACCCTCGACATCCTCCAGCAAGAGCAACTCACCAACATCCTGGCCAATCAAGGCAACACCTCCCTCGGCGATGCACTGCTACGATTCCGGCTGATCGATACCGAAATGGCGACAGGACCGATCCGGACCCTGTTTCAGGAGAGAATCCTCGAACTGTTCCGCTGGACCGATGCCAGCTACCGATTCGAAGTGTGCCCATGGCAGAAGGATAGACTTTTCACAGGAGAAGCGGTCGCCCCCTCCTTGCGCTTCCCCATCCCCTCATTGCTACTCGAGGTCGCCCGTCGAGAAGATGAAGAACAACGCTTCCAGGATGGGTGTGTGCACCTGCAGGAGATCTACCTCACCACTGACGATACCGCGACGCTGGAATCCGCCATCGAGCAGGCCTTTCCCATCGAGCCGCTGCGCACCAAGTTCGTCAGAGCACTGAAAGAATCTCGCCCGCTCCATGCGGCGTTGAAATCGAGTGGCTCCCCGAGGTTTCTGGCACTTCTATCGGTTCGAGTACTGCTCGAGTGTGGACTGCTGGAACCGATGCCCACTGCTGAAAAGAATGCACTGGTCGACCGACTCATCCACCAGAGGCTGACCAGACGAGCCCTGGAAATCCTCCGTAGCACCTTTGCCCTCGGCGATGCCGATCACCCCTGTCTCGAAAAACTACATCCGCTGCTCTTGCAAGAAAAAGCGCCGGTAGAGGAACGCCAGCAACTTCTGGCAGCCCTCGCCAGCGCACGAAAAGAAGCAGGAGACCGTGCAGGAACCCGCAGCGCTTTGCGCCAGCGTCTCGATCTCTGTCCCAACGACCTCGAATCCCTGATGGCGCTGATCGAGGAACTCCCTCGTGGAAGAAGCCGCCGTGAAACTGACAAGTTACTGCAACGCATGATCGACGCGGTCGAAGACTCTCAGCAGGCTCTAAGAGCCGCCGAAGTGATCGAATCGCGGCGCGGAGTCGATGCGAGCAATAACACTCACTGGCTCGAAAGTTGTGCGAGGTTACGGATTCAGGGAGGAGATCTCGAAGGCGCATCCCGCTGGATTCACTCGCTGCTGAGGGAATCTGTCCGCAAGAACAGAAAGGTAGCATCGGTCGAGGGGATCCTGGCCCTGCTCAATTCCATCGATGCCGACGCTCATCGTCGCTGGCAAGGACGTCTCGCTCGCCGCGGAAGTGTCGCCAGCCGCAGTGGCGGAGTCCTGCTCGCTTCGGCCCTCGCTCTCGGCGTGTTCCTGGCTCTTCAGAATTCTTCCCCCTCGTCGGCAGTCGCCGAAGTGGAGATACTCCCACCCCCTCCACTGCTGTTGACCACGGCTGCAGAACCAGAGCAACCAGCCAGCTCCACCGTCTTCAGACCCGGTGAACTGGAGCGAACCTTTTCCAAGGCCCTGCGACTTCGTACCGAAGGCCGCTATGTCGAAGCGCTCGCGGCGATGCAGACACTGGATACCAAGGGTTTGCCACTCACGACTCGCAAGTCCATCGAGAAGACGCGGGAGGAACTGGCAAACTATCTCGATTCAGCCCGGACTCAGTTCCTCCGCGCGAAGAAGTTGGCAGCCGAGGGAAGAGAATCGCAAGCGCTCCAGCTGCAACTGCAACTGGTCCAGGAGTACCCTCATTCCCCCCTCCTCGACCAACTGATACTGAAGATCCCCACCGAATTGATTCCATCAGGGTCCAGAGTCCTGATCGACGGCCAGCCGATTTCCGTGACCAGCAACGATGCGGGCGTCGAGATCCTCAGCCTTCCTGCAGCGAGATCGGTTCTGCTGACCGCGGTGAGCCCGGGCCACGAATCCCAGATGTTTTGGCACCAACCGGGGCAGCACTCCTCGCTCTCGCTCAAGATGTCACGACTCCCGGATCAGATCATCTCCCCGGAGGTACCCTTCACTTCGATCATTCCTCAGCAGGGCGTGCCTCTGGTCGTGGTGGTCGATGATCACTCGAAGATCCACGCGCTGTCACTCGACGATGCCCACCCTTCCTGGGATCTCCCTCTACAAGGGTCAGGTGACCTGCTCGGCGGTGCACTGGTAAAAAATGAGTGCTTGATCCTGACCACCACCTCCGGGCGCCTGATGCGCATCGATTCCACAACCGGGGCGATCTTGTCGGAAACAGAAGTCGACACCGACGGAGGGATCTTACGAGATACCCCTGTGTCGATCGATTCGATAGTCGCCGTCATCACATCCCGAGGCATGGTGCACGCCTACGATTCTGAAACACTGGCCCCTCTCTGGGAGAGTCATTTTGAATCTCTTCGAAGGGGTGCGCTGCAAGCCACTTCAGAATCCCTGGTGGTCACCTCTCCCGATCAGTTGATCGGCATCGACCCCAACGACGGGTCCACT
The DNA here is from genome assembly GCA_018694835.1 of Planctomycetota bacterium. Classification (GTDB taxonomy): domain Bacteria; phylum Planctomycetota; class UBA8108; order UBA1146; family UBA1146; genus QNYK01. The sequence goes on along the minus strand of JABHOG010000043.1, from coordinate 6,772 downwards.
CGCTGGCACGCTTCTCTCTCACACAGACCGCTGAGTTTCATCGCCACTGGGACATCTATCTTCGTCGCCACCGCTCAATCGGTGGAGGGATTCAATGGAACTTCAGGAGAACTGCTCTGGAGCCTACCCGTGAAAGATACGACCGTATCTTTGCACGCCACCGACGACCTATTGATCCGGATCTCATCCGATGGCTCGGTCGATCGCATCGAACCCCACACCGGCAGCATCCAGTGGTCGATCACAGGCGACTCACCGCACCTCTCCACTGCGTTCGGCGAGGAGTATCTGGCGATCGGGGATACCGAGAAAAACATGCAGGTGTTTGACCTGGCCACCGGGGAAACGCTGTGGGCCCACCAGGGCGATACAAACCTGAACTCGGCCGTGTTCCAGGGTGGCCAGCTGGTGATCTGCGACGATCAAGGGACCCTGAGGGTCTTCAGACAAGGTGCGCAGGGCGACGATTTGCCCGCAGTGGCGGGACCATCGTAGTCTTGAATACAGACCATGGACAGTTTTAGAAATCCAACAAGAAGTTCCGGAGGATCCTTGGGAATCATCGAATCCTGGATGAGAAGACCTCGTCAAGTTGAGGAGAAGCAGATGGACCTGTTTGCTGCCGGGGCAGAATCCCGGTTGTTGCAGGCTGCAAATCGCTTCGGTGATCGAGGCCAGCGCCTCGCCGCCGCTCGCTTGCTCCGTGCAGGAACGATTCGCTTCCACCCCTGGCCAGATGGCGAGTTGGCACTCGATCAACTGGAGCGAACCCTGGCTCGCGAATCCCTCCACACACTTCAACTTGCGGTTGAATCTCGTTACTCCGCAGCCGATGCCGCTCGACTTTCATCCGCACTCGAACGACTCGGGGACTTGAGCGGCGCTCTCGGATGGGCTCACGCAGCCATCGAAGAGGATCCATGCAACCCTGAGGGATACCTCGCCATCGCCCGCGGCTATCTGCGGCGATTCCGTCGTGACAAAGACGCCGTGGCTGGCCTCCAGGCACTGCGATACTTGACCAAGGCTTGCCAGTTGCACACAGGCCACGGCGACTGCTTGAGATCCCTGGCGATGTTGTTGCTCCTGTTACGAGCTCCTTCTGCCGCCGCCAAGGTGTTGCGGCCGATCTCCAGAGCTACTCCTTCCGATCCGATGGTACTGGCGTTGGAAGCTCTCTCTGCCGAGATCCCCGCTGAGGACACATCCAATGTCCAGGAGTTGTTCCTTCGTTGGGAAACCGGGACCTCTCCGATCCACCGCAAGGAAACCACTGCAGTGATCCCCGCTCCCGCTGAATTCTCGGTGTGGGAACTGGACGGATCCAGGACTCTGTCCGCCTGTAGCGCTTGCGCCGATCAAGGACAGGAAATGATAGAAAACCTCTCGGTTCTGGCGGGGTCGCTGACCCAGGCCACGACTCGAATGGGGCTGGGTCAGATCGCCCGTGTCACCGCCAGAAGCGCTGACGGTGTGCTGATCGGCCTCGCAGAAGCGGGAGGAGTCATCTTCTCCCACACCGACCGACCATCCCTGGAAAGCTCGCTGAGCCGCTGGCTCGAGAGCGATCGTGGAAGGGAGCGGAGCCGATGAAGCGACTCCTCGAACAACTGAACACCACACCCGGTGTGATCGGCAGCATGGTGATGACCGACGATGGCATTCCCGTGGTCTCGCTACTTGGCACCGAGATGGATGAGGAGTGCGTCGCTGCATTTTCTTCGACGGTGCAGCTGGCTGCGAATCGTACCGCAGCCCAGCTCGACAATCAGCACCCAGACGAGGTGATCATCGAAGCAGATCAGGGAAACTTGCTGCTGATCCACCTCGACGGGGCATTACTCGCGGTGATGACTCACGCGGGCCTTGAATTGAATACTGGTCTTTTAGAAATCCGTAGCGTCGCAAGACGGCTACGAGAAATCCTCACGATCCGGACCCCCTGAACCAACAGGATTCGGACGATCATGGAGAGAGTAACATGGTACAGATCAACTTCTCGCTGAAGGAAGTCAACTGCAAGATCGTGTATTACGGTCCGGGGCTCAGTGGTAAGACCACGAACCTCGAAGTAGTGCATCAGAAAGCTCCCGGCCCCAGTGTCGGTGACCTCACCAGCATAGCAACAGAGGGTGACAGAACCCTCTTCTTCGACTTTCTCCCCCTGAACCTGGGACAGGTTGCAGGGATGAAAACAAAGTTCCAGATCTACACCGTCCCGGGACAGGTGTACTACAACTCGACCCGCAAGTTGGTTCTACAAGGTGCCGACGGTGTCGTGTTCGTTGCAGACTCCAAGCGCGGAAAGATGGACGAAAACATCGAGAGCCTGAAAAATCTTGGGGAAAACCTCAAGGAGCACGGTCTCGACCTTTCGAACACTCCCATCGTTCTGCAATACAACAAAAGAGACCTACCAGATGTGTACAGCATCGAGGAGATGGAGCAGGCTCTCAACAGCTGGAATGCTCCCTACTTCGAGGCGGTCGCACGGGATGGGCACGGCGTCTTCCCCACCCTGAAGAGGCTGGCAGGCTTGGTTCTGGAAACGCTCAACGAGAATCACGCTCCTCGTCGATCCCCCTCGGTTGTTGCCCCAAAGGGGTCGGTCACCACGGGTGAAGGCTCGACCGCCGCCACCGCAGTGGCGACTCAACCCACGCGAGCCCTCAACGCCACCGCCACTTCATCCACTGGGAAATCCACTACGAGAGTCCGCACCACGGTCAGTGCCGTAAGGACCAGCACTCATGCGCCCAAGGTCCGGACACAGACTTCCGGAACCCGGCCCACCCTCATCACTTCCCCGCGGCGCAGAAAGCGTCAGACGGGAATGTGGATGGGATTCATCGTGGCCTCAACCGCTGCAGCAACTGTGCTGCTTCATCTCGCCGGCATCATAAAGATCTGGTCCTGAAAATTTCGGGAGGAATTAATACAGTGGTTACCGATAGCGATCACCTGCGCAATCAGCGCATCGTCTTCTACAGTGAAGACATCGAACGAATTGATGCGATCCTCTGCGAGTTCCTGAAACTCAGCGGAAGCAAGTGCAACCTCCTTATCGATAAAGAAGGTCACATGGTGACCAGCTGTGGAGACACCGACTCCATCGATGAGCAATCGGTCGCCGCGCTGGTTGCCGGCTCCTATGCCGCAACTCGGGAAATGGCAAAGTTACTCGGCGAGGACGAATTCTCGGTTCTTTTCCACCAGGGCAAGCGAGACAGCATTCAGCTCTCGATGGTCGGAGACAGGACCATCTTGGCCACCGTCTTCGATGACCAGACCACCGTAGGGATGGTGCGACTCTACGCTCGTAATGCCTGTGAAAAGATGGAAGAGATCTTCGAGGAAATCGCCCGGAAACCGAAGCGCAGTGGAGCTCTGGATGCAGAGTTTGGCAGTTCCGCCAAGGGCGCACTCGACTTCTTCTTCACCGAATAGCACCGCTGGTTCACCGAGTAGCACCTCTGGTTCACCGAGTAGCACCTCTGGGGTGAGCGCAGCAGTGGGGTGAGAGCAGTGGAGAAAGAGTAAGGAGAGGGTGAATCGCGATCAGCGATTCTCGCTCTCCTTCTGTCGGTCCTGCTCCTCGCAGAGATCGAGCAACAAGGCTCGAATATCCCATTGGCGATCCGCCATCTCCGCCATCGAGTGACTCGCCTCCGAGAGAAACTTGACCACCGAGAAGCCAAAGATCCCCATCAAGACCAATGCCAGGCCTATCAGCGGGGCATCGCCGTCGCGGCTACTGACGGTGGCAAACAAGGCCAACACCAACGAGCCGATGAGAATGGTCCAGGCGATCACCATCAGCATGTTTCCCAGTAACCTCAGGCGCCGGTTTCGGGTACCCACCCGCGGCTGAAAGTTACGGACCACCGCCTCGATCCCACCTCGCATACCGTCACCCCGGTCACGCTCTTCCAGATCCTTGAGTAACGAGACCCGCATCTGGTAATCCTCCTCGCGGCGCTGTTTCTGACGGATCTTCTCCTCGATCTCCCTCACCCCGACCTGATCGTGAACCTTGGTCTTCTTGCCACAGGTAGGACAGGTAACACCGCTGCCGAGACTCGCATCTGGAGCGGAAAATCCTGAACCACAATGCTCACAGATCGAAGCGATCGCCATCGCGCCTCCCTCTCCAGGAAATCTACCTCTGCCACGACTCGCAACTTGGCTGCGGGCTTACCACTATCGTGCAGGGCGTACCGATGGAGAACCAGTAGTCTCCAGCAAGAAAAGAAATGTAGAATAGAACTGTTGAATTGAACTAATGAGATGAACTAATGAATTGAAACGGGGGTGAATCGGAATACCGATCCACCCCCGTTTCCATGTCTCTTGAAGTCGTTCTCCGTTACTGGCGGAACACCGCCGGCTGGATGCCGATCTTTCCCATCGTGAGAGAAGCGGCCTCGATGAGGTCGACCTCGTCACTCGCCAGCGCACCCTTGACCGCACGCAGCACCGCATCTTCAACGGTGCCGCTTCCACGGTGGATGTTTCCAAGTGCAGCCAGTGCCGAGACTCTCAGATTGACACTCGCATCGTCACCCTCCTCGACCACCCGCACCAGTGCAAGACTGGCAGCCGCAGGGGACAACCAGGCCAGCGAATGACAGGTCGGGATCCGCACTTCATCCGCAGGGACGTCAAGTGCGCTGATCAAGGCGTCGGTGGTCGATGACAGGTCGAACTGGGTCTCACTACTGGCCATCCAGTTGATGGCTTTGGCGGCCTGGGTGGCGACCGAATCTCCCCGTGAACTACTCGAGTCGGAAAGAAGGCCGACCAGCAGGTCATTCCTCAGTCTCAGCGCATCGATGGAGCGGTTGACGACAAATACGCCCGATTCCTCGTCTCCATAGGTCGATTGCGCCTGGCTGAAACTCGCATCCTCAGCCACCACGATGATCGGCGTGCGACGGGTGCGGTAATCCTCCCTCAGCCTGCGGATCACATCCGCAGCCGGCAACGCACCGGTATTGCTGGAGATCACGATCAGATCCTTGGGGAAAGAGATGGCTCGCTCGAGTCCGCGCAGTGCATCGGCGTCATTGAACGGCTCAACATTGGCGCGGCGCAGCAGGTCTCCAACCCGCAAAGCATCGTCCTGCTCGGGGAAGATGGTCAGCGCCACCTTGCGACTCGCCTCGGAGAGTCCTTCGGCGAGGGCTTCGACCACCGTATCAGAACCATTGAAGGAGCCGCTCGGGTTGTGATAAGCCACACATCTTGCGGCGGCGAATCTCACTCCACGGTGATCGTTAACCAGAGCAGACTGAATCGAGGATGGCACCTCGACGTCGCTCATTCCCCAGTAGTAGAGGCGCAAAGCGGTCAACAAATCGATGGCCGCCTGTGGGCGACGATCGGCCAGTGCCAGATCGAGTGCTGAGTTGAGCACATCCACAGGCATCGAGTAGGCCGCACAGCGCACACGTTCCATGTCGAGTTTTCTGGCGCGTAGGCTGGCCATTTGTGACTCGTCGGCATCGCCGGCATCGACTTGATTCGAGATAACGGCACTGACATCGCGATACTCACTCCAGCGAGCCATCAGGTTGCAGGCACTGAGAGCGAGAGCGGACGAGCCATCGGCCTCGATGCTCAAAGCATCGGCAATCAGTTGCTCCGCACGGAGTTCATTCAGTTCCCAGCCCTCCACCACCCGATAGGTGAGAGCTCCGTTGGAGACATCCCACAGAACTGGGTCGTGGTAACTGCGAACCATCAATCCCGAATCATTGCTGAAAATGTGTGCCAACCGGGTCAACTGCTGGTAGGCAGAAGTCTTGCCAAGGCCGGGCAGGATCGATTCAGCAGCAGCGGTCGCTGCAGCCTGAATCAACGGATCCTGGCTGGTTTCAGCAAGCCACCAGAGGCTCGGAACCGACGCAGGATTACCGATCTTTTGCAACGAAGCGATGGCCCCGGTGATCACACCCTGCTGGGAAGAATGCAAGCTGCGGCACAGCGGCATCACAGCGTCGTCTGAAAGGCGAATGATGGCTTGAATCGCCAGCACCCTGGCGCCTTGCTCCGGTTGCCCCAATCGCTCGACCAGTCCTGGCATCAGGTAGACACCATGGTCGCTGATCGCCGAGTAGAGCCCCTTGGTCCGCTCGAGCAGATCTCCATCGGAAAAGTAAGAATCCAGGGTAGAAGCGATCGCTGCGGAATCCATCGAGCGACGCTTCGTCTCGAGAGATGTCAGCCGCAACAACGAACCCATCTGGGCACCCAGGGTGTCATCCCCGGCACGAATCACCTGAATCAACTGGCTGTATCCGACCTGATCCACCCACTCGAGTGCCTCCTGAGAGGTCACATCCAGCAGCAGCGCACGTTCGAAACTCTGTTGAGATTCGGACAACTTCCCCTGCTGAAAGAAGTGAATTCCTTCATCGAGAAGTTTCTGCACATCTGGCCGAACCTGGGCCGAAAGGGATCCCGAACTCACCACGGTCAAAATCACCGTCGCAACGATCGCGATTACCGCTTGGAGGCCTCGACGGCGATGCGTCCTGCGCTCCATGACCACCTCTTTCATGCTCTTCATCCCCTTCTGTATCACTCCGACGACAAGGCTCTCCAGGTGCTGTGGTGCACTCACCACTTCTCGACACTCACGAGCCTCATCGATGCGGAGATCTCTTCTCAATAGGTGTATTGAAAAAGTAAACTGTTCTGTGATTGCGAGAGGTACCGCATGGAGATCGACGATTCAGGATGGTCCCGAATCGAAGAGGCCCGTAACAGT
>JABHOG010000042.1 GCA_018694835.1 Planctomycetota bacterium | reverse complement strand
TGAGACGATGAGACTGAGACGATGAGACTGAGACGATGAGACTGAGACGATGAGACTGAGACGATGAGACGATGAGACTTGGGCCCGCTGGATGACCCCGGTCACATGACCCAGATGCGCAGTGACAGATATTAGAAGAACTTCCAGAACCGCTTATCGGTCTGGTCCATGCTGAATTCCGGTCCCCCATGAATTCTAACAATTCTCGCATCGCTGTTCTCCTTCTCACTTTAATCTCCTCCACCACCGTCGGCTGGACACAATCTGTACCTCGGGGCTGGCTCACCGCTCCAGCGGGATCGGGGAGCAGTTACTTTGTCGATCCCGCCGATCTGCTGGCGGGTCCGACTCCGTTGCAAGGAAGTTCAGCCCTGGGCATCTGCCTGGTCCCCGAACCCAATCCGTGGGGTGTCGATGCTGTGATCGTGATCGACATCTTCAGTTTCGAGAACTGGGTCTATGATGCAGTGACGCTGGACCCTCTCGATACGATCCTCAATCCAACCCCTCCCGGGGCTCTGACCACCGGAATCACCACCGATGGAACCACTCTCTTCTGGGCGATCGTCACTGCCACAGGCACTAGCGACCTCTGGAGAACCGATCTGGACGGAGGGAATCCGGCACTGGTCGGGACGATGGGACTTCAGGGGCCGGCGTTCGCAGGAGGCCTCGCATGGAATGGCTCGAATGGAATCTGGGCAAACAATATTTCAGGCGATCGGTACGACCTGATCTCGACCAACGATGGCAGTTACCTGGGAGCGAGCACCTTTCACCCCGATGGGTCTGGACCTGGCAACGGAGTGGCCTGGCGATCGGATTGTGAAAGACTGGAAGTTCCTCACGGACCCGCGAGAGCGAGTCGGGTCACCAGCATCTCGATCATCGATCCATTGACCGATATCGCCCTCGCTCCGATGGCGGTGGTTGCTTCTACCGCCTACTTCACCAATGGCATCGAGACTTCTCGCTCTGCAGCCGCTGCTGGTTTCGATCCATTTGGGGTCTATTCGATCTGGATCGTCGACAATGGATCCAACTCCTTGATCGTCCTCGAGGGGCACCAACAGTGCCCCGAACCACTCGATCCCATCAACGCTATCGAGTACCGAGCAACCACCAACGGCGAGATTGTCGTCACCTGGGAAGCGGATTCCTCGCTCGACAGCGTCGACATCCGGATCGATGGGGAGTTGCAAGACAGTCTCGTTGGAGCCAGCGGTCAATGGAGCGGGATCTCCCCGATCCTACCGGGCCTGGTGACACTTCAGATCAACGGGCATAGCGGAAACTCATGGACTCCCACCAGTTCCAGTGAACTGCTGGTTCCCGGCTGTTCTGACGGGTCGATTCAACTCTCACACCTCGATCTGCCAGACCTCTTTGAACCGGGCACTCCCGTCTGTGGCTCCGGCTTGGCCCACTTATCGCAATCTTACTGGCGCACTTTCGATCATTGCGAAGATCCATTTTCTCAAACCGAAGGGATGTGGGTCGAGTCGATTCGAGTGGCGGTGGAAAACTCGGAACCGGGCCCAGGCTTCACCACCCAACCGGTCATTCTTCGGCTCTATGAGGATCCCAACCGAGATTCCATCGCACCTGTGGACACCTTGCTGGAACTCCACGAGCAGCAATTTCAGATCCCTCCCCTGGTTCAGCAACATTTCTGCCTCAACCTGAACTCACCGTTGGCCGTCGATTGTGGCACCCGGTTGGTCGTCGAGCTGGAACTGGTGGATGGAGCCTTTGATGAACATCTCTTCGTTCTGGGATCGAACTCGCAAGGAGAGAGTTCCGCAGGAAATTACTCGGCCGCTTCTTGCGGCATTCCCGAACCGGTCCCCTTCGCTACCCTCGGGTGGGGAAGCGTGCACATCGGAATCGATCTGATCGGTCGCAATTTCTCGCGCCCCTTCATCCGTGGCGACTGCAATGGAGACGGTTCTCGAAATCTCGCCGATGCGATCAGGATTCTCGAGGTGCTGTTCATCCCCGGCTCGATCGGGTTCGACTGTTCCGACGCGGCAGATTGTAATGACGACGGCTCCGTGAACCTGGCGGATGCTGTGACCCTACTGTCCTATCTCTTCATCCCTGGAACCCCACCAATCGTCGATCCCAGTAGTTGTGGACTGGATCCTTCGCCACCGGACTCGCTCCTCTGCGAAGAAAATGCCGGTTGCCTGTGAATTTCCTCGTTAACCCCTGCAAGAACTACCTAAATGAACTTTCTGGTCCTTGACCCGGCCCGTTGTCCCGGTAAATTTGACTTATAGGGCTGAATCCCTCTCCTTTTGATTTCTGGGTCAATAGTACCCCAGGTTCAACTAGGTCTCAGATTATCGGGGTTCAACCAACGGTTCCAAAATTCAAAGTTTTCGATCTTGAGGTATCTGCGAAACAAGCCAATTGGCTGGGACGAATTCGTCCCCGTTTTCGCTCGGAAGGGATTGGGTTGATGCGTCTTCTTATTCTTGGACTGGCATTCACATTTGCATTGCCGACCTTTGTTTACTCACAACCAGCAAATGATGAGTGTGCCGGTGCCGAAGTGATCCCCTATAGCACTGGGGTGACACTGCAACCGATCGACACCACCACTGCCACCACCAGTGCGAATCCGGTGGTTGGGGCACCCTGTGCAGGGTCTGCCATCGGAACCTGTGAGTTCGATGTCTGGTACAGCTGGACACCTGCCGTCGATGGGCTGGTCCAGATTTCTACCTGTAATCTGGTCGACTTCGACTCCGACATACTGGTCTACAGCGGTGGATGTGGAACTCTGGATGAAGTCGATTGTAATGGAGACGGCGCCGGTTGTGCCGGGTTCTCCTCACTGATTGCTGGATTCCAGGTGCTCGGAGGTAGCGAGTACCTCATCCGAGTCGGTGGCTGGGACGCAGGCTCTTCCGGAGTCGGGGATCTCGAGATCACATTTTCTGACTTACTTCCAGTCTCCAACTTCATTTGCACGCCGGACAACTCGTCCGGAATCAATGAAGTGACCGTTACATGGGACGAAGATGTCTTCTACGACAACGTCAATCTTTACCTCGATGTGGTCGATCCAGCCAACTTGATCGCAACCCTTCCCGGTGGCGGAGCGGGTGCTACGGGTTCGTTCCTGTACTCGCCAGCTGCCGATGGTGGACACAACATCATCGCCGAGGCGGAGTCGGGAGGCACTTTTGCCCCGACTGCCACCTGCACTTACTTCTTCTCTGCCCCCTGCCCGACCACCAATGGGGCAACCATGGTTCCGGTGGCGGCCAACTTGCCACTGGGAGGCGCAGTTTCCTGCAATGCAGGAGGCCTCCACGCAGACAACTCCTACTACCGAGCTTTCGATCTCTGTAACAACTACTCGATCACCAACAACGTCAATGTGCGCTGTGTCACCACGGCATTCGCCTCGACCCCCGCTGCTGGAACCACTCAGCCGGTTCGAGTACGCCTCAGCGTTGATTCCAATGGCGGTGCTGTCGGGCCGTTGGCCGCGCTGACGCTGGTCTACGAAGAAGAGTTCCAGGTGCCGGATGTACCCAATGACCTCTACAGTTTTGTCATGGGTACCGGATTGGTCGACCCGGACGGTACCCTTGCGGGCACTGCCTCGACCGTGATCGGCTGTCTCGCTGGTGAGACCCTCGTGGTCGAGATCTTCACCCCCGACGGACAAGCCGCTGGACACAGCCTGTTCATGGGAATTCCAGATCCTGCTCAGACCAACCCGGCCACCGACCAGATCGGTGCCAGTTACATCACCGCAGCGGCCTGTGGATTGACCGAACCGCTGGACATGGTCAACCTTGGATTCCCGACCAACATGTGGGTGATGGATGTCGCCTGGGATGACGCAGGACCTTGCGTCTGTGGTGGTGGGGTTTCCAACCTGCTCTGTCAGCAGACCCCCGGAACCACCCAGTGGGACTTGGCCTGGACCCCGGTCGGTCCTATCGGATCCTACGAGATCGAGGTCGACGGAAACATCGAGGCGGTCCTCGATGGAACAGCCACCACTTACCAGAGTTCTGCTGTGACCGCATTCGAGGTGCAGCAGATGTTCGTCACCGCTTATGATGGTCCCGGTGCCACCGGATCCGTCATCAACTATGCCGGCTGCGACACCAATACCGCACCCGCCAACAGTTGGTTCGAGGGTGCCGAGGCGATCGCCATCGGAAATACCGATTTCAGCATCACCAATGCGGTGTTGACCACCGGACCCGATCTCGATGCCGCGGTGTGCGCCATGAACATCGGAAATGACGGAATCTTCAATGACCTTTACTACTGCTTCACTGCAGGGAGTAGCGGCGAAGTACTGGTTTCCACATGTGGCGGAACCACCTTCGACACCCGTCTTGCGGTTTACACCGGCTGCACCAGTGACGATCCTGCCGGCGTGATCAGCTGTAACGATGACGCTGCCACTGGCGGTACCACTCCAGGTGGAACGGCTCCAGGCAGCACCAACCTTGCCTGCACCAACTTCGCTGCGGAATTGACCTTCGAGGCCACTCAGGGCGAGACTTACATGATCCGCGTCGGAACCTTCAATCAGGCGGGACTGGGCGACGGCACCCTGACGCTGAACGACTGCATCCCACCGGGGAACGTCACCGGGAGTGCCGATTGTGCTACTGGCGATGTCACCTTGTCGTGGGACTCCAACCCCAACTTCGTCTCGATGGAAATCACTCGTGACGGTGTCTCGATCGGCAACCCGGATCCAGCGGACACCTCGTTCGTCGATCCAGGCGTGGCCAACGGAAACTTCCTCTACGAAGTCATCGGAGACTGTGGAAGCGGTGCAAATCCGGCACCCGTCAATGTCTCGGTACTGACCTTCAGTGGCCAAACCGATATCATCCTGGCGATGGAAGGGCTGCAGACCAACGGTGCCCTCGGCGATACCGATAGTGGCCAGGCCCTGCTCGACGCGCTGATCGCCGCCGGAAGAGACGCTGGCATGATCAGAACTTCGGTTCTCGATTACCCGTGCATCACTGAGAGTAGCGTCGAGAACATCTGGGTAATGACCGGAACCGTCCCCTTCGACTACCGCATCACTGCCGGTGAAGGAGATGCCCTGGGACAGGCCAGCATCGACGGTAAGAACATCTACTTCGAGGGTGGGGACCACTTCGGTTTCATTCACCAGGCTTCCCTCTTCGATTCGCGTGACGGGGTCGACGATTCTACCTACGACACCGGCGATGGAGATGACACCTTCACCTCGATGAATGGTCTCGATAGCGGTCAAGGACTGGACCTCAGTGGTTACCAGGCTGTGGCCTACATCCAGGACCTACCACTCGACAATGAGTGGACCGATCAGTTGACCCCGGCCACCAGTGACGGCAGTGGACCCAATGCTGCCGCCATCTGGGAAAACCAGGATGACGGTCTCTCCGGTGGAAGCGTTCCATCGCCCGCCGCCGAGGGTAACTACGTCACCACCGTCTTCTACAACACCGACGATGGTGGAAAAACGATCAGTAGTGGCTGGGAGTTCGGCGGTTTCTCTGGAGACCGGACGATTCTTGCACAGGACTACCTCGGAGCGTTCGCCTCTGGCCCGCCCCAGGTGTTCTTCAAGCGTGGCGACAAGAACATGGATGGCGGATTCAACATCGCCGATGAAATCTATCTGTTGGCAGCCTTGTTCTCTGGCGGCGCTCCGTGCGCTTGCCCCGACTCCTGCGACGAGAATGACGATGGCTCGGTCAACATTGCGGATGCGATCTTTGGACTTGCTGCCCTGTTCTCGGGTGGAGCCGCACCTCCGGCTCCGGGTCCGAACACCTGCGGTCCTGACCCGACCGACGATGCTCTGGCAGACTGTGTTTACACCGGTGCCTGCTAGAGTTTGAACTGCAGTAAGGGAATGTCGAGGTGGCCCCGTGGTGACCTTGACTGACTGGAAGCCGAGGGGCGGTGAGGGATACCTCTCACCGCCTCTCGGCCTTTTTTCGACCAAAGTTGTCGACCTCGACAGCGCAGATTTAACCGGTGTGAGCGAAGAAACCAAGTCTTGTGACTTGCCGTTGGTTTCAAGATCAAAATATGAAACGTTTAGTCAAGATTTGGATCAATTTGGCGGCCGCGTTGCGAGAGCCATTTGTTCCGAATACGATGACATGCTGGAATTGTGAATATCTCTTTCGTTTCCTCTGATCCCGAGACCGCGTCTCGAGGATTGGCACTGGAGGTCAATGACATGAAATCGCTCTCTTTTGCAGTCATCACGGCACTGCTCATCACAACTTTTCCCGGTGCTCTTTCTGGTCAGGTGGTCATCAACGAGGTGCGAGTCGATCAGTCCAGTAGTGACACCGATGAGTACTTTGAACTGGCCGGCCCTGCTGGCCAATCGTTGACCGGCCTCACCTATGTAGTGCTCGGCGACAGCTCCGCAGGCAGTGGCTCCGTCGAAGCGGTGGTCACTCTGTTTGGCCAGACGATTCCTGGCAGCGGATTGTTTGTCGCGGCAGAGGCGACCTTCACCATCGGCGTGGCAGACTTCACCACTGACCTGAACTTCGAGAACAGTGACAATGTGACTCACATGCTCGTCTCCGGTTTCACCGGTGTCGTCGGAGACGATCTGGATACCGATGACGACGGAATCCTCGATTCCACTCCATGGAGTTCCATCGAAGACGATTTCGCCCTTCTGGAAAATCCGATCGACCCCGTCACTGGCAACACCTCAGCCGGCGAACTGGTTTACAGTCAAAACACCATCGGACCCGATGGAACCTTCACCCCCGCCCATGTGGTGCGCTGCCCCGATATTTCGGGCGACTGGGAGATCATGCCATTTGCTGACCTGGGTGCGCCCTTCGACACCCCAGGATCTTTCAATACCTGTCCTGAAGATTGTGACAACGGTGCCGATGACGATGGGGATGGGGATACCGATTGCGCAGATCTCGATTGTGCAGGAGACCCCAGCTGCGCCCCTACTCCACCCAACGATGATTGCACCTCGGCCACCGCGCTGATCGAGGGTGTCTTTGGTTTCACCACCCTTGGATCCTCCACCGACGGTCCGACCAACTGTGGTGGTAGCCTGCTCAACGATATCTGGTTCATCTACACGGCGTCCTGTAGCGGCACCGTCACCTTTTCCACCTGCAACTCCACCAACTTCAATCCGCAAATGGCCATCTACCCCGGTGGCAGCCCTTGCCCTCCGGCAGTCGACTCCTACATCGCCTGCGATGCAGGAAGTTGCATTGGCTCGGGTGAACCGGAAATCTTCCTCGATGCCATTGCCGGTGAGGACTACCTGATCCAGATCGGTGGATTCAACGGAGAACGCGGCGACGGGACACTGACCATCAGTTGTCCCCCTGCAGATTGCCATCAGTTCCCCAACCCCAACATCGAGTATGACGGATTCGTCGGGACCTTGGTGAGCAATGCTCCCGCCGCTCCCATCACTGATACAGCACCCGCCTTCGACCTGATCGACGTCACCAGCGGTGGTACGATTGCCGATCTGGATGTGGGCGTCGAGATCACCCACGCATTCATCGGGAATCTCGACATCGATGTGGTAGCCCCGTCTCAGACACAGATCCGTCTCTATCAGAGTGAAACCAATTCCGATGATGACATGTCACTCATCTTTGACGATGAGGGTGTCGATTACGGCACCGTGACCACCTGGAGTGGCTCTCGAATGCAACCGTATGAGTTGTCACAGGGCACCGGCTCCCTCGCCAACTTTGACGGGGAACCCGCCAACGGGACCTGGGGAATCATCATCGCCGACATCTTCCCGGGATCCGCTGGAGGTACTCTGGACCAGTGGTCCCTGCAGATCAGCCAGCCACTGGCGATCCCCGATGGAACCTCCTTCTCCGAGAACCAGATCCTCATCGATCCGACCGATACCACGGGAATTCTTGACCTCGATATCGACATCGACATTACCCATGGCGATGCATCCGATCTCGAGGTCGATCTGGTCTCACCTCAGGGGACCTCGATCCGACTGCACGACCATGGGGCTGGAACCGATCTGCTGGGACGCTTCGACGATGCCACCGGCTCCAACGACGGCTTCGGCGGACTGATCCCCTCAGGCCCTGGAACACTGGCTGACTTTGACGGTGAATCGGTGGGAGGCGCCTGGACGCTGACCGTTGCAGATACCATCTCCGGCATCGAGGGCTCCCTCAACGGTTGGGCGCTTCAGGTCTGTCCGGCAGACTGCACCCCACCGACGGACCTGCTGTTGACCAGTAACTGCGGCGACGGCACCGTCAGCCTCTCCTGGATCAACAACTCACCCTACGACAGCATCCAGATCGATCGAGATGGAGCCCCCCTCGATACCGTGGCGGGTACAGCCTCCGACTACACCGACCTCACCGCCTCCGACGGATTCCATGACTACACCGTTCGAGGAATCTGTCCGGTCGGAGCGGCTTCCGTCGAGGAATCCATCACTCACTACTCCTACAATGGAGAGGACACCATCGTGGTGGCGCTCGAAGGGCTGTTCGATGGAGGCGATACCGGAGCCAATGATTCAGGCCAAGCGATCCTCGACAGTTTGCTGGCTGTAGGAGCCAATGCTCGCCTGATCCGCACCCAGATCGATGAGTACGCCTGCTTCGACCCGCAAACAGTGTCCCAGGTGTGGATCATATGTGGCACCTACCCAACAGACTTCAACCTCACATCGGAGGAGGCGAACCTCATCGCTGACCTCGCCGCTGCGGGTGTAGCGATCTACTTCGAGAGTTCAGATCACTGGAGCTTCAACCACCCCATCTCATCCTTCGATGATCGAGATGGAGTTGCGGAACCGTATGCACAGGATGAGAACGACTCGTTGACATCGATCGACGGAGTCGATTCGGGTCTAGGGATCGACATGTCCGGTAGCCAGAACGTGAGTTACAACCAGGATTCCAGTGGCAATGATTACAACAACTACCTGATTCCTGCATCGGCAGAACTCGCAGGTGGGAATGCTGGTCTGGTGTGGCAGTACGACGACGCCATCGGGAATATCGATCCGAACCTGGGTGTCACCACGGCATATCTCCCGGCCACCGGCGCTCCGGTCATCTGCTCCTCCTTCGAACTGGGGGGCATGGGAAGTGCCGCAGATCGAGATGCCGCAGTTGCTGCCTATCGGGCCTTCTTCGGCGGAGGTCCGCCGCCACCGACAGGAGCCTTCCAGCGGGCTGATTGCAACGCAGACGGAGCATTCAACATCGCCGACGCTGTCTTCACACTGGCGAATCTCTTCTCCGGTGGACCCGAGAGTACCTGCGTCGACGCCTGCGACTCCAACGACGACGGCAGCATCAACATCGCCGATGCGGTCTTTGCTCTGGCGACTCTCTTCAGTGGAGGTCCCAATCCTCCAGCACCGTTCGGGGACTGTGATGCCGATCCGACATCCGACTCTCTCGAGTGCGTGGAGTACAACAGCTGCCCCTGATGACAGGATCAGTTCCGAGATGAAAATGCACTGGCGGGTGAGGTCGAGTCGATCTCACCCGCCAGTTTTCTGATACCATGGTCCTTCCGCGGCGCCGACAGCGTAGCCGCAGAGGAAGGGGTATCCTTGACAGCAGCGGACCGATCGGTGACCAAGGATAGCAGCAGTCGTGCCGGATCGGTGACGGGGGCACTGCTGATCTCGCGGCTGCTCGGCCTCGGTCGCGACATGGTATTGAACATGTTGCTCGGTGCAGGTCCCACCTCCGATGCCCTCCGAGCGGCGATGAAGATCCCATCGATGTTCCGTGACCTGGTCGCAGAGGGAAGCGTCTCGGCTGCTTTCCTGCCCTCCTTCGAGGAGCAGAAGGTGACCGGTGGATTGAATGCCGCCCTTCGTTTCTCACGAGCGGCTCTGACCCTCCTCCTGCTCGGTTCCACCATCACCGCCGTGCTGCTATGGCACTTCGCCCCTGCCTGGATGCAGCAACTGGCACCGGGGCTGGAAAAACCGCAGTTGGCGCTGCAACTGTTCAACGGATTACTCCCCTTCCTGCTGATGGTGCCCTTTCTTGCCATCCTTCGAGGACTACTCCTGGCGGCAGACCGCAACCGCTCCGCCATGGCTGCCCAGGCCCTCCAGAATGCGACCCTGATCGGCGCAGGACTATGGATGGTGTCCGAGGTGCAGACTCCCGAGCTGGTCGCCTCCGGTTGGACCTGGGCATTCCTGATCGGTGCTGCGGGCAGTGTCGGCATGCTCGCCATCTCCTGTCGCACCGTCCACCCGATTCCGCTCCCCACCCTGAGGCTCCGCACTGCCGGTACCGGCCGATTCTGTCGAGATTTGATCTTCCAGCTGCTGGCCAGTTCGGTCACCTACATTAACTCTTTGATGGCGATCCACTTCGCCACCCTGATCGGAACCGGCGCAGTCACCTACCTCGACAATGCCTTTCGATTTCACTTCCTCCCGGTGGCCCTCATCGGTGTCGCTCTCGGTACCATTGCAGGGGTCGACGCCGCCAGGCTGGTGGCGAGAAAACAGTCGAGGGCACTAGCGATTCGTATCGGACGTAACTTGCGTAATGCCCTCTTCATCTCACTCCCAGCCGCCGTCGGCCTGGCGATGCTGGCTGACCCACTGATTCGTGTCCTGCTCCAGCGGGGACAGTTCACCGCTGCCGACACCACCGAGACAGTTGAGGTGTTGAAGATATTCTGCCTGTCGATTCCGTTCGCCTGTCTGTGCCCTGCACTGATCCGCACCAGCATGGCGATGGGACTACGAACGCTGCTGATGCCCGCATCCGTAGCAGCCTTGCTGGTCAACTGGACACTGCTGACGTCGATGGAAGGTCGCTGGGGAGTGCCCGGGCTGGCCGCGGCTTCGGTGATCTCCACCATGACCAGCTGGATCATCTTCGAGGTGGGGATTCGAAAGCACCTGGCACTGCCGAGACCCCGTATTGCGGCCGTGTTCCGTAATCTCTGCGTGGTGGTGGCAGTGGCACTGGAGACCAGTATTGTCCTGCAGCTGTCCCAGCAAGTTCCGGGACCGACATGGGTAGTCGATCTCCTCACCCTCACCGCAGGAGTTTCCCTGGGGATTGGCATCACCATCGTGGTCGGACGAGCCACCGGTGCGCCGGAGGTACGGGCACTGCAGAAATTGCTCCGGTCCGTCGTCAGGGTGTTTCACCGCAGTTGATTCGACCCGCTGAGCACCGGTTCGCACTGCGGAAGAGGGTCGATCAGGTGACGGAGAGTGACTGGCTGGCCACATCTTCACCGGGCCAGATGGGTGGTTCTGGGATCGCCTCGGATGGGATCGAGCGCTTCTCCAGCAATCGTGGTCCCAGCGTCACCGAAGCGATGATCTCGGCGATCTGCACGCCGGCGGTTCCATCTCCGTACGGGTTGATCATCCCCTCGAGAGACGCACGGAATCGTGGGTCACGTACCTGTCGAATCCCTTCGAGAATGGCAGCCTCGTTCGCAGGGACATCGATGATGCAGCGACTTCGCTCCCGGCCCTGTTGCCTGCGACCGATGTTGAGGGTCGGCAATTTCAAGGCAGGAGCCTCCATGATGCCGCTCGAGGAATTGCCCACGATGGCACAGGCGTGTTCCAGCAACGACCAGTACATGCGGTGCTCCAGGTTCACGTGAATTCGAGCATCCTCTCGAGAATCACAAAATCGTCTGGCACGATCACGGATCGCTCGACTTCCGGCATCTGAATTGGGAAAGCAAAATACGATCGGGCCCGAGACCTGTTCGATGGCCGTGAAGAATGGATCCGTTTCCTTGCTGACTTCCTCGTCGAGCGTCACCGGATGCCAGACCACCACCAGCGGCGGTACGTCGAGGCAGAGATCGAGGCGTTCGCGCAACTCCTCTGCCGACGGGATGTCGCCGCTGCACAGATGATCGATACTGGGAGCACCGACCTGGTGAACTCTCCACGGCTCCTCTCCCGCCATCAGCAATCGCCGCTTGGCAGTCTCCGTCGGCACCAGGTGAAGATGTGCAATCGAGGTCAGTGCCTGACGAACGGCGTGGTCGACCGCCCCCTCGGAGACCTCTCCCCCCTCGATATGGGCGACCGGAATTCTCAACGATAGGGCTACCGCCGCAGGAGCCAGCATCTCGTAACGATCTGCGATGAGAAGCAATAAATCCGGTCGCTGTTGCGAGAGGATCTCGGTCAGGGAAAGGATCGCCACTCCGATCGTCTTCGCCATCCCGACATCGGTGTCGCTGCTGAGCAGACACTCGATGCGATGATCGACCTGGAATCCCTCCTGTTCAATCTCATCGACGGTCATACCAAACTCCGGCGACAGGTGGGCGCCCAGCACCGCCAGTTGGAGATCGATGTCATCGCGATCGCGTAGGTGCTTCAGCGGCGAGGAGAGGTGTCCCCAGTCTGCTCGGCTGGTGGTAAGGGCCAGTACCCTACGTGGCGAGGAACTCACTCTTCCGCTTCCAGGTCGAGCCATGTCGCCCAGGTACCCGGCTCCAGCCTGCTCTCCACCACCCAGGCGCGGACCCATTCGGACGCCGAGACTCCGACCGCCTGCCCATGCTTGAGGATCTGGGTTTGCTCGAGACAGTAGTGAGCCACGGTATAACTCCACGCCCTGACTTGCTCGGCACTGCTGGTCGATCCGATCACCTCGAGCTCCCGCTGGCCGAGGGCACAGAGACCGCGAGTAGCCAGCCCGCGGGTTCCATCGGTCGCTTCCCAGAGGCGAAAATCGATCCAGATTCGCAAGGGGAGACGGTCCGGAGTCATCGACTGACATGATTCTACGAAAGCAGGCCATGCATGGATGGTCGTGGAAGAGTCCCAGTAGACCCCCACTGCAGCAAAGGCATCTCCAAGAACCTGCGAGACTCTCGTCAGCAGTAAGGCTCGCTGAACCGAGAACCCGATCTCACCCTCATCCAGAGGTGGAGCCGAATCGAGTGGGGCCGATTCGAGTGGAGCTGAATCGAGTGGAGCTGAATCGAGTGGAGCCGATTCGGCTGCTGCCGACTCCATCTCGACTCCGGACTCTGGCATCTCGGAGGTCGCCACGTCCTGCTCTTCTTCCGTTGTAGACTTCTGGCAGATGACGATCAGGTGAGAGGCGTGAGATAAGAAAACTTGCCGGGCCTCTGGCCAGTACCAGGCATTCTCGATGGGACCGTCAAGAAGTTCATTCGGAATCGGATGATCCCGTCGAGAGACCTTGACCACGACTCCAGCCACTTCAGCGATGGTGGTGATTCCGTCATCCCCCAGGCGGACGATCGTGTCTTCCCCCAGCAATTCTCGCAACCGATCCCCAATCTCGTGGGTCTGGTCAACGATTTCCGATTTCAATGCAAGTATGGCGATCATTTTCTTTTCGCTTGCCTGTCCAGAAGAAGACGGTCAAAGAGCCGCCCTTCGGTATCAAATGCAGAGAGTTCCATCTGGTCGCCGTTGACATTCACCATCATGAAATGATGCCCCACTCGCCTGTTGGAGCTGAACCAGGTCCTGTTGGGAGCAAAGTTCTCGAGGCTTCCTCCGCCTCCACCGGTGGTGATGTAAACCACGCCCTTGCCATTTCCGACGGTTTTCCCGCCTTCAATCGGCCAGGTCCTTTCGTACAGATGAATGTGTCCGTTGAAGACGACATCGACATGGTACTTCTCATAGAGCGGCACCAGGTATTTCTGCACCGGGGGATAGCCCTGGGTCGACGAACCCTTCCAGGTATTGCCGTAGTCATTCTCATCCGAACTCCAGGCGGGGTGATGATGATAGACCACCTTCCAGGTCGCATCGCTGGCTGCGAGGGCTCCCTCGAGCCATGTCACCTGGTCGCAGTTAGCAGTGATGGTCTTGTTGGTATCGAGTACGAAAAAATCGGTATTACCCCACCGATACTGGTAGTGATATTCGGGATCCGGCATCGTGAAGTAGTCGTAGTAGAGAGCCGCATTCTGTTCATGATTTCCCAGCGTTGGAAACATCGAGTAGCGACCGAGGATTCCGGCAGCGGCAGAGAAGAACTCGTGGACCCATTCACGCTTGTTGGATCCGGTTCCGACCAGGTCTCCGCAGTGCACGATGAAGTTGGGACGATGCCCCCACGCCAGGTCGCTGACCGTCTTGGTCACCACTGGATTGTTCTGGGTGTCTCCCACGACCAGGAATCCGAAAGCAGTCTCATATCCCGCCGCAGTCTGGAAGGTCAAGATCTCACTACCCACCGCTTCCAGCGTGTCTCCCGATTGACCTGCCGGTCGCGCACTCACGCGGTAGAAATAGGGAGTTCCTTCTTCCAGATCATCGATCCGCAAATGGTGCAATTTCGCTTCAGGTCCGGTCGCCGTCATCCCCAGTTCCGCTGTTCGCCCGTATTCCACCACCGGCACCGTCGGACGAGAAGTCTCGAAGCACACGGTGATCTCGGTGCGGGTTCCCCACTGGAGATAAGGGGCCACCACCATCGTCAAAGGTGGTCTTGGAGGAGCGGAGGCCACGCAGCCAGGTTTCGCCATCGATACACTCTTCACCTCGGCGACAGAGAGCGCAGTGGTCCACATCCTCAGATCCTGAATCGCTCCGATATGGGGATTGTGCTCGTTGTCATCCTTGTAGGCTCCGATCACCAGCGGTGCCTCTTGCGGATACAGGATCGGGCCCGACTGGAGGTCGCTCTCTCCCACCAGTTGGCCGTCCAGATAGATGCGCATCGCCTTTCCATCGTAACTGCCGGCAATGTGATGCCACTGACCCAGATCCATCGTCTGATCTCCCTCGAGATAAGTCATCATTCCATCGCCATCGTCACTACCGACACTCGCCACGGCGATGCAGGGTGCTCCTTTACGAGTCCCCACTAACCAGCCCTTCTCGAACCCACCATTATCCTGGAGGCATCCGAAGATCGAACCCCATTCCATCTTCTCTTCCAGCACGATCCAGGCGCTGACCGTGAAATCCTGGCGCGGAAGATGCTCCAGAACATCCCGATACTGGCGAGCCAGCAGTAACATTCCATTGGCCCCACCTCCCAGCAACAGCGGCCCACTTCCTCCATCCGCCAGACCCAGGTCTCCCGAGAGTTGCCCCTGAATCTTTCCTTCGACCGAACCGACAACCCCCGAATCCGAGATGAATGAATCCCTGAAGTCCCAGCGAAGCGCAGGCACAGGAGCGTCTGCTGCCAGCGCGACCGTAGAAGAAATCCAGACTGCACAGAGTATATGCAGCGAGAATCGGGAATGGCTCGGTCGCATGGAACACCTCCTGGGTCAGGGAAGAAGATGGCCATCACCTCTTCACCTGTGGATGAATGGTATTCGACAATATTGCTGGATCAAAAAAACTTTACTCCCAGAGCCTCAATCCGGGGTTAATTTGGATACATGCCATGGCGATGGAGCCGAAATGGTTCTAGCCGGCGATAGATTCGAGGTTCTTTGATGACAGTCCTCCTGCTCCAGATACTCGCCCTCAGAATACTGGCCCTCAGTATACTGGCCCTCAGTGGCGGGTTAGAACTGCTCCCGCTGGAGCAGCCGCCAGCGCTTCCCGAGTCCGCGATACAGGCCTCCCAGGTGCCGGGCGTCGAAACCGATTCCCCGGCAGATTTCCGGAGTCAATATCCCGCCGGAGTCGCCTGGTGGGGAACCTGGGAAGGGGCCACCGGGGAAGCCCGTCGCAGCGGCAAGCCGATCTTGCTGCTGTCGGCGGCACCTCAGTGTCATGGCATTCCCGGCATCTGGTGACCGGGGAAACAAAACATGGATCAGAGTCTCTGGTCCGACCCACTCGTCATCGAAGCGTCACGAAAGTTTGTCTGCGCTCGCCTGGCCACCTACGAAGATGCGGGAGAAGGCAAGTTTCTCGAGGGGATCTACCGCGGCCGCTCGGGGCAGCTGGAGAACACGGTTTTTGTGATACTCACTTCCGATGGGAAGACGCGGTTGAGTCGATCGGGTCGTAGCCCGACGATGGTCTTTGGTGGAGCCGTCGGCTGGGAGGGCACCGTACTGGCCCTCGAGATGGAAAATATTGCTGAAGCTCACCCTCCACCCAAGGATCACAAGAGCGCCGATGGCCCATCACTTCCCATCGCCAAGAGTGTCCGCCTCGCCGTCAACATCGCCGCATGCGACCGACTCCCGCTGGTGATCAGCAGCGGACTCGATGATGCGCAACTCCAGTCCCTTGCAACGGTGGGCTGGAAAGAACCCTATCTCGGACGATTTAGCTGGGCCGCCACCGACGAGCCAGCACAACTGAAGAAGGTGGGAATCGAGAAACCATCCGCTGGAATCTGGATCGTCCAGCCCGGCGACTTCGGACTTCAGGTCGAGGTGATCGCCAAGGTGGCCGCCGACGCCGACCAGCAGACGATTGCCAGAGCTCTCGACCAGGTGCTCGAGACCAGCCGCCGCGCACAGAAATATACCCGCGCCCATGTCCAGCAGGGACAGCGCCTCGGCAAGAAGTGGCAAACCGAGATCCCGGTTACCGATCCAGGTATTCCGCCGCAAGGTCGAGGGAGACCGGGCCGTCGACCAGGAGAATAAAGCGGGCAAGAGCATCGATCAGTAGGCGTAGTCATCCTGAAACGGCTGCAATCGAACCGAGGCGGCATCGGCGTGCCAGCGGGCGATCTGAGACAGGTGTGCCAGATCGTGGGCGACCCACGCCAACAGAAGATCGCCAGCGCGCAGCGCCCCGAGGGGGTGATCCTTCTCCGTATGCCAGTCGGGATCATCGAGTGCTCCGAGCCACGAGAGCGATCGCTGCCGCTCGTCCTGGAAGAGCCGAAGTAGTTCCTGGACCGATCGCTCTCGATAGTGGCGCTCATCGACCCAGCCTTGCGGGTCGATGGCGGGCCACGGAGCACAAGGATCATCGAAAATCAGTTCGATCCTTGCTCGAAAGTCTTCCCGTTCTTCATCGAGCAAGTGCCCGACCACTTCGACGAGAGACCAGTGGTCATCGTCGTGTCGTACTCGTGCAGCCTCATCGCCAACTCCTTCGACCAGAGCCGTGATGGAGGAGAGAGTACGACCCAGACTTCGGGCCGCTTCGATTTGCGGAGGCACTTGTGGATCCATCAAGACTCTCCCTTCAATAACTGCTGCAACACCTCCAGTGCTGACGTTCCGTCCACCGCCTGGCGAATCAGTTCCTGATACCCGGTCGGTAGCATCTGCTGAGCGAACATCTGCTCGATCTGGTTCCACAGTGGATTCCAGAAGCCGTTGAGATTGGCCAGCACCACCGGTTTCCGGACCAACTCGAGTTGATTGAGAACCAGCATCTCGGAGACCTCCTCGAGGGTGCCGAATCCCCCAGGCAGGGTGATGACACCATCGCTTCGCTCCCACATCATCCGACGCCTTTGCTGCATGTCATCGGTGATGTGGACCTCGGTCGATCCTTCGTAGGTCAGCCCCCGCTCGTGGAAGAAGCGAGGAATCACCGAGATCACCTGGGCCCCGGCAGCGACGGCTGCCTCGGCGAGTGCCCCCATCGAACCGATGTTGCCGCCGCCATAGACCAGTTGATGCCCACCCACGCCGATCGCTGTCCCCAGCGCAGCGGCATCCTCTCGATAAGTGTGATGAGCATCATCGCTGGAGGCGCAATAGACTGCAACACGCACGATTCCCCCTCAGTGGTTGGTTCTGCGAATTCTCCACTGATCGATGGCCACCGCCAAGATGATGATGTGCCCGACGATCATGTGTTCGACGAAGTCTGGCCAGCCGGCCGCAGTGCAGCGATTACTCAGTACGGCCATCAGTAATGCTCCTGCCAACGTTCCACTGATCGAGCCCTGCCCACCGGAAAGACTGGCCCCGCCGATGACGACTGCTGCGATGACCTTGAGTTCAATTCCAACCGCAGCGGTCGAATCTCCCACGGTCAATCTTCCAAAGAGCATGACGCCTGCCAGCCCTGCCAGCAATCCCGCGATGGCATAGATCACGATCTTGGTTCGCTCGATCTGAACCCCGCACAGACGGGCAGTCAACTCGTTGGAGCCGATCGCCACGGTGTGACGCCCGAGAACGGTCCAGCGCAGCGCCAACGCTCCCACGATGGTGATGATCAGCAGCAGCCACACTGCAGGGGGTAGCCATTGTCCTTCGCTACCAATCTTGACCCAGTTGGCGATCCCATCGGTAGTGGAGACCCCTTGAGCATCTTCGGGTCGCACCGATCCATTGTTGGCGATCCACAGCGCCACTCCCCGAAAAAACCCCATCGTCCCGAGTGTTGCGATGAAGGGAGGAAGTCGCAGGCCGACGATGAGGATTCCGTTGTAAATTCCACACACCGCTCCAGTGGCCAGCGCAACAGTGATCGCTCCGATCGCTCCCCACCCGGCATCTACCGCAAGGGCTGCACTGACTCCCGACAGGGCGATCACCGATCCCACCGACAGGTCGATCCCGGCGGAGATGATCACCCAGGTCATTCCGACTGCGGCCAGACCGACCACCACGGTATGGGTCGCCACTATTTGCCATGTCTTGAGAGTCATCGGCTGATCGGGGTACAGAATCCAGAAGACCAGGACCACCACCAGCACTCCGAGAAAGGGCGCCAAAGTGGCGAACCAGTGGCGTGGAATGGTGAACTTCATGCCGCCTCTTCCCCCCCCACTGCGCATACCATCAAGGAATGCTCATCCCATTTCTCGACCTCACGAGGTTCTCCCAGAACCCCGCGGTGCATCACCTGAATCCGATCGCAAATGCCGAGCAACTCCTGCATCGATGAGGAAACCACCAGCACCGCTTTTCCTGCAGCGGACATCTCGCTGATCCAGCGGAATACTTCCGTCTTCGATCCGACATCGATGCCACGGGTCGGTTCATCGAGTAGCACCGCATCGACATCGAGGTGCATCAGACGCGCCAGCGCCACCTTCTGCTGGTTTCCGCCGCTGAGTGTCCGTACTGGCTGATCGGGGCCCCGGGTTCGAATCGAGAACCGATCGATCCACCACTCGACCTGGCTCCGTTCCTTCTTCAATCCAAGAAGTGAGAAGAAGGGGCGAGCCGAGGAGGAGCCGAGGGTCAGATTGGTCGCCAGGGACAGATCGGTGGCCAGTCCTTCTTCCTTGCGATCTTCACTGGCAAGACCAATCCCTGACTCGATGCTACGGGTCGGATCGGGACGATGCGATCGCCCCGCAACCTGCACCGAGCCCGAATCGATGGGGTCGAGGCCATAGATTCCACGGAGCAGTTCCGATCGGCCAGAACCGATCAAGCCGGCGATGCCCAGCACCTCACCGCGGTGCAAGGTGAGGTTTGCATGCTGGAGACCGGTTCGTGTCTTCAGATCGCTCACCTCGATCAAGGCGTCGCCTCGCTGGTGGGGAATCCGAGGGTACATCTCGTCGAGCTGACGACCGATCATGTGGCTGACCAGCTGCTCGGTAGTGGTCTCGGATATCCACCCTTCCCCCACCACTTCACCGTCGCGCAATACGGTCCAGCGATCAGCGATACGCTGCACTTCCTCGAGGAAGTGAGAGATGTAGACCACTGCCCGACCATCATCTCGCAAGCGACCGATCACCTCGAACAGATGCTCAATATCCTGGGCACCAAGGCTGCTGGTCGGCTCGTCGAAAACGATGACAGGAGCGTCGTGAACCAGCGCCCGGGCGATTTCAACCAGTTGACGCGCCGCAACGGATAGTTGTGAGACGGGAGTCGAAGGTTGGATTTCACTGCGGCCCAGCAGGGTCAGTGATGAAAGGACGCGATCTCTCATGCGGAAAGGAAGATACAATCCAGCGCTGCTCGGCTCCGCTCCCAGTAACAGGTTCTCCTCGACGGTGAGATCCTCGACCACGGCCAGTTCCTGGTGGACCATCGCGATGCCACCATCTCTTGCCTGCTGGGGATTGGCCGGCGAGAAGAGTTTTCCCGAGATCCGGATGGTACCCGAGTCGGGAGTCTCCACACCGCTGAGGATTCGCATCAGAGTCGACTTGCCCGCACCATTTTCTCCGATCAGAGCGCGCACCTCGCCCGCCTCGACGCGAAGGTGGGCACCCGAGAGTGCCACTGTCGCCCCGAAGGCCTTATCGACCGCCGTCATCTCCAGTAGTGGAGGTTGCGTCACTCGCCGAGATACTTCTTCAGGGGAGGAGTGAGCAGATCGACGATCTGTGGTTCATCGATGTTTTCACCGGTGACCAGTTTGGCACCGGTATCGACCAGCGTCTCGACCTTTTCACCGCGTAGAACCGCCAATGCAGTCTTGACTCCCAGTTCCCCCATCGCGACAGGATCTTGTACCACCAATCCATGGATCTCGCCGGCGCGCATTCCCTCGACGAGGCCGTCGCTGGCATCGAACCCGACCAGGAACACCTTTCCCGCCATCGCCCTGGCCCTCAAAGCGAGCAACATTCCAAAGGTAGCAGATTCGTTGGAGCAGAAGATTCCGGCATAGTCGCTATCGGCCTCGAGCAAGTTCTCTGCGGCCTGGCGTGCACTCTCCCTTGTCGATCCGGCGTAGCGCCCAGGATCCACCACTTCGATCGCTTCGAAACTCTCGAGAGCCTCGACAAATCCCTGCTCCCGCTGGGTGGTACTGCCCGAGCCTTGCTGATATCTCAACACCAGTACTCGCCCTTTCCCCCCGGTCAACTCGGCGATGCGGCGACCGGCGATCCTGCCACCCTCCACATTGTCGGTGGCGATGTAGGAAGCGTAGTCGGTACCGGCCACTCCCTGGACCCCGCTGTCGATGACGATGACAGGGGTGCCCCCCTGATTCGCGACAGAAATGGGAGAAGCCAGGGCTCGATCATCGGCGGGAGCGATGACGATGGCACTGATCCCCGAAGCGACGAAATTCTGCACCAGGTCGACCTGCTGGCTCTTGTCATTTTCCCGTTCTGGACCGCGCCAGACCACCTCGAATCCGCCCACCTCCTGGCGCGCCTTCTCGGCACCCGCATGGACCGATTTCCAGAACTCGTGGCTGGTCCCCTTGGGGATCACTGCGATCTTGGGGGTCGAACTGGTCACTCCCGAGGTACAGCCGGTCCCCAGAAGAAGCAGCAGTAAGATCCACGAATATCTGCATGGAAGTTGTCGAACACTCATCCTTGGCTCCTCACTGAAGGGCTGATCTGCCCTTCCCGAGTATCCTGCCCCAGCACGGCTCCCGGTCAAGGTGGGCCCGCTCCCAGAGGGGGAAGATGCATGATATCCTCCTCGCTTCGAAGAATCGTGGAGAAGGGAGACAAGATGGCACTCGAGGGTCGCCTGACCGACAAGATTGCGGTCATCACAGGAGCAGGATCTGGTATCGGACTCGCCATTGCGGGCCGATTTGCGGAACAGGGTGCTCGGATCGCCCTGCTCGACATCGATGCCGAGAGCCTGGAAGCCGCACGGCAGCACTTCTCCAGTGCCGGGATCGTCGTCGAGACGATGGTCTGTGATGTAGCGCAGAAGGACTCGGTGGCTGAGGCATTTCGAAGGGTCGATGACACCCTCGGCAGCACGCAGATTCTCGTCAACAACGCCGGCATTGCCCATGTTGGAAATGTCCTCAACACCGAAGAGGAAGACCTGGATCGGCTCTATGCGGTCAACATCAAAGGTGTCGCATTCTGTGCTCGAGAAGCGGTTTCCCGCATGCTCGAGAGATCAGGAGGAGTGATTCTCAATCTCGCCTCCATCGCCAGTCACATCGGACTGGAGGATCGTTTCGCCTACTCGATGACCAAGGGGGCGGTGTTCACCATGACTCGCTCCATCGCGACCGACTACATGAAGCAAGGGATTCGCTGCAATTGCGTGGCACCCGCACGGGTGCACACTCCCTTTGTCGACGGATTCATCCGGGACAACTATCCCGGCAAGGAAAAAGAAAAGTTCGAGGAGTTGTCCCAGTACCAACCGATGGGCCGAATGGCCCGACCAGAGGAGGTCGCGGATCTCGCGCTCTTTCTCTGCAGTGATGAATCCGCCTTCATCACGGGGCATTCGTTTCCCGTCGATGGCGGCGTGATGGTGATCTAGGAGGATCGATGAAACTGTTTCGATTTGGAAAAATTGGCCATGAAACTGCTGGAG